>NZ_LDUI01000066.1:0-57376 GCF_001043555.1 Chromobacterium sp. LK1 | reverse complement strand
TCGCTGGCGCGCTTTTGCAGCTCCGCGCCGTGCACCGCCAGCAGCTCGCGGCCTTGCTTCAGCAGGCGGCGCTGTTCCAGCAGCTTGACGATGCCGACATACCAGGTGGCCGCCGACATGATCAGCAGGATGATCAGGGTGCCGCGCGCGACGATGTCGCCTTGCGCCCACAGGGCGTCGATGCCGTACGGGTTGCTGGTCACGTGGGCGGTTTCGGCGGCCTGAACGGTCAGGCTGCTCAACAGGGCCACGGCGGTGAAGGCGATGCGGGTGATTTTGCTCATGTTCTGTTTCTCCTAAGAATTGCTTGCTCCGGTCGCGGCGCGCTCGCGCTCATTCGCCGGAATCGAGTTTGAAGCCGAATTCCTGGCTCAGCAGGCTGTTGGGTTTGCAGCTGTAGCCTTGCAGCGCGGCGGTGATCGCCGACTGGAAACCGCTGCGGTAGCGCGGCGGAATGCCGCCGTCGAACGAGATATTGGCGATAGTGCTGAATTTGCCGTTGTCGCCCACTTGGAAGGCCACGCGCACCACGCCCTGGATCTCGTCCTGCTGCGCCTTGCTCGGGTACTCCGGCGCTTGCAGATGGCTGCAGTTGGCCTTGGCCGACACCGGGCCCTTGGGCGCTTCCACCGCCGGGGCCGGGGTGGGCGCCGGCTGCGGCGCCGGGTCCGAGGTGGTGGACTGGATCGCGTTGGCCGTGGAGGTGACCGGCGGCGGATTGACCACCGGCGGCACATAGGCCTGCGGTTTGGGCGCCGCGGTGGGCTGCACCACCTTCTCTATCTTGGGCGGCGGCGGGGGGGGCGGTGGCGGCGGTTCGCTGATGACCGCCACTTCGACCTTTTGCTGGATCACTTTGACCACGCCCTGGGCCAGGCCCGACACCAGCGCGTAGATCAACAGTGCATGGAAGACGACCACGCCGACCAAGCCCGCGATGCGGCGCTTGGGCGGGGGACCGCCGACTCCTCTGGCTGTGATGCTCGTCATGTTCATATCCACTGTCTGCTGATTCGCCCGGCGGCGGAACGCCGCCGGGCCCTCGAACGGGGCGGATCATCTCCGCCCCGCCCTGCTGCCTACGTGCTCAGAGCTTGTAATTGGCCTTGAGGAAGAAGGAGCGGCCCATCGGATCGGTAAAGCGCGGATCGTAGTTCTGCTGTGTGGTACGCGTCATCTGATTGGAGTACGGCGGCTCTTGATCGAACAGGTTCTTGATGCCGGCGGTCACGGTCAGCTGCTTGTTCCAGGCGTAGGAACCGGACAGATTCCAGGTGGAGTACGGTCTTACCTGATGGAACGGCTGTCCCTGCTTCAGATAGGGGTTGGAGTCGGTGTAGCCCGACTTGTAGTTCTGCGCCAGGATCGTGCTCCACGCGCCGTAGGACCAGCCCAGGGTCAGGTTGTGCTGCCAGCGGAAGGTGGGGCCACCATCCAGGAAGGTGCCCAGGTTGCTGTAATACGGGCCATTCTTCTCAGTCTGATAGGAGTACTTGGACAGATAGGTGCCGTCCAGCGTAGCGGTGAAGGTGCCGACCGAAGTCTTGGGCAATACCCAGTTCAGTTTGATGTCAACGCCGGCCGCGCTCAGATTGCCCAGGTTGTCGTAGTCGTCGATGATGTAGGACAGATTGCCGCTGCCATCACGTACAAAGCGATTCGCGTACTTGGACGGGTCGGCGAAGATGGCGGTTTCGTCCAGGAAACTGATCTGGCCCTTGATCATGGTCCACCAGAAATCGGCGCTGGCGGTGAAGTCCTTGACCGGCTCGATCACCATGCCGAAGGACAGCGAGGACGACTTCTCCGGTTCCAGCTTCTTGTTGCCGGCGATGCGCTTATTACGCTGCATCTTGGTGCAAGCAGAACCATCAGCCCCAGGCGCCGGGTTCACGCCGTCTGGACAAGCGCCGTAATCGACATAACTGCCGCTGGTCAGCTGCAACTGGTTAGGACGATAGATGTTGTACAGCGAGGGCGCGCGGAAACCAGTGCTGGCCGAGCCGCGGAACAGCACTTGCGAACTGGGCTGGAACTTGAACGCCACTTTCGGGTTCAACGAGCTGTCGGTATCGCTGTAGTGGTCGTAACGCGCGGCCAGTTGCACGTCCAGGTTCTTCAGCACCGGGATTTCCGCTTCGCCATAGAAGGCATAGGCGGAACGGCTGCCGCTGGAGTCTTCGGTCTTGTCCTGGCCGGTGCTCAACGCATCGCGAGTCACCGCCTTGTTATAGATGGTGCTCAGCGATTCGCGGCGCACTTCCGCGCCAAAAGCGACAGCCATCATGCCGGCCGGCAACTGGAACACTTCACGGCTGACCTTGATGTCGGCCATATCGATGGTGGACTTGGCTTCCTTGGTCTGACCGGTCATGCCCACCGAGCGCCAAGCGGCGAGATTATTGCCGGACAGGTCGAACGGATCCAGCGCGCCGCTGTTGACCGCGGACTGCATCTTGCTCTTGCTGACGTAACCCGAGGTCAGGTTTTCCTTGATCAGGTTTTCGGACCGACCGATACCGGCGCGATAGTCCCAGCCGGCGATCAGGCCTTCCATATTCAGCATCAGCCGCTGCGTGACCGAGTTGGCCTCGGTCTCGCGATTGCCCAGCGGAATGGTGCGCACATAGAGCTTGTCGAGCTTGGTCGGGTCCACCGCGTTGACGCGGGTGATGTCGCCAGCAGTTGGCAACGGCGCGTTCTGTGCGGTGGTGATGGTCTCGGTGCGCGTGTATTGCAGCGAAAGCTCGTGATTGTCGCCTATGCGCTTGGTGGCCTTGACCAGACCGGAAATCTGCTCCACCTGCGGGATAATGCTGGGGTATAGGGAATAATACTCCAAGCATCGGTTACCCAGCTTAGAGTCACTGACGTATTGGGAAAACGGCGGGCGGCAATTCGGAGCGGACGGCGCCACCCACTTGCCGGTGCTGCCATCAATGTAGTTGCCCGGCCATGCACTGGAACTGGTGCCGGTGAATTTATTGACCTGGTGGGCGTAGTCGCGCTGTCCCGCCATCACCATGTCTTGCTTCATGTAGTCGATGGCGCCGTAGACATTGAAACCGTCCTGGCCCAGATCGCCAATGCCGTAGGAGGCATTGATGCGCTTTTCATCGCCGCCGCCATGCTGCGGATTGGCCAGGCTGCCGCCGATGCTGAAACCCTTCAGGCTTTTCTTGGTGATGAAGTTCATCACGCCGCCGATGGCGTCGGTGCCGTAAATGGCGGACGCGCCATCCAGCAATACTTCCACGCGATCAATGGCGGACAGCGGGATGGCGTTCAGGTCGGCGGAAGTGCCGTCGATCGCCTGATTGGCCATGCGGCGGCCGTCCAGCAACACCAGAGTGTATTGATTGCCCAGGCCGCGCAGGCTGGCGAAGGAGCCGCCGCCGGAAGAGGCGCCAACCGAGGCGCTGGCGCCTTGCGAGGACTGGTTGGCGGCGATGCTGTTGACCACCTGCTCCACCGTGGTCAGGCCTTGCTTGGCCAGATCCTCGGTCTTGAGAATGGTGACCGGCAGCGCCTTTTCTTGCTTGATGCTGCGCTTGATATTGGACCCGGTGACCTCTACCCGATCCAGTTGACCGGAGTTCGCCTCAGCGGCGAATGCGAATGGCGCATGGCTTGCCAAGCCGGCCAAGGCCAGGGCAAGCACCAGCTGCTTCTTTTGACTTCTCAACTTGTTTTCTCCTTAACTGCACACGGAAACCAGCAGCGCTTCTGTGGAGTGCTTGCTGGATACAGCAGGCCGTAGACAATCGAACGTCATGACCATGTTTCGAGTGTGTTAAGGATTGTTGCCCTCAGTCAATAATTGTTAACGCCTGTTTATGACGCCGGAGCGGACAGCGCGGCGGAGACCTCGGCGGCAGGAATGCGGAAAAATCATGTTAGGGCTGAAAAATCAATAGACTAAGCCCCTCATTTTTGCCAGCGACTTTTGAATGACCCCGCTAGTTTCCTGTCATTTTTTGTGAGACAAGCCCGCATCTCCTGTTGCTTTTTTGCATTTTTACGACGTTTTTGTACAAGAATTTTAGATTAAGCTAATTTTGTAAAAACTTATGCATTCATTTTTTTAATGGCTGCCATGTAAAAAATCATCCCATATCAATTTCACCCTTAACAACTTACCCCCTTCCTGCCAGGCAAATTCATTCCAAAAACATAAAGCCCCGCCGTGCCGAATGGCGCGACGGGGCGTTCTCAATGCCTTGGCAGAACTTAGAACCGGCTCAAAGTCTCGCGAGCAAGACGGGAAGGCATGAACCGCTTCTTAGAGTTTGTAGCTGGCTTTCAGGAAGTAAGCACGGCCCACCGGATCGGCGACGACCGGATCAAAGCCGTACTGAAAGCTCTTGGTCTGATTGCTGAACGGCGGCTCCTGGTCGAACAGATTGCGGATGCCGGCGGTGATGGTCAGCTTCTTGTCCCACACATAGCTGCCGGACAGGTTCCAGTTGGAGTAAGGACGCACATTGTGACCTTCCTGATTCGGGTTCAAGTCGGTATAGCCGGACGAATAATTCTGCACCAGAATCCCGCTCCACGGCCCCTGCGCCCAATTGAACGCCAGGCTGTGCTTCCAGCGCAGCACCGGCGGCAGCACGTTCTGATACCAACCTCCCAGCGGGCTCAGATACGGTCCTTTGGGTTCCAGCTGCTGCTGGTACTTGGAGGTGTAAGTGCCGTCCAGATTGATGCCGAAATTGCCCCAGGCGGTTTTGGGCAGGCGGAAAGCCAGGCTGATGTCCACGCCGGCCGCGCTCAAGGTGCCCAGGTTCTGGGTGGTGGTGATCACGTGGTTGAGCGAACCATCGGGGTTGCGCACGAACTTGTCGGCGTATTTGACCGGATCGCCGAAAATCACCCCCGGATCCAGCGCGCCTATGGTGTCCTTCACCGTGGTCCACCAGAAGTCCGCGCTGGCGGTGATTTCCTTGATCGGCTCGATCACCACGCCGAAGGTCAGCGAGCTGGCCTTCTCCGGCGACAAATTGTTGTTGCCGCCCTGCAGGGCCTCGAACTGGGTATTGCAATCGTCTACCTTGTTGCCGCCATTGGCCGGCGTGCCGCCCGGGCAGCGCAGCGGGTCGTTGAACTTGTTGGCGGTATAGGTCTTGCTGTTAGGCGTGAACACATCGTACAGCGTGGGCGCGCGGAAACCCTTGCTGGCCGAGGAACGGATCAGTAGCTGCGGAATCGGCTGGTATTTCACCGCGATCTTGGGATTGAAGGAACTGCCAAAGTCGGTATAGCGGTCATAACGCGCGGCCAGCTGAGCGTCGAAATTTTTGAAGATGGGAATATCCGCCTCGACATAGGCCGCGGTCACGCCACGGCTGCCGCTGGTGGACTTGGAGTCGGCGATGCCGGAACCCAAGGCGAACTGGGCGATGTCCTGGATTTGGCTGTCCAGCTTTTCACGCCGGGTTTCCACGCCGAAAGCCGTCGCCATCATGCCGGCCGGCAGTTGCAGCACTTCCTTGCTGACCTTGAAGTCCGCCATGATGGTCTGGAATTTGGCCACCCAGCCGTCGCCATTCAAGGAAGTACTCTCCCAGGCGCCGGGCGCCGAAGGGCCGAACGGGTTGATAGTGCCGTTCTGGAAGGCGGCGGCCACCTTGTCGCCGTTCACATAGCCGGACTTGTAATTGATGGTGGTCTTGTTCTCCGAGTAACCGACGCCGCCGCGGTAGTCCCAACCGGCCAGCAGGCCTTCGGCGTTGAAGGCCAGCCGCTGCGTGGTGGACAGGCTCTCGGTCACGCGCGGTCCCAGCGGCACCGAGCGCGAGTTGATCACCACCGGGCTGCCGTCGGTGGGGGTGCCGTCCGGCAAGTGGGTTGGATAATACTTGTCGCCGGCCTTCAAGGTGGCGATCTTGGTCAGCGGCGCCGGCGAGATGCGCGTGGTGCTGACGTTGCGCGCCCCCATGTATTGCAGCGACAGCGTGTGCTCGCCCAGTTGCTTGGTGCCCTTGGCGAATGCGGTCAGTTGCTCCACCTCCGGCGTCAGATCCATGTAGAGCGTCGCGTTCTCGCCGCAGGAATTGGCGTCCAGCGGCAAGGCGTACGGCGGTTTGCAATTGGGCGCCGCCGGGTTGTAGGCATTGCCCTTGTAAGTGAAGTTGGACGGAAACACTCGACCGCTCAGATTGTCCGCGCTCAGGTATTTATTGGCGAAGGAACGGTTCAGCGTGGTGATGGGGTCCAGTTTCTGGTAGCTCAGCGAGCCGTAAACATTGTAGCCGTCCTTGGCCAGGTCACCGATGCCGGCGGTGATGCTGGCGCTGCCGGTATTGCCGCCCTTGTGTTCGGTGGACAGCAGCTCGCCGCTGACCGTCACACCCTGGTAGCTCTTCTTGGTGATGAAGTTGATCACGCCGCCGATGGCATCGGTGCCATAGATGGCCGATGCCCCGTCGCGCAGCACTTCGATGCGCTCGATCGCCGACAGCGGTATCGCGTTCAGATCGGTGGCGTAGCCGCCTATCGCCTGGCTGGCGACGCGACGGCCGTCCAGCAACACCAGCGTGTACTGCGAACCCAGGCCGCGCAAGCTGGCATAAGACGCGCCGCCCGACACGGTCTGCACCGACGAGGCGCCCACCGTCGCCGACTGGTTGCTGGCCAGCGAGTTCACCACCTGCTCCACCGTGGTAAAGCCTTGCTTGCTCATTTCCTCGGTGCGCACCACCGTCACCGGCAGCGCTTTTTCCTGCTTGATGCTGCGTTTGATATTGGAGCCGGTAATCTCCACCCGGTCCAATGTCCCGCTGCTCGGCTCATCCGCCCAGGCCGGCAGCGCTTGGCTGCCCAGGCCTGCCAGGGCCAGGGCGAGCGCCAACTGCGTCTTGCTAGTTCTCATGATCTCTCCAGTCATGTATCGAAACCCGCCGGGCGCGCTTCTGTTGGGCGCGTCTCCGTCGGATCATCCAACCGCAGACTATTTGTCATACGGCTCGATACGATGCTTGAAGCATGAATTACACAAGGTCAATAAACATCATGGTTAATCACATACAGTCATGAATCGTCACAACACAAAATACCTGCCTGGGCCCAGCAAACCGCGACGGCCGCAATATTGCAAAAAGATTGCCAGGCAAAGATTTGCCGCACTGCCGCGGCCTACGCCCCGCCTCGATGGCTAGCACGCGACAGCGTTGTCTTTGTGCCAATGCACCATCCAACCCACTCGAGTCCTTGCCATGCGTAAAAACCAGAATTGGAACGAAATCAATGCATTTAACTCATAGCGGCAATCATCACCCCAGGCATCACCCCCCTGGTATCGTCGTCGGCGGCGCGCAGTCGCTTGCCAATACCGTGCGTTCAAGCTCGCCCGCCAATTGCACCCGCATCGCCCTGGCCGCCAATGGCCGGCCCTCGACTTCTCGCGGCTGGCCGCTGAAGTTCACCGTCAGCCGGCTGCCATCGGCAAAGCGAGTCTGCTGCACCTGCCGATCCGACGTCAGCCAGGCGAAACCGGACAGCGGCTGCGTCGCCAGGCGCCGGTGCAAGGGCTGGAACACCCGATCCACGCAGCGCATCAGCGACAGCCGCCGCTCCAGGCTGGCCGCGCTCAAATGCCATAGCGGCGGCACGTTGTACAGCCACTGGGCTAGCAGATTGTCTTCATAGGCATTGCTGAACTTGAGATTGTCGTACAGCCAGTGATTGCTGGTGACGATGGAATCGTGGAACACCGCCTGGTACAAGGGCAGCCGGTATTGCGGCCGGTAGTAAATATCCCGATAGGGCTGCTTCAACGGCACGGTCTTGAAAAAGGTCTCGGGCTGATCCGCAGGAAACCAGCGCCCCAGAAAGTACGGCGACTTGGGGTTCTTCTGTAAATCCGCATCGCCCCAGCCCAACACCGGCACCTGCATGCCATGCGCGAAAGCGATGCCGCGCGCGGTGGCGGCATTGCCGTTCTCCGAGCCCACAGGCACGGCAAAGCGATCGCGCACCCAGGCCATGCTGCGCTCATTGCCGGCGGCCAGTTGCGCCTGGCCGGCGCGCCGCCCCGGCGTGTAGTCATCGAACACCATGCCGGTGGCGTAGGCGTCCAGGAACCAGCTATTGAAGCCCAGCGCCCGGTGCAAGGCCTGAGTGCGCTGCTGCAAGATAGGCCGCACGCACTCTGGGTTGGTGTAGTAACCGGACTGCTGGAAGCCGCTCTTGCGTCGGCCGTTGGCCAAAGTGACGCCGCAGTCGCGATACGCGGCGGCGCCCTGCTGCGCGGTCAGCCAGTCCTCGCGTTGCCCCGGCGGCAAGGTGGTCTCATAGGAGTCATAGGCCGCCATCAGATAGCCGGCGCGCACGCCCGCCGCCACCGCCTGGGGCTGCCACAAGCCGCCTTCCCAGTTATCCACGCCCAGCCACAGCCGGGACAGGCCGGCCGCGCGCAAGGCCCGCAGTGTCTTGGTCGACAGGCCGCCGCCCCAACTGTCCGGCTGGCCCAAGGCCGCGCCGAACACCCGCAGCACTTCAGCGCGCAGCCGCCGGTATGGCGCGGCCAGCCGGCTCCAGTCCGGCTTGGCGCTCAACCAGCCGGCGCGCGCCTCGGCGGTCAAGGCCTGATTGAAGGCCGCCAGCAGCGTCCGCCGCTGATACGCATCCGGCCGCGCCGGCGCGGCCCGCAACACCGCGGCGGCCTCGCTGTCGAAGCTGGCGCGCAGGCGGCGCGCCAGCGCGCTGTCGCCGCGCAGCCGCTCCAGCCACAAGGCCCAGTCGCGCACATCGGCCTGGCCCAGCAAATCATTGCCCCACAGATAAACGTGGCTGGCGCCTATCAGCTTGGCCGTTTGCGGCTGCGCGCGCATCTTGTCGGCCAGGCTCTCGAAACGCCCCTGTTGCTGCAGCCATTGGCGGTAGCGCTTGGCGCCGGCCAGCGCATCGCCGCCCGCCAGGTGCAGCGACAAGCGCATCGGCTGCGCCAGGTTCAACGCATTGAACTGATGGCTCAGCGTCAAGGCCAGTCCCTCGCCGTCGCGGCGGATGCGCAGCGTGTTGTTGAAGGGATTGAGCAATAGCCAGTGCAGGCTGGACGCGCCATGGTCCATGCCCCACAGCGGCAGGCTCAGGTTCTCCGAGGTGTTCAGCCCGTCAGCGGCGAAGCGTGGCAGAAAATCCAGCCACAGCGGATCGCCGGCCGGCACATAGCTGCCTTCGGCCAAGGGCAGCAGCAGGCCGCGCCCCATCGCCGCCGCCGGCTGGCGCAGCAATTCCAACGTGGCCGGCTCGCGGGCCGCTATCGTCAAGCCCAAGTCCGCACCGTCCAGCTTCGCGCTCAATTGAAACCGGCCGTCCTCCCATTGCCAGCTTGCGGCTTGCGCATCGGACTTCAAACCGGACACCGAGCGCGGCGTCAGGCCGGATGACAACGGCAAGGCCGCCTGGCCGGCCGGCGTCGCCGTCAACGCCAGGGTGGCCGGCTCCAGTTCAATCCGCCATTGCGCGTTTTGCAGCAGTACCGCCGCCCAGGCGGAAGCGGGCAGGCTCAGGATGGCCGCGATCAAGGCGGCGCGATGAAAGGGAAACGACATAAGGAAACTCCCATGCTTGGATCAGGATGGGAGTATTAGAAAAGCAATGGCCGTCGAGATTGTCAGGCCAATGTCAGGATTTAATTCAACGCGGCCCGGACTGCCTATGCACCACGCGCAGCACCAGTTGGCCGCGCGCCTCGGCGCGCACCAGCGCCACGCTCTGCCACAGCTCGCCCTGACGCGGCGGCCAGTTCAACGCCTGCCCGAGTTCGCGGCGGCGCCACCAGACAAAGCTGTAGTCGTCGCGCCGCAGCAGCGATTGCTCCAGCCACGGACGCGCGCAAGCGGGCCGCGCCGCCGGCAGGCTGGCCACCGCCAGCGGGCTGCGCGACAGCCAGGACAGATTGGCCACTTCCGGCAGGGCCAGCTCCGCCTGCCATTGCCGGCCGGCGGCGTTCAATTGCAGCCGATAGACGCCCGCCGCCAGCGGCTGGCTCAAGTCCGCGCTCTCCAGGCGGAAACGCTGACCCTCCTCCTGCTCCAGCAGGCCTCCGCGCAGCAGGTCGCGGCCGGCGCCATCCTGCAGCCGCGCGTCCAGCAAGGCGCCGCGACCGCTCAACACCACCCGGTAATTGCGCGCCAGCGGCATGTCGCGCTGCGCCAGTTCCAGCGTCAACTCCGGCAGCCAGGCCGGCAAGCTCAGCGGCGCATCCTTGCCGCAATGCTCGCGGCTCAGGCTCTCCAGCGCCTGCAGCCAGGCCTCGCGCTGGGCCTGGCTGCTCAAATTGGGCCAGCTGTCGGCCAGCGCCCGCCAGGCGGCCGGATCGTCCCCGTTCAGCAAGGCGTGGTTGACGCCGGCCAGCGGATTGCCGGCCCAAACCGGCGCCGCCAGCCACCATGCCCAGACACCCAAGCGCCGCATCAGGGCCGCTCCAGCCGATAGCCGACGCCGCGCACGGTCTCGATGGCGATGCCGGGCAGCTTCTGCCGCAACTGCAGGATATGGGTGTCCACGGTGCGGGTGGAGGGAAAGCTGTCGTAACCCCACACTTGGTTCAGCAACTCCTCGCGGCTCATCACCCGCCCGGCCATGCGCGCCAGCAAGGCCAGCAGCTCGAACTCGGTATGCGTCAAGGCTACCTCGCGGCCTTGCCAGTCCGCCTGCCGCCGCGCCGGGAACAAGCACAAGGCCCCCAGCCGCAGGCTGCCGTCGCCCAGCTGACGCAACTGCGCGCGGATGCGCGCCAGCAGCTCGGCATGGGCGAAGGGCTTGCTCAGGTAGTCGCGGGCGCCGGCTTCCAGGCCTGCCACCCGGTCGCTGACTTCCACTCGCGCCGTCAGCACGATGACCGGCAAGGCCTTCAAGGCCAGCCAGCCAGGCAGATGACGCAGGCTGTCGCCGTCCGGCAAGGCGCGGTCCAGAATGACCAGATCGGCGCAATGCCATTGTGCCGCCACCGCGTCGGCCTGCCGCAGCCACAGGCAGCGATAGCCTTCGTCGACGAGGAAATCGCGCAGGCCCGCGCCCAGCAGCGCATCGTCTTCAATCAATAGCAGCGTGTTCATGTTCTCGCGCCGGTTGGGCCGGCAATTGCAGACTAAAAGTGGTGGGCGGGCCGGACAGCCGCAGCCGGCCGCCCATTCGCGCCAGTACTCGTCGAACGATGGCCAGCCCCAAACCCATGCCCTGGTCGCCGCCACCGCGCAGCAACAGCCGGCGCAAGCGGTAATCGGCCAGATCGCCGCCATCGACGACGTCCAGCCGCAGCCGTCGGCCGTCCCACTCCGCGTACAAGCGCAGCGGCGGGCGGCCATGGCGGCGCGCATTGGCCAGCAGATTGTCCAGGCATACCGTCAGCCAATAGCCCGGCAGCGACAGCACCGCGTCGCCGCTCAGGCAAAACACCGCCTGGTGGCGCTCGGCGACATCCGCCAGCCAGGTGGACAGCCGCAGCGGCTGCCGGCGCAGATCCAGGCGCTCGGCGGACAGATAATGGCGGCTGGCCTCGGCCAATTGGCGCAGGCGGCTGACGCCGCCGGCCAAATCGCCGAAACGGTCCTGCGCCGATTCCGGCAAGCGGTCGAAGTCGCGACGCAAGCCCTCCACCACCCCGGCCAGCCCGGCGATGGGCGTGCGCAGCTCATGGGTCAGCATTTGCAGCGCGAAGCGGCGCTCCCGCTGCAGCCGCCGCCGCTGCCACCACAGGGCCAGCCCGCCAAGCAACAACAATAGCGCCGCGCCAGGCAAGGCCACGCGCCATGGCGATGCTTGCGCGGCCGGGTTCAGGCACAAGCCGCCCAGCTTTTCCGCGCAAACGCCGCCGGAAGCGGCCGCCACGTCCAGCCCGGCCGCTCGCGCCAGCGGCCGCCAGACGGCCGCCTCATAGCGGCGCCAGGCCGTTCCGTCCTGACGCCACAGCGCGCCGTCCTGCCACAACCAGTGCTCACCGGCCAGCAAGGCATCCAGATTATCGTCGGACAAGGCGCCCAACTGGCCCAGTTCGTCGCCGCGCTCGCGCACATGCAGCCAGCGCGCAAGCTCCGGCAGCGGCTGGCGCTGCCGCCAATGCCAGGCGCTGCTGCCACCCAGCGGATGGACCGGATACAGACGGAACCAGCCCGCCGGCAAGGCTCGCAGCCCGCAGCGGGCGCGCTCGAAATCGCGCCACGGAGCGCTCACCGCGGACAAATCGCCGGCGCAGTCCCGCTCGTAAGCGGCCAACTGCCGCAAGGCGCGCAAATCATGACGGGCCCAAGCCGGCTGCAATGAGGCCGGATCGATCAAGGCCTCGTCCAGCGCCTGCACCCGCGCCACCGCCAAGGACTGCGCCGGACGCGCCTCGGCCAGCGCGGCCTCCAGGCGCGCCGACAGCTCGCCGGCCGCGGCGATGGCGGCATGGCCGCACAGCAGGCAATAGCAGATGGCTCGGAACATGCAGCGCATTATACGGAAAACCCGCCGCCGTTCGGCTGACAGCCCGCCACGAATCCGCTAGCATGCGTTTCCAGCTCATTGACCAGATCGGCTCCCACGTGAAAGCAGGCTTCTCCTTCTTCGCCACCCGGCGCTTCTTCCCGCTGTTCGGCACTCAGTTTCTGGGCGCGTTCAACGACAATCTGCTGAAGACCGCCATCGTGGTGCTGATCAGCTTCCACGGCCTCAGCTTGGCCGGCCTGCCGCCGGAGCAGTTGGTCAATCTGGCCGCCGGCGTGTTCATCCTGCCCTTCTTCCTGTTTTCCGCCACCGCCGGCAAACTGTCGGAGCGCTATGACAAGGCCGTCATCGCTCGCTGGATCAAGCTCGCCGAGATCGCCATCATGCTGCTGGCCGGCGCCGGCTTCTTCCTGCACTCCGCCGGCCTGTTGCTTTCCGCGCTATTCCTGATGGGCGCCCACTCCGCCTTCTTCGGACCGCTCAAGTATTCGGTGCTGCCGCAATATCTGAAGGAAAACGAGTTGGTGGGCGGCAACGGCCTGATCGAGATGGGCACCTTTCTCGCCATCCTGATCGGTCAGATCGGCGGCAGCATGCTGACCACCGGCGGCCCCTTGCTGATCACCGCCACCCTGCTGGCCACCGCCGTGCTCGGCTACGGCGCCAGCCGCGCGATGCCGCCGGCCCAACCCGGCGCGCCGGAGCTGAAGTTGTCCTTCAACTTTCTCAAGGATTCGGTGCTGTTGATGCGCGACGCCTGGCGCATCCGCGACGTGCGCTGCGCCATCCTCGGCATTTCCTGGTTCTGGCTGATGGGCGCGGTCTACACCACCCAGCTGCCCACCTTCACCCGCTTGCACCTGGGTGGAGACGCCGGCGTCTACACCCTGCTGCTGGCGCTGTTCTCCATCGGCATCGGTCTGGGTTCGGTGGTGTGCGCCAAGCTGTCGCAGGGCAGGCTGCAGCTGGGCATGGTGCTGGTGGGCAGCGTGGGCATGACGCTGTTTGGCGGCGATCTGGCGCTGTCGGCGCTGCCGCACTACCGCGGAGAGCTGATCGGCCTGGCCGATTTCCTGGCCCGCGCCGGTAGCTGGCGCAATATGATAGATGTGGCGCTGCTGGGCTTCTTTGGCGGCTTCTTCACCGTGCCGCTGTACACCTGGCTGCAAACCGCCAGCCCGGACGACTTCCGCTCCCAGGCCGTGGCCGCCAACAATATCGCCAACGGCTTCTATATGGTGGCCGCCGCCATCGGCAGCGCGCTGGCGCTGAAGTTTTACGACAGCATCGCCATCCTGCTGCTGGCCACCGCCGCGCTCAACATCCTGGCCACCCTGCACCTGCTGAGCGCCGCGCCGGTGATCTGGCGCCAGCGAATGGACTGGCTGCGCGCGTTGCGGGGGTGAATATCTATTGCCAGCAGCGGCGCCTCTGCGGCTGGCGCTCGGCGATGGCGAATGCTCTCTTCGCTCATCCGCCACCGCAGGCGCAGCGGGCCGCGGCTCAAACCCCTGCTCGCTCTGCTGTGCGGGTTTGCTCTCGCGGCTTGAAAGTCATCACCGCGCAGTCGGCCCCGGCTTCAACCCTATACTCAACGGCAAACCCTTTTTGCCGGTAAATACCCAGGATTTCTTGATGAAGGCTCTGCGGAATACAAAGATGGCCTTCCAAGGCATAATATTCTGCGCCGTCAAACACCTTAAGCTGTAGGCTATTCTTTCCCTCCAAAGCCTGCCGCGCCCAAATGGCATCCACCTTTCCAACAGCCTCATTCAAGATATCCCTCTTCGCCACCGACAATGCCTGGCTAACGTAGTCGTAATAGAACGGTTCAATCAGCCTAGATAGCGACATGGATTGATTTTCAGCATCGGATGCCGCGGCAATGGAAAATGCGCGCGCCCGCTTCTTCCGCTTATCAGCCATCACCAGCTTAATCAAAAAGTAACAAGAAAAGAATCCCAATAAATATGCCGTTAAACCATAAAAAACATCATCCATAGCTTGCCTTTCCCGCTGTAAAGCATGCAAGTCACTGCCGGTCGAAAACGGCCGCCCACCTGATTTTTCTTTCAGAAAACAGCAATGATAGTGCGTGCAATGCAAAGACAAGCTCAATAGGATTAGTCCTAAAAAAACCACATCAATCAATACCTTGCTCAATCACCCTATTCCATCAAGCCGTCATTGAAGAGGCGCCCAACCCGGCGGCGCATAAAATAACGCAGCGCCCAGATATCTCATGCCGGTTCAAACCCCTTCCACCCGCCAAAACCGCGGGCAATGAGAAACAAGCACAGTGGCCCCATATGAAAAACCCGCCGTGGCGGCAGCCAACAGCGGGTTTGCGAACATGGAACACTCGCAATGGCGGGCATTCCTGATCCAGGGCTTTACTCTTGCGCCAGCCCGGCGGCGGCATCGCGCAGCGCGGTGCGCAAGCCTTCTTCTATCACCGGGTGGTAGAACGGCATCTCCAGCATCTGGGCGATCGTCAGCCCTTGCTGATGGCTCCAGGCCAGCAGATGGGCCAGGTTCTCGGCGCGCGGTCCTATCATTTCCGCGCCCAGGAAGCGGCCGCTGCCGCGCTCGGCGTATACATGCAGCAGGCCCTGGTTGACGCCCATCACCCGGCTTCGGCCCTGGTCTTCGAAGCTGACCTCGCCCACCACGAAGCCATCCGCCGGCAAATCGGCGAAGCGGCTGCCCACCATCATCATCTGCGGATCGGAAAACACCACGGCGATGCTGGAGCGGCGCAGACCGGCTTGCACCGCCGGATACAGGGCGGCGTTGTCGCCGGCGGTCTTGCCTTCGTCGGCGGCCTCGTGCAGCAGCGGCAGGATGTTGTTGGCGTCGCCGGCGATGAAAATCGGTGAATCTCCGCATTGCAGCGTCCGCGGATCAAACTTGGGCACCCCGCCCGCGTCCAGTTCCAGGCCGGCGTTTTCCAGCGCCAGACCGCGCACATTGGGCGCGCGACCGGTAGCGGCCAGCACGTAATCGAAACGCTCGCAGACTTCCTCGCCGTCCAGATTGACATAGCGGATCTGCGCCTTGCCGTCGACCAGGCCCATTTCCAAAACCTTGGCGTCCGGGTCAAGGTAGAACTCCCGGCCCAGCGCCTGGCAGGCGTAATCGCGCACAGCGGGGTCCGACAGCGGGCCAACGCCACCGCCGCGGCCGAATACGCGCACCTTGACGCCAAGGCGGGATAGCGCCTGGCCCAGCTCCAGGCCGATGACGCCGGGGCCGAACACCGCCACGCTGTCCGGCAGCGTGTCCCAGTTGAACACATCGTCGTTGATGATCAATCTGTCGCCAAACACCTGGAACGGTGGCGGGATCAGCGGCACGGAGCCAGTGGCGATCACCACGCGGCGCGCCCGCACCAGCGTGTGCTCGTCCACTTGCAAGGTGGTGTTGTCGATGAAGCGGGCGTAGCCGCGCAGCCGATCTTGCGGCGGAATGCTTTCCACGCCCTTGAGCACGAAGCCGACGAAACGATCACGCTCGCGCTTGACGCGGTCCATCACCTCGCAGCCGTCGATACGCACTTCGCCATCGAGATGCACGCCGAAAGGCGCGCTGTGGCTCAGCGCGT
The DNA here is from genome assembly GCF_001043555.1 of Chromobacterium sp. LK1. Classification (NCBI taxonomy): domain Bacteria; kingdom Pseudomonadati; phylum Pseudomonadota; class Betaproteobacteria; order Neisseriales; family Chromobacteriaceae; genus Chromobacterium; species Chromobacterium sp. LK1. The sequence goes on along the minus strand of NZ_LDUI01000066.1, from coordinate 41,337 downwards.
GCGCGGCCTCGGCGGCGGCGATCAGCAGCTTGGACGGCATGCAGCCGACACGGGCGCAAGTGGTGCCGTAAGGGCCGCCTTCAATCACCACGGCGCTGGCGCCGCGAGCCTTGGCTGCGCGGTAGGCGGCGAGGCCGGCGGTGCCGGCGCCAATCACGGCGACATCGATGTTCAAGGTATGCATTTCATTCCTTTCGGTATCGGGATACGGCACGGCACGCCGCGCATGCCGTCTCGTATCCCGGTAAAAAAAAGGGCCGGATGGAGCACCCGGCCCGCAACAACTCCGATGGCATCAGGGCCCGAGCCATCGGGGACGAACACGGTTGAGACTTACTTGGAGAAGTATTTTTCCACTTCGTCGGCGGAGCCTATCAGTTGGCCATTGATGAACACCTGCGGCGCGGTCATCTTGCCGGCCACGGCGCCCAGCACCTTGCCGCGCACCTTGTTGTCCAGCGGCACTTCGACGAAGTCGTAGCCGTTTTCGCTCAGCACCGCCTTGGCACGCGCGCAGTGCGGGCAACCCGTCTTGGAGAACACCACCACTTGGTCCGGCTTCTTGGCGCTGGGGTTGACGTAGTCCAGCAGGGTGTCGGCGTCGGACACCTTGAACGGATCGCCCGGCTCTTGCGGCTCGATGAACATCTTGTCCACCACGCCGTCCTTCACCAGCATGGAATAGCGCCAGCTGCGCTTGCCGAAGCCCAGGTCCTGCTTGTCCACCAGCATGCCCATGCCTTCGGTGAAATCGCCGTTGCCGTCCGGAATCATCACCAGGTTCTGCGCTTCCTGATCCTTGGCCCATTCGTTCATCACGAAGGTGTCGTTGACCGATACGCACAGGATGGCGTCCACGCCGTTGGCGAAGAAAGCCGGCGCCAATTCATTGAAGCGCGGCAGGTGGGTGGACGAGCACGTGGGGGTGAATGCGCCCGGCAGCGAGAACACCGCCACGGTCTTGCCGTCGAACAGTTCGGCGGTGCTGACGTCTTTCCAGTCGTTATTGTCGCGGACACGGAAAGTGACATTCGGTACGCGTTGGCCTTCACGGTTTTGCAACATGGCTAGATTCCTCGTGTGTTGATTCGGTAACAGTTTTGCTAAATCGATGGACGTATTGTGATAGCCATGCGCAAATTCGTCTAATTGATTGTGCCAAGCCGAGTGATTTGCTTTTTTAATCGTTAAGCAAGTGGTCGCAGTAACCGTTAAAATTGCATAAACGACTCAAACGGCCAGGCTAGACGGTGAAGATTCTGATTCTCGGCGGCGGACAGGTGGGCGCCAATGTGGCGGAGAACCTGCTTTCGGAAAATAACGACATCACGGTGGTGGATCAGGATTCGGCGCGGCTCAAGCAATTGCAGGACCGCCTGGACATCCGCACCGTGGCCGGCAACGCCGCCCACCCGCAGGTGCTGGCCGATGCCGGCGCGGCGGACAGCGATATGGTGCTGGCGCTGACCCGCGACGACGAAACCAATCTGGTGGCCTGCAAAATGGCCGAGGCCTGTTTCAACATCCCCACCCGCATCGCCCGCATCCGTTCCAGTGATTATCTGGCATCCGAGCACGGCGATCCGCTTGCCCACTTCGGCATCGAGTCCGCCATTTGCCCGGAACAGATCGTCACCGATCACATCTATCAGCTATTCGCCTATCCCGGCGCGCTACAGGTGCTGGACTTCGCCGACGGCAAGCTGCAACTGGTGGTTTCCCGCGCCCATTCCGGCGGCAAACTGCTGGGCCTGCCGCTGCGCCGCATCCGCGAGCACATGCCGGACGCGGACTGCCGCGTCTGTGCCATCCACCGCCAGGACAAGCTGCTGGTGCCGGACGGCGACACCGTGCTGGAGGAAGGCGACGAGGTATTCTTTGTTGCCGCGCGCGAGCATGTGCAGGCCATGCTCAAGGAGTTGCGCTTTAGCGAGCGGCCCTTGCGGCGCATCATGATCGCCGGCGGCGGCAATATCGGCTATCGGCTGGCCAAGCTGCTGGAGAACGATTTCAGCGTCAAGGTGATAGAAGCGCGGCCGGAGCGCGCGCAATGGCTGGCGGAACGGCTGGAGCACGCGCTGGTGCTGCGCGGCGAGGCCACCGACGAAGAGCTGCTGGACGCCGAGAACGTGGACGAGATGGACGTGTTCTGCGCGCTGACCAACGACGACGAGGACAACATCATGTCCACGCTGCTGGCCAAGCGCATGGGCGCGCGCCGGGTGGTGGCCCTGGTCAACCGCACCAGCTATGTGGATCTGCTGGAAGGCCATCGCATCGACATCGTGATTTCACCGCATCTGTCCACCATAGGCTCCATCCTGGCGCATATCCGCCAGGGCGACGTGGAGGCGGTGCACCCGCTGCGTCGCGGCGCGTCCGAAGCGATGGAGGTGGTGATTCATGGCGACGCGCAGCAATCGCGGCTGACCGGCCGCCGCATCGAACAGATCGACATGCCGCACGGCAGCCACATCGTCGCCGCCATCCGCGGCGAACAGGTGCTGATGGCGCATCACGATCTGGTGGTGGAAAACGGCGATCATCTGATCATCTTCCTGTCGCGCCGCCGGGTGGTGCGACAGGTGGAAAAACTCATTCAGGTCAAACTGGGCTTTCTGTGACCATGCATCTGACCGGCCTGCACCATGTGGCGATCATCGCCGCCGACTATCAGCGCTCGCGCGACTTCTACCACCGCATCCTGGGTCTGCCGATACTGGCCGAGCACTGGCGCGCCGAACGCCAATCCTGGAAGCTGGACCTGGCGGTGCCGGGCGGCGGCCAGCTGGAACTGTTCAGCTTTCCAGCGCCGCCGCCGCGCCCCACGCGGCCGGAAGCCTGCGGCCTGCGCCACCTGGCCTTCGCCTGCGCCGACGTGGCCGCCTGCCGTCAAAACCTGCTGGCCGAGGGCGTGGCGGTGGAAGACCTCCGCGTGGACGAGTACACCGGCGCGCGCTTTTTCTTCTGCGCGGACCCGGACGGCTTGCCGCTCGAGTTCTACCAGCCGCGGGACTGAGACATGCGCAAGATACTCGCCATCCTCTATGTGCTGTCCAAGCTGATCATGCTGTTCTCCTGCACCTTCCTCGCGCCGGCTCTGGTGTCCATCCTGTACCGCGACGGCGCGCTGGACACCTTCGTCACCGCCGCCGTGGCCGGCCTGGCCATCGGCCTTGCGCTGTGGTCGGCCACCCGCCGCTACCAGCGCGAACTGAAGCCGCGCGACGGTTTCATTCTGGTCACCACGCTGTGGGTGGGCTTCGCCATCACCGCCTCCTTCCCCTTCATGCTGGCGCGGCCGGACATGCCGTTCAGCCACGCCTTTTTCGAAGCGATGTCCGGCCTCACCACCACCGGCTCCACCGTGATCAGCGGCCTGGACACCTTGCCGGCCTCGCTCAATTTCTGGCGCCACTTCCTCAACTGGATGGGCGGCATGGGCATCATCGTATTGGCGGTGGCGATACTGCCCATCCTCGGCATCGGCGGCATGCAGCTGTACAAGGCGGAAACGCCGGGGCCGATGAAGGACAGCAAGCTGGCGCCGCGCATCACCGAAACCGCCAAGAACCTGTGGCTGGTCTACAGCGGCTGGACGCTGGCCGTGGCGCTGGCGCTGAAAGCCGCCGGCCTGAGCTGGCTGGACGCGGCGTGCCACGCCTTCGCCGCGCTGTCGCTGGGCGGCTTCTCCACCCGGGACAACAGCGTCGGTGCTTTCGACTCGCTGCCGGTGGAACTGATCCTGAGCTTCGGCATGATCATAGGCGCGATGAACTTCGCCACCCACTTTCTGGCGCTGCGCCAGCGCTCGCTACGCGCCTATCTGCGCGACCCGGAAGCCAAGGCCATGCTGTGGCTGCTGCTGGGCAGCATCCTGGCGATGAGCGTGTATTTATGGGCGCACCATGTCTACGACTTCCCCACCGCGCTACGCCACGTCAGCTTCAACCTGATCTCCATCGCCACCGACAGCGGCTTCGCCAGCGTGGATTACGCGCGCTGGCCCATCTTCGTGCCCTTGTGGATGCTGTTCCTGTCCAGCATCACCGCCTGCTCCGGCTCCACCGGCGGCGGCATCAAGATGGTGCGCACCCTGATGTTGAGCAAGCAGAGCGTCAACGAGATGACGCGGCTGCTGCACCCGGCGGCGGTTCGGCCGGTGAAGATCGGCGGCAAGCTCGTGCCGGAAAGCGTCATGCTGTCGGTAATGGGCTTCATATTTGTCTACTGCATGTGCATAGTGATATTAAGCTTTGCGCTGATCGCCAGCGGCCTGGATTTTCTCAGCGCCTTCACCGCGGTGATCGCCTCGATCAACAATGCCGGCCCCGGGCTAGGCGTGGTCGGCCCGGCATCGAACTATGCGTCGCTAAGCGACCTCCAAATATGGATTTGCAGCCTGGCCATGCTCTTGGGCCGGCTGGAAGTATTTACCCTGCTGATCCTGTTTACGCCATCGTTCTGGCGCAAATAGGACGAAAACAACAAAGGGTCCGTCCGCGGGCCCGACCACGACGACGACGGCGCCACGCGCCGGATAAAAAAACGAAACCGGATCATGAACCCTATGACATTCACCGCCCCAAGCCGCATGCTCGCCCTCAGCCTGGCGCTGACCGCAGCCCTGCCCGCCTTCGCTGGCGCCGACGACGAGCTGATCGCCGCGCGCGACGCCTTCCGCGGCAATAAGCTGGGACAGCTGGCCAGCCTGGCGGGCGGCATGCCGTCCAACTACCCGCTGAAGGACTATCCGGCTTACTGGCTGGCGCTCAAATCGCTGGACGGCGACGACGACGGCCCGGCCCAAACCTTTCTGAATCGGGTCAACGAAGGCCTGATGCCCGAGCGGGTGCGCAATGAATGGCTGAAAAAACTGGCGGCGCGCGAAAATTGGAGCCGCTTCGCCACGGAATGGAAGAAGCTACCGCCGGAAGGGCGTGACGACGAATCCACCTGTTACGGCCAATTGTTCGAGCTGAACCAGGGCAAGGCGCCCACCGATCTGGATCGCTTCCTGGAAAGCCGCCCGGCGCCGGAAGGCTGCAACCGTCTGATAGAAGACGCCGCGCGCCGCGGCGTGCTGAAACGCGATTGGCTGTGGCAGCGCGCGCGTCTGCTCCTGGCCGGCAACTACCTGACCCAGGCGCGGCAACTGGCAGCCGGCACCGGCCTGCCGCTGGACAACGCCGCGCTCAGCAAGCCGGCCAACGCCAATCTGGCTACCCCCGGCGGCCAGGAAGCCGCGATTTACGACATCGTGATCAAGGGCAAGGCCAATATCAACAACGGCCTTAGCAAGCTGCTGGAACACGAACCAGCCCTGAGCAAGGAACGCGCCGGCTTCGCCTGGGGCCAACTGGCGCTGCTGTCCGCGCGCAAGCAACAGTCGGCGCAGGCGCTGCAATGGTTTGACAAGGCCGATGCCGATCAGCTGACCGCCGAGCAGTGGGAATGGTGGGCGCGTTCCGCGCTGCGCCTGGAACAATGGACCCAGCTGGACAAGATCATCCGCTCCATGCCCGCCACCGTTGCCGCCAAGCCGGCCTGGCGCTATTGGCGCGGCCGCTCGCTGCAACAGCTGGGCCGCCCCAACGAAGCCACGCCGCTGTTCAGCCAGGCCAGCATCGGTCACAATTATTACGCGCTGCTATCGCTGGAAGAGCTTGGCAACAGCCTGTCCACCCCGGCCAACAAGAGCGGGCCGGCCAAGGACGACATCAAGCAAATGAGCGAAGAGCCGGCGATCAAGCGCTCGCTGGCGCTGCTGGACCTGGCCGAACGCTATGCCAAACCCGAATTCCGCGCCGACGCGCAGCGCGAATGGCGCTGGGCGATGCGCAACCGCAGCGATATCGAGCTGCTGGCCGCCGCCGAAGTGGGCCGCCGCGCCAGCTTCTACGATATGGCCATCTACAGCGCCGAACGGACCAAAGAAGAACACGATTACTCGCTGCGCTACCTGACGCCCTACCGCGACGTCACTCAGCGTTACGCCAAGCAACTGGACATCGATGACGCCTGGGTCTACGGCCTGATCCGCCAGGAAAGCCGTTTCATCACCATGGCGCGTTCCGGCGTCGGCGCTTCCGGCCTGATGCAGCTGATGCCGGCCACCGCCAAATGGGTGGCCAAGAAAATCGGCCTGGGCCAGTACGCGGTCAACGACATCGAAACCAATGTGCAATTGGGCACCTGGTATCTGCGCTATGTGCTGGACAGCCTGTCCAGCAATGAGGTGATGGCCACCGCCGCCTACAACGCCGGCCCCGGCCGCGCGCGCGCCTGGCAGACGGACCGCACGCTGGACGGCACCATCTACGCCGAAACCATTCCCTTCACCGAAACGCGCGACTATGTGCAAAAGGTAATGGCCAACGCCGCCTATTACTCCAGCACCTTCGGCCACGCCAATATCTCGCTGAAGAACCGGATGGGCGTGGTGCCGGCGCGCTAAAACCGAGCGCCACCCCACGGCGGCGCGCTCTCCCGCAACCACTATATGGACTGTTCAAAGGCTGTCGAGCTGGCTCGAAACAAGGTAATGGCCGGGGCAAGGGAATGCTCATACCACACACGAGCATTCCGAAACGCTACTCGCCGTACAAGGCTCCACCACGCGCAGCAGACATTGAACAGACTCTAAAGAAAGGGACCCCATGACTTATCAACGCATCTGCATCATCGGCGGTAGCGGCTTCATCGGCGGCTATATCGCGGAACGGCTGACCGAACAAGGCTGTCAGCTGACCATCGCCACCCGCCGGCGCGAACGCGCCAAGGCCTCGCTGCTGGTGCTGCCCGGCGCGCAGTTGGTCGACGCGGACATCCACCATCCGGAAGCGCTGGAGCAACTGGTTTCCGGCCACGACGCGGTGATCAATATGGTGGGCATCCTGCATGGCAGCGCCGCGCAGTTCGACAAAGCCCATGTGCAATTGACCGAAAAAGTGATCGCGGCCTGCCGCAAACAGGGCGTGCGCCGGCTGATCCACATCAGCGCGCTGGGCGCCGACGAACGCGGCCCCAGCCTGTACCAGCAAAGCAAGGGCCGCGCCGAGGCGCGCGTGCGCGAGAGCGGTCTGGAGTGGACCCTCTTGCGTCCGTCGGTGGTGTTCGGCCACGGCGACAGCTTCCTCAATATGTTCGCCAGCCTGCTGCGCAAAGCACCGTTGCTGCCGCTGGCCGGCGCCGACACCCGCTTCGCGCCGATCTGGGCCGGCGATGTCGCCCACGCGGTGGCGGCCTGCCTGTCTCGCCGCGCCGCCATAGGCCAAAGCCTGGACCTGGCCGGCCCCCGCGTTTACACGCTGGCCGAACTGGTGCGCCTGGTGGGCCGCCACATCGGCAAGCCGCGCCCGGTGATCGCGCTGCCGCAGAGCCTGGCGATGCTGCAGGCCGCATTGATGGAATGCCTGCCCGGGCCGGCGCTGATCAGCCGCGACAATGTGCGCTCGCTGAGCGTGGACAATGTCAGCGACCAGCCCTTCCCCGCCGCCTTGTTGGGCTTCAGCCCCACGGCGCTGGAAGCGCTGATCCCCGCGCAACTGGGCGCGGAGGAGTTCAATCTGCAAATGTCCACCTACCGCCGCCAGATCGCGCGCTGAATGGGAAACGGATAGATGCAATGCTATATCGTCGGCGGCGCCGTGCGCGACCGCCTGCTGCAACTGCCGGTGAAAGACCGCGACTGGGTGGTGGTGGGCGCCAGCCCGCAAGAAATGCTGGCGCTGGGCTATAAGCCGGTGGGCAAGGACTTTCCGGTGTTCCTGCACCCGGACACCCATGAGGAATACGCGCTGGCGCGCACCGAGCGCAAAACCGGCAAGGGCTACCACGGCTTCGCCGTCTACGCCGCGCCGGACGTGACGCTGGAACAGGACCTGGCCCGGCGCGACCTGACCATCAACGCCATCGCCGAGGCGGCGGACGGCAGCCTGATCGACCCCTACCACGGCCAGCGCGATCTCGAGGCCGGCGTCCTGCGCCACGTCAGCCCCGCCTTCGCCGAAGATCCAGTGCGCATCCTGCGGCTGGCGCGCTTCGCCGCCCGCTTCGGCTTCAGCGTGGCCGAGGACACCATGGCGCTGATGCGGCAAATGGTAGAAGCCGGCGAAGCCGACGCGCTGGTGGCGGAGCGAGTGTGGCAGGAACTGGCCAAGGGCCTGCTGGAGGATAAGCCATCGCGCATGTTCCTGGCGCTGCGCGCCTGCGGCGCGCTCGCCCGCGTGCTGCCGGAACTGGACGCGCTGTTCGGCGTGCCGCAGCGCGCCGACCATCACCCGGAAATCGACACCGGCGACCACGTGATGCGGGTGCTGGACTGCGCCGCCGAGCAAGGCCTGCCACTGGCGGCGCGCTTCGCCGCGCTGACCCACGACCTGGGCAAGGCGCTGACGCCGGCGGACATTCTGCCACGCCACATCGGTCACGAGGCCGCCGGCGAAGCGCCGCTGCTGGCGCTGTGCCAGCGCTTGCGGGTGCCGGCAGACTGCCGCGACCTGGCGCGCATCACGCTATTGAGCCATACCAAAGTACACTGTGCTTTCGAATTGAAGCCAAGCACAATATTGAGATTGTTCAAACAAACCGACGCCTTGCGGCGACCGGAACGCTTCTTGCTGATGCTGGACGCCTGCCGCGCGGACGCGCGCGGACGCCTGGGTTTCCACGACCGGCCCTATCCGCAGGCGGACTACCTGTCCGCGCTGCTGGACGCGGCGCTGGCGGTGGACGCCGGCGGCATCGCCCGCCAGTGGGAAGACAAGCGCACGCTGCCGGAAGCGATAGATCGCGCCCGGACCCGCGCCATCGCCAGCCGCAAGGAGCAACTGGAGACGCACTGACATGGCCTCGATCTACCGTCTGCCGTCCACGCTGATGCGCGGAGGCACCAGCAAGGGTCTGTTCATCCGCTCCGACGCGCTGCCGGAGGACACCTCCACCTGGGAACGCATGTTGTTGCGCGCGATAGGCAGCCCGGACCCGCACGGCAAGCAGATCGACGGCCTGGGCACCGGCCGGGCCAGTACCAGCAAGGTGATGATACTCAGCCCGTCGCGGCGCGACGATTGCGATGTCGATTGCCTGTTCGGCCATGTGTCGATTGAAGACGCGATGATCGATTGGTCCGGCAACTGCGGCAATCTCAGCGCCGCGGTGCCGCTGTTCGCGGTGATGGAAAAGCTGGTGGAACCACGCGACGGCGTCGCCGCCATCGGCATCTGGCAGGCCAATGTCGGCAAGCGCATCGTCGCCGAACTGGAAATCATGCACGGCCAGCCGGTCTGGCAGGGGGACTACCACATCGACGGCGTAGCCTTCCCCGGCGCGCCGATCCGGCTGCGCTTCCTCGACCCGGCTGGCGGCAGCTCCGGCGAGCTGTTTCCCACCGGCAGATTGATAGACGAACTGGCGCTGCCGGATGGCAGCCATCTTGAAGCCACGCTGGTGGATGCCGGCAATCCCACGGTATTCGTGCGCGCGCGCGATTTCGGCCTCAAGGGCGACGAAGACATGGCGGCGCTGCCGGACAACACCCGCCACCGGCTGGAATGGGCGCGTGAAATCGCCGCCGTGGTCATGGGCCTGGCGCCCGACATCTTCGCCGCCCGGCGCGAACGGCCGGGCACGCCGCGGATCAGCCTGGTGTCGGAAAGCCGGGACGACGATTGCCAGATCAACGCGCGCATCATGACCTCCAGCCGCTCTTTGCACCATGCCTTCACCGGCACCGGCGCCATCGCGCTGGCCTGCGCCTGCGCCACGGAAGGCACGCTGCCGCAACAAATGGCCGGCGCGCCGGTGCGTGGCATGCCGCTGAGCTTCAGCCACGCCAGCGGCAAGCAAACCGTGGAAGCGGTACTGGGACACTCCGTCGAATACGGCTGGAACATCAGCGAAGTGGTGATGACCCGCACCGCCAGGCCGCTGATGCGCGGCGAAGTCTACATCCCGCTGGAGTAGCGGGCCTGCGCGTCAAGGCAGCATGGGCCAGCCGGACTGCCGCAGGCGCTCTTTCGCGGCGGCCATCTGCTGCGGCGTGCGCACATTGCAATACGCCTCTTCATTCTCGGCGACATAGGCCGCCGCATCCATGCTCTTGTCCAAGGCGAACAGAGTCACTCCATGTTCATGCACGCTCAGCAAGGTCTTGCCATCACGGCTGAACAAGAGCCGACGCGGTATGGAGTCCACCGGGAACACGCCGACCGTGCTCAGGCTGCGGCGGCTCAACAAGCGGATCACGCCGCCGCTGTCCTTGTAGCTGGCCAGCCAGGCGCCGTCCGCGCTCGCCGCCAGCTTCTGCCAACCCTCGGCCTCACAATGCAGCCAGGCCTGGCGCGCCGCCAGCGGCTCGCCTTGATACTGCCACATCACATTGCCGCGCGTCGGCCACCACAGATTGCCGGCCGGATCCGCCGCCCAGTCATCCAGCGCGTCCGAGGGCAAGGTCAGCGGCTTGCCGCTAGGCTGCATCGAGCGCAGGTCCAATAGCTGCAGCGTATCCAGGCGCGCATCGCTCAACAGCAGCTTGTCGCCGGCGGCGTTCAGGCGCAGCAACGGCCTGTTGAAGCGCGCGCCCACTTCCTGGCTGGGCTCGCCCAAGCGCACGGGCTGGCCGATGACACGGCGCTGCGCCAAGTCCAGAGTGCTCAAGGTATTGTCGCCGGCATTGATCACATAGGCGCGCTGACCATCGCGGCTGAACAGCGCCTGACTCGGCAATCTGCCGGTGGCGAAACGGTGAACGATGCCGCCCGTCCGCAAATCCACCAAGGCCACCGCGTCGTTCGCCATCCCCGGCACCAAGGCCCAGCGTTCGTCCGGACTCAGCGCCACCGACCACGCGCCGATGCCGCGGCACAGATTCTGGCCGCAAATGGCGTTCTTGGGCACCGGCAGTTTGGGGCCGGCTATGCTGCGCTCCAGCCGCTGCTGCCGCAGATCCACCACCTCCAGGCTGTTTTGCTCGGTGTCGGCCAGATACAGGCGGGCGCCGTCCGCGCTCAATACCGCAGAACCGTACACCCCGCTCAGACTCAGCGGAATCTCCACGCCGGCCGCCTGCTCCTTGCTCACCGGCTTGGGCCGCGCCGCCCGCTCGCTGCGCGCCAACTCCACGCGCTGGGCTTTCTCCGCCTCCAGCCGCGCCTGCTCCAATTCCTCCTGCCGCTGCTGGCGTATCTTGACCGCCATTTCACTCAGTTCATCGGAGCCCAGCGCCCGGCTCGCCGGCTGCGCTCCGGCCACGGCCGCGCCAGCCAAGGCGGCGAACATCACATGCCGCCGCAGCGGGCGCAAGTTCAGCCAGCCCAGCGTCCCCAGCGGCAAGCCCGTCAGAAGACCGCCGATATGGCAGGCCTGGTCCACGCCGGACACCATGAAGCCCATGCCCAGGTTCAGCAACACCACTTGCGCCAAGGCCTTGCCCCGCGAACCGCCCATGTCGGCGTCGCTGAGGCCGGCCACGCACAGAGCGCCGGCCAGGCCCATCAAGGCGCCGGATGCGCCCACGCTGGCCACCAGGCGGATGCTGCTCTGCATCAGCAGATTGGTCACTGGATGGGTGCCATGCCACCAGGCGCTGGTCAGGCCCGCAGCCAGACCGGTGGCGAGATAAATCGCCAGGAAGCCGATGCCGCCGAAGCGTTTCTGCGCCAAGGGACCGATCAGCAGCAACATATACATATTGAGCAGCAGATGCACCGCGCCGCCATGCACGAACATGCTGCTGAACAGGCGCCAGCTGTCGCCGCTCAAGGTGAACGGTGCCAGGTTGGCGCCCCACTCCACCAATTGTTCGGGGTCGGGCTCGGTCCAGGACACGCCGCTAGCACCCATCCAGACATAAACGATCAGATTGGCGAGCACCAGGCCGATGGTGGCCCAATGCTGGCGCAGAATAGAAGAAATCCCGCCGTAGCGGGACTGGGAAGGGTCGAGCGCAGCTTCAGTCATGCGTGCCATTGTCCTGTTCTTAAACTTGCCGATTCAATATCCGGAACGCATGATAAAGCAATTCGACAAAAATAAAAACTGGACGCTATCAAATCATGCCGCGGCGCTGCGCAGCGCTTGTTCCACCTGACGCAGCATGCGCCGACGGATCAGGCCGCTGACCGGCCGAATCAGATACCAGTACGGCGCGAAGCGCAGACGAGAAGCGGCATCCGGACAATGCACCCGGGTCTGCGTGGAAAGCCGCGTGCCGCGGTCGACCGCTTCGCAATGAAAGCTCAGCAATAGCCGCACGACTCCCGGCTCGCGAAAGGCGACAAAATCATCCAGGCCACCGATCTCGCGCAAGCCGAAATCGGCGCGCCAGAACTCGCCCACCAGGCCCAGCGTCAGCTCATTGTCACCGTCACGCGCCAGCGGCGTGAAGCTGTGCATGCCAAATGGCGGGCGATTGCCCGGCAAGGCGCCGCTCAAGCGGCCTGGCAGCTCGCGCAACGCCATGAAACGCCGCGCCCATGGGTCGTCCGCCGGCGCGACGCGCTGCACCGCGTCCAGCACCGAGGCCTCATCCGCCGCCAAAATGCGGGAATGCGTCTCGACAAACTGATAGTTGGGCAGGATGCGCTCCGCCAGCGCGAACCTGGTCATATCTTCCCCCTAGTCCAACGTTCTCAGAACCTGTTTACGATCTGCCACGCGTCGTGGAATGCCACACGGTGAGCAGGCCTTGTCTCGCCCTAGCCCGCGAGAGCGTAAACACGTTCACAATGCTCAGGATGAGCCTAATTCCAACTGCCTCACCCGCTCAAACAAACACACCGTCGCCGCCATCGCCACATTCAGCGATTCGGCATGCCCGGGCATCGGGATCCGCACCCGCGCGTCGGCCAGCGCCAGCGCCTCCGCGCTGACGCCGGCGCCCTCGTTGCCGAAAACAAAGGCCACCGGCCCGCGCAAATCCTGTGTGTACAAGGAAGTCGATCCTTCCAGGTGAGTGACCAGCTTGCGGCCCTCATAACCCGCCAGCTCGGCGCACAGATCGACCTGTTCATGGATATTCAGCACGAAGTGCGCGCCCATGCCGGCGCGTAGCACCTTGGGGGAATAGACATCGACGCAGCCCTTGGACAACATCACCTCGCGGACCCCGGCCGCCGCGGCGCAGCGCAGAATGGTGCCGAGATTGCCCGGATCCTGGATGTCTTCCAGCATTACCCGCGGCGCGGCGGCCGGGCTGGGCCGCGGCTGCGGCCGCGGGCACAAGGCCAGCAGCTCCCCGGCGCTGGCCAGCGCGGTGGCCTTGGCCAGCACCGCTTCCGGCACCGTGACCACCGTGGTCGGCGCATGCAGCCGCTGCAGCAGCGCGCCCACCTCCGCGTGCGCCTGCGCCGCCTCGTTCAGATACACCCGCTCAGGAACGATGCCGGCCTCCAGGCAGGACTCGGTCAGGTGGATGCCTTCCAACAGCATCAGCTGCTGCTTGCGGCGCTCGCGCGGGTTTTGCGCCAGGCGCGCCAATTGCTTGATCTCGTCGTTATGCGCCGAGGTGATGATTTTGCTGATGTACGACATGTGTGCTATTGCGGCAGCATGGTCAGGCGCGCCACTAAATCCTTGAATCGGTGATAACTGTCCTCGTCGATCACCTGGCCGCTATGGCCGTTGTCGACATAGAACACGCCAGACAATGCATGCCCGACAAACAGAGTGATCAGGGCGAACTCACTATCCCCGATCTGTTCGAAAAACAGGTCCTCATAGCGCCGCTCCAGTTGCTGGCGCACCGAGGCCGGCGCGTGGAAGCTCTGCGCCTTGCTGGTCAACAGCGCGAAGAAGGAGCCCGGCTCCAGCGCCAAAGGCAGCTTGCGCAGCGGATGTCCCTCGCTCAAGCCTAGTTGATAGCGCAGCTTGAGCGCATGCGCGTCTTGATCGTAGCGGTAATACAGCACGCGCTCGAACTTGAGATCATTGGCCAGGTGGCGGATGGATTCGCGTATCGCCTTCTCCATCTGCTCGGCATCGCTCAGCGCCGCGGTTTTCTGCAACGAGGGCCGCTTGTACTCCCCCTCCAGCATCAACAGGCTGCGCACCGGATACCTATAGCCCACCGCCCGCGGATGGCGCGCCACCGACAGCGCCGCGTGCACCACCGCCTGGTAGGCCAGCTGCGGCGCGCAGCCTATCAACTTGGCCGCGGCGTCCACGCCCACCTGCCAAGTACTGCGCCAGCAGCCCTGCTCCAAGGAGTTGGCGGTGGCCATCGCCAGGCGCAGCAGCTGGCGGCGCTTGGTCGGGCTGCCCGGCCCCAGCAGCGCGTTCAGCCCCACCGGCAGCGGCATCAGCTTGATGAATTGCTCCAGCACCTGAGCGTAATCGCACTGGAAGGTATCCGACACTTCCTGCAACAGCGGACGATAGGGCAGCTGATTGCGCTGCATCATGAACAGGCAGGCGGGCAGATTGTACAGCAAGGCGGCGACGAAGCAGTCCTCCACCTTGTGATCGCCCATCAGGGACAGCCACTCCTTGACCAGCAAGGCCGCCACGCGCGAGCGCCCCAGCCAGTCGCCCACCGCTTCCAGCACCTCTTCGTCCAGCTTGCCCGGCTCCGCCTCCAACGCGGCGACGCGGCCAAAGCGGTTGGTCACCGCCTCCAGCCCCATCAGCAGCAGTGTCTGCTCCACCGAGGGAATGCTTTCATTACGCTGCAACGCGCGCGAACCGCCGACCACCCGCGCCAGATCCAGCAGCAGGAAGGGGTCGGACAGGCAAAGATTGGCAAGATCAGTGAAATTGATCAGATCGCTGTGGCGAGCGCAAATATCTTTCAGCTCGCCCAACGTATCGGGCAGAATCGGCCAGCGCCGTTCGGCGATGGACTTGATCCAGTTAGCAAGCTCCATGTGGGTGGCGCCAGATCAGTAGTTCGGTTTGCAAAGCGCCTCCCAGCGGGATGCGTTCATCGGGTTCTACATCGGGAACGGCGAAGGTATTGCTGACCAGCAGGCTGCCTGGCCGGCCTTCGGCCAGGAACTTGCGCCAGACGCGCGCCATCGGCTCCGGGGACAGAAACACGTATACCGCATCATAAGCGCCCCAAGGCTCGCGCCAGAAACTGCCGCAGGCGAACTCCACCCCTTGCGGACGCTGCTCCAGCCACCAGCGCGCGCGCGCCAGCGCCCAGCTGCCCCAAGCGTTTTCCAGCGCCCTCACCCGCAAATCCGGCCGCAGCCGGTTCAGCCGCACCGCCAGCCTGCCATCACCGCAACCGGCCTCCAGCAGCGCCGCGCGCTCCGGCAGCAGGCCTGCCAGCCGTTCCGCGGCCTGCGCCGACGAGCGGTACAAGGGCACGCGTTCCAGCACCGCGTTGCGGCCCAGCGCGAAGGTCAGCGCCAGGCCCAGCAAATACACCCAGGACGGCAAGGCCGCCTGCTGCATCAGCGCCAACGCCGGCACGAACAGGCCGTGCAATAAACGCTGCCAACCGGGCAGACGCATGAAAATGGCCAAGGCCGCCGCGCACAAGCCCTGCAATATCGCCCAGCCCAGCGGCTGCGCCGCCGGCGCGACGAAATACATGGCCACAACCGCCGCCAGCAACTGCAAGCCGAGATGGCGCAGCCGGCTCAGCAAGCCCAAGCCTCCCGCTTCATTTGGCCGGAGCTTCCGCCGGCGTAGCGGCCGGTTCGGCTTCGCCCTCGGTCGGACCGCCGATGACTTCCTGATTCATCTGCGGCTTATAGCCGTCGTTGAGGATATTGCTTTCCGCTTCCTTGTTCAGCACCACGATGGCGATACGGCGGTTTTCCGGGCTGAACACATTGGTCTTGACCAGCGGATTGGCCGAGGCCAGGCCCACCACGCGCAGCACCTTGTTGTCCTGCAGACCGCCGGCCACCAGCTCGCGCCGCGCCGCGTTGGCGCGGTCGGCGGACAACTCCCAGTTGCTGTAGCCGCCCTGGCCGCTGCCAAAGGGCTTGGCATCGGTATGGCCGGAGATGCTGATCTTGTTCGGCATCATGTTCAACTCCTTGGCCAGCTGCTGCAGCAGCACGCGGGTATGCGGCAGCATGCGCGAACTGCCGGAATCGAACATCGAGCGGTTCTGCTCATCGACGATCTGTATCTTCAAGCCATCCGGCGTGATTTCCAGCTTGAGCTGGTTCTTGTATTCCTTGAGCAGTTCGCTGTGATCCACCGTGCTCTGAATCTTGTTCTGCAACTGCTCCATCGACGCTTGCTCACGCTGCTTGCGCATGATCTCGTCCTGCGGCGAGCCGGATTTGTTGACCTGACCGGTCTGCTTGGTCAAATCATTGCCGCCGCCCTTGATCACCGAAGTGGCGTCGCCGGCGCCGGCGCCGCCGGACAGCGCCACCTTCAGCGGCGTCTTGAAGTACTCGGCGATGCCGTTGAGCGTGCCCTGCGAGGCCGAGCCCAGCAGCCACATCAACAGGAAGAACGCCATCATCGCGGTCACGAAGTCGGCATAGGCGATTTTCCAGGCGCCGCCATGGTGGCCGTGGCCGCCCTTCTTGATGCGTTTGACGATGATGGGCCGTTGCGATTCGTCAGCCATGATGTCCCCGTCGCTTATTTCTTGGCCTGTTTCACATGGTCTTCCAGTTCCTTGAAGGACGGACGATCATGCGAAGCCAGCACCTTGCGGCCGAATTCCACCGCCACTTGCGGCGCATAGCCGTTGAGGCTGGCCAGGATGGTGACCTTGATGGTTTGGTAGACCCGGGTGCCGTCACCCAGCTTGTGCTCGAGAATGGTGGCCAGCGGGCCGACAAAGCCGTAAGCCAGCAAGATACCGAGGAAGGTGCCCACCAGCGCGTGGGCGATCAGCATGCCCAGTTCCGACGGCGGCGCGCCCACCGACTCCATGGTATGCACCACCCCCATCACCGCCGCCACGATACCGAAGGCCGGCAGACCGTCGGCCAGGCCCTTGACCGCGTTGACCGGCACCTCGCCCTCGTGATGGTGGGTTTCGATTTCCACATCCATCAGGTTCTCGATTTCGAAGGCGTTGAGGTTGCCGCCCACCATCAGGCGCAGATAGTCGCAGATGAATTCCACCACGTGATGGTCATGCAAGACCGTGGTGTATTTGGAAAAGACAGGGCTGGCTTCCGGGTTCTCGACATCGGCCTCGATGGACATCAGGCCTTCCTTGCGCACCTTGGTCAGAATCTCGAACAGCAGCGAGAACAGTTCCATGTAGAAGGCCTTGCCGTAAGGCGAGCCCTTGAACACGGTGGGGAAGGCTTTCATGGTCGCCTTCAGCGGCGCGCCGCCGTTGGCCACCACGAAGGCGCCGAGCGCGGCGCCGGCGATCATCACCACCTCCAGCGGCTGCATCAACGCGGCGAGATGCCCCCCCGCAGCGACGAATCCCCCCAGCACGGAGCCCAGAATAATGAGGTAGCCGATTCCGACGAACATGCGTCAAGTCCTGTCTTTGTGATTTTTCGGATCGCTGCGTTTTCCATTACAGCACGACTTTTATTCTATTCATAATAGAAAAAGCGGATTGAATTGTATCAACCCGCTTTCCCAGCTGCAAAAAACATGGAAGGTGATATTCACCAGCGCTGAAAAATGACGTGGCCAAGCCCACGCCGCCACGTATTTGTCGCAGCGACGCCAGCTTGACGCTTCAAAAACCTCCGTTCAGGCCAGGCCGCTTTCCTTCAACTTGCGCTCGAACGTCTCCATGCAGCGCGCGGCCACGCCCAGCATTTCATCGATCTCCGCCTTGGTGATCACCAGCGGCGGCGAGGCCACGATATGGTCGCCGCAGGCGCGCATGATCAGATTGTTGCGGAAGAAGATGTCGCGGCACATCAGGCCTACGTCGCCAAAATTCGGGAACAGCTCGCGCTTGCTCTTGTCCTTGACCAGGGTGAACGCCTGGATCAGGCCGACGCCGCGCACATCGTCCACATGCTCGAACTGGCTGAAGGTTTCGCGCCAGCGCTGCTGCATATAGGGGCCGGTTTCGTGCTTGACGCGATCGATGATGCCTTCGTCGCGCAGCAGTTCCACGTTGGCGCGCGCCACCGCGCTGGCCACTGGGTGGCCGGAGTAGGTGAAGCCGTGGTTGAAATCGCCGCCGGCGATCAGACCCTGGGCCACGCGCTCGCCGACGAAGACCGCGCCGATGGGCAGATAACCGGAGGACAAGCCCTTGGCCGTGGTGAAGATGTCGGGACGGAAGCCGAAGTGCTCGAAGCCGAACCATTCGCCGGTGCGACCAAAGCCGCAGATTACTTCATCGGCCACCAGCAGCACATCGTATTTACGGCAGATGCGTTCCACTTCCGGCCAGTAGGTGGCCGGCGGGATGATCACGCCGCCGGCGCCCTGGATAGGCTCGCCGACAAAGGCCGCCACCTTTTCCGGCCCGATTTCCAGGATCTTCTCTTCCACCCAGCGCGCGGCCACCACGCCGAACTCGTCCGGGCTCAAATCCTTGCCGTACTTGTACCACCACGGCTGTTCGACATGGGCCATGCCCGGAATCGGCAGGTCGCCCTGCTCGTGCATATACTTCATGCCACCCAGGCTGGAGCCGCCGATGGTGGAGCCGTGATAACCGTTCCAGCGGCCGATCAGCGTCTTCTTGTCCTTCTTGCCCTGCACATCCCAGTAATGGCGCACCATGCGTATCATGGTGTCCACCGATTCCGAGCCGGAGTTGGTGTAGAACACATGCTCGTAGCCGGCCGGCGTCACCTGGGCCAGCAGGTGGGACAGTTCAACCACCGCCGGATGGGTAGTCTTGAAGAAGGTGTTGTAGAAGGCCAGCTCGTCCATCTGGCGCTTGGCCACGTCGGACAGCTCCTTGCGGCCATAGCCGATATTCACGCACCACAGGCCGGCCATGCCGTCGATGATCTTGTTGCCGTCCGAATCCCACAGATAGATGCCCTCGCCGCGAGTCATCACCCGCGCGCCTTGCTGGTTCAACGATTGGGTATCGGTAAACGGATGCAGGTGGTGAGAAGCATCCAGCTGGCGCCATTGTTCGGTCGTGCGTTGTTGGTTCTGCATAGGACTTCCTTCCAGTATTCTCCAACGGGGCAGACCGGCACGGCATCCGCCCCTCCTTCGCCTTTGGCGTGTTTTCAGTGCTTTTCCTGGCTGTCCGGGCTGATTCTAACGGATGAACCAGCCCATTGTCATACCTCGCTCACACGTGCAGCAGCAGGAACTTGCGCTCCCACGGGCTGATCACGCGGAAATATTCGGAGAACTCCTTCTCCTTCATGCCCACGTACATGCTGACGAAACGCTCGCCCAACACCTCGGCCATTTCCTTGCAGGAAGCCAGCTGCTGCAGCGATTCCTCCGAGGAGTTGGGGAACTGGTAAGGCAGCTCGTAGGCGTCGGTCTGGCGCGGCTCGCTCGGCTGCAGCTTGTTGACGATGCCCAGGTAGCCGCAGGCCAGCGTCGCCGCCATCGCGATATAGGGATTGACGTCCACGCCCGGCACCCGGTTTTCGATGCGGCGCGCGGCCGGCGAGGAATGCGGCACGCGCAGGCCCACGGTGCGGTTGTCGTAACCCCATTCGACGTTGGTCGGCGCCGCGGTATAGCGCGACAAACGGCGGAATGAGTTCACATAGGGCGCGAACAGCGGCATGGACTTGGGCACGTACTTCTGCAGGCCGGCGATGTAGTGGAAGAACAGCTCGGACGGGCTGCCGTCCTCATTGGTGAACACATTGCGACCGGTGTTCTTGTCCACCAGGCTCTGGTGCATGTGCATGGCGGAGCCCGGCTCGTTCTCCATCGGCTTGGCCATGAAGGTGGCGTACATATTGTGGCGGAACGCCGCCTCGCGCACGGTGCGCTTGAACAGGAACACCTGGTCGGCCAGCTCCAGCGGATTGCCGTGCAGGAAGTTGATTTCCATCTGCGCGGTGCCCACTTCGTGAATCAGGGTGTCCACTTCCAGATTCTGCGCGTGGCAGTAGTCGTAGATGTCCTCGAACAGCGGGTCGAACTCGTTGACCGCGTCGATGGAATACGAGCGGCGGCCGAACTCGGCGCGGCCGGTGCGCCCCACCGGCGCGGCCAGCGGGATGTCCGGGTCCGGGTTGGGGGACAGCAGATAGAATTCCATTTCCGGAGCCAGCACCGGCTCCAGACCCATCTCGTCGAACAGGCCGATCACGCGCTTGAGCACATTGCGCGGCGCCACGTCCACCGGGCTGCCGTCGGCACGCAGGCAGTCGTAGATCAATTGCGCGGTGGGATCGACGGCCCAGGGCACGAAGCGCAGGGTGTTCGGGTCCGGCGCCAGCACCATGTCCGGGTCGGTCAGGTCCAGCATGCTGTCGTCGGGGTAGTCCCCGGTCACGGTCTGGATCAGCACGACTTCGGGCAGACGCATTTCCGGGTCGGACACGAACTTGTCCTTGGGCACGATCTTGCCGCGCGCCACGCCGGTCATGTCGGGAACGATACACTCGACTTCAGTGATCCGGTGCTCTCGCAGCCATTCATTGATCTGATGGGTCATGATGTTCTCTTCCTCTGTGTGTGTTATTCCGAGTGGTGACACAAGGTCTCGGTTAATTGCGGCCCACGTTGCCGCTGCTCGCGGCGTTGGCGGCAGGCATCGCCAAATGCCTTGAAGATGGCCATGGACAGCGGGTTGTCCCAGTATTTCCACTCCGGATGCCATTGCGCGGCGAAGGCGAAGCCCTTGGCGTCGCGCACGCGGTAGGCCTCCACCAGGCCGTCGTCGGCGACGGCCTCGCAGATCAGGCGATCCGACAGCCGCTTGATGCCCTGCTGATGCAGGGAATTGACCATGGCGGACTCCTGGCCGGTCCATTGCCGCAGCAGGCTGTCCTCGGCGAAGCGCACCGGATGGGACAGCGCGTACATCGCGTCCAGGTCGGGGGTGTCCGGCTCGCGGTGGTCGCGCCGCCCCTCTTCTTCCTGCACGTGCTGATACAGCTCGCCGCCCATCGCCACGTTGATTTCCTGAAAACCGCGGCAGATGCCCAGCAGCGGAACGCCCTGCTCCAGCACTTGCTGGATCAGCGGCAGCGTGGTGGCGTCGCGCATCGGGTCGTGCATGGTTCCCGCCCGGCTGGGCGCGCCGCCGTAATGATGCGGCTCGACATTGGACGGCGAACCGGGCAGCAACACGCCATCCACCAACTCCAACACCTCCCGCAGCGCGGTCTTGTCGCCCAGCGCCGGCAGCAAGACCGGCACGCCGCCGGCGCCGCCGGCCGCCGCGGCGATGTATTTTTCACCCACCGCGTGGAAGGGCAACAGGCCTACCATCTTGATGTCACAGGGTATGCCGATGATAGCTTGCAACATTTCTGGTCCTTGAAACGGGTTACGACGCCGTCTTGACGGCTTCGATGGGATCGATGAAAGGCAGGCCCAGCGCCTGCGCCACCGCCGGGTAAGTCAGCCGCCCGCGGCAGACATTGAGGCCGTTGCGCAGATGGGCATTGTCCAGCAGCGCCTGGCGCCAGCCCTTGTTGGCCAGTTCCAGCGTGTACGGCAGCGTGGCGTTGGTCAGCGCCTGGGTGGAGGTGCGCGCCACGCCGCCGGGCATATTGGCCACGCAGTAGTGGACGATGCCGTCCACCACGTAAATGGGATCTTGGTGCGTGGTGGGCCGGCTGGTCTCGAAACAGCCGCCCTGGTCTATCGCCACATCCACCAGCACCGCGCCGGGCTTCATGATCTTCAGCATCGGCCGCGTCACCAGCTTGGGCGCCGCCGCGCCGGGGATCAGCACCGCGCCGATCACCAGGTCCGCCTCGCGCAGGCAATCTTCGATATTGGCGGAGTTGGACACTAGCGTCTTGATGCGGCCGCCGAACACCATGTCGATTTCCTTCAGCCGCGGCAGCGATTTGTCCAGGATGGTGACCTCGGCGCCGGCGCCCATGGCCATGCGCGCCGCGTTCAGCCCCACCACTCCGCCGCCTATCACCACCACCCGCGCCGGGGCCACGCCGGGCACGCCGCCCAGCAGCACGCCGCGGCCGCCCTGGGCTTTCTCCAGCGCGTGGGCGCCGGCCTGGATCGCCATGCGGCCAGCCACCTCGGACATCGGCGCCAGCAATGGCAGGCCGCCGCGCTCGTCGGTGACGGTTTCGTATGCTATGGCAATGGCATCCGATTCCAGCAATAATTTGGTCTGCTCCGGATCCGGCGCCAGGTGCAGATAGGTGAACAGGATCTGGTCACGGCGCAGCATGCGGCATTCCACCGGCTGCGGCTCTTTGACCTTGACGATCATGTCGCTGCGTTCGAAGGTTTCCTCGGCGCTGGAGGCAATGGAAGCGCCAGCCTGGATATACTGCTCATCGGTGAAACCGATGGCGAGGCCGGCCTGGGTCTGGACCAAAACCTTGTGTGCGTTGGCGACTAACTCCCGGACTCCAGACGGGGTCAGGCCAACACGATACTCGTGGTTCTTGATCTCCTTGGGAACACCGATCAGCATGTCGCTCTCCTCACTGATTTGTTGTTGTCGGGGCCGCACAAGCGTTTAAGAAAATTCACAATATGCTTGCTCCTTGTTTCTGATTCTGACTATAAACCCCCAACGATGCAAAGATATTCGATTTTGCGTCGCAGCAAGTAGTGCAGAGTCCGTGCAAAATAATTATCATAAAGCGTCTAAAATTATTAACATACTGATGGAGCAGGAATCCATGGACGTTGGCGCAAGATTACGCATGGTCAGGGACCGTTTCGGGTTGTCGCAACGGGAACTGGCCAAACGTGCCGGGGTCACTAACGGCACCATCTCGCTGATAGAACAGAATCGGGTCAGCCCCTCGGTCAGCTCGCTGAAAAAAGTGCTTGAGGGACTGCCGATGACGCTGGCGGATTTCTTCACCTTCGACTCCGACCCGGAACAGGCGCGCGTGTTCTACCAGGCTCACGAATTACCCAATCTGGGCAATGAGCAGATTCGGCTGCTGCTGGTGGGCACCGCCCACGACAAGCGCGACATCGCCATCCTGCGCGAGGTCTACGAGGCCGGCGCCGACACCGGGCCGGACATGCTGACGCACGACGGCCAGGAAGGCGGCGTGATCATCAAGGGCAGTATAGAAGTCACGGTCAACAACGAGAGCCGGGTCCTGGGCCCGGGTGATGCTTATTATTTCGACAGCCGGCTGCCGCACCGTTTTCGCAATGCCGGCGCGGAAATTTGTGAAGTGGTCAGCGCCAGTTCGCCGCCGACTTTCTAAGAACTTGTTCAAAGTCTCGCGAGCAAGAGCGAGACAAGGCGGAAACGAGAGAAAAAGCGGAATGTACAGGTGGTACATGAGCACTGAGCTCGGTTTCAACGCGGTATCGCCGACGCGCAGCAGATCGTAAACAGGTTCTAAAACGCTGGCGCAGCAATAGCCCGAACAGACAATAAGGCCAGGCAGGGGAGCTTTAGCCAATGCCCCCGCTCCAAACGCCAGGACAGACAGCATGGTAGTCAAACCCGAGTGAAGCGATACCGGCGCCGCCACAGCCAGGCGGCGCCAGATCATCAAAGGAGAGAGAAATGGCTAGAACGCATGCCGAATGGAAGCAATTCGCCGCTCAACTGAAGATCGAAGGGCGCGCCTTCATCGCCGGCGAGTACTGCGCCGCGCAAGACGGCAAAAGTTTTGTCTGCAACAACCCCGCCAATGGCGAGAAGCTGGCCGACGTGGCCTGGTGCGGCGAAGCCGACGTGGAGCGCGCGGTCAGCGCCGCGCGTCGCGCCTTCGACTCTGGCGCCTGGTCCGGCCTGGCTCCGCGCGAGCGCGGCCGCATCCTCAAGCGCTTCGCCGCGCTGATCCACGATCACGGCGATGAATTGGCCCTGCTGGAAACCCTGGACGTGGGCAAGCCCATCAGCGACACCCTCAGCGTGGACCTGCCCGGCAGCGCCTACTGTGTGGAATGGTTCGCCGAGGCCATCGACAAGATAGGCGGCGAAGTGGCGCCGGTGGATCCCAAGGTGGTGGGCCTGGTCACCCGCGAAGCCATAGGCGTGGTGGCCGCCATCGTGCCGTGGAACTACCCCATCATGATGGCCAGCTGGAAGTTTGGCCCGGCGCTGGCCGCCGGCAACCCGGTCATCATCAAGCCATCGGAAAAATCCCCGCTCACCGCCATCCGCCTGGCCGCGCTGGCCAAGGAAGCCGGCATTCCCGATGGCGTGTTCCAAGTGCTGCCCGGCGCCGGCGACGTGGGCAAGCTGCTGGCGCTGCACATGGACGTGGACTGCGTCGCCTTCACCGGCTCCACCGGCGTGGGGAAGCTGATCGCCGGCTACGCGGCGCAGTCCAACCTCAAGCGCGTCTGGCTGGAACTGGGCGGCAAATCGCCCAACATCATCCTGCCGGACTGCCCGGACCTCGCCCAGGCGGCGCGCGCCGCCGCCGGCGGCATCTTCTACAATATGGGCGAAGTCTGCACCGCCGGCTCCCGCGTGCTGGTGCATCGCGACATCAAACAGCGCTTCCTGCAGGAACTGGAAGCCGCCGCCACCCGCTACTATCCGCAAGACCCGCTGGACCCGGCCACCAATATGGGCGCCATCGTGGACCGCATCCAGTACGACAAAGTGCTGTCCTATATCGGCAAAGGCGATAGCGAGGGCGCCAAGAAGCTGTTCGGCGGCAAAGCGGCCCATACCGACACCGGCCTGTTCATTGAACCCACCGCGTTTGATTGCCCCAGCGCCGACCTGACCATCTGCCGCGAGGAAATCTTCGGCCCGGTGCTGTCGGTGATCACCTTCGACGACGTTGAAGAAGCCATCCGCATCGCCAACGACACCGAATACGGCCTGGCCGCCGCGGTCTGGACCTCCAACCTCAGCACCGCGCACCAAGTGTCGCGCCGCCTGCGCGCCGGCACGGTGTGGGTGAATTGCTATGATGAAGGCGGAGACATGAACTTCCCGTTCGGCGGCTTCAAGCAGTCCGGCAACGGCCGTGACAAATCGCTGCATGCGCTGGAAAAATACACCGAGTTGAAGAGCACGCTGATCAAGCTGTAAACCGCGTTTACAGCGCCGCCGACAGGCTGCCCTTCCGGCAGCCTGTTTTGTTTCCACCCCGCCCAGCAAGGACCGTGACATGATCAAGCGCCTCTCCGCCCTCCTCTGCCTGCACGCCGCCACGGCCATGGCGGGCGCCACGGCGCCCGCCTGTCCGGCGGAAGGGCTGAAGGTGGGTTATTACCCGACAGCCACCGCCTATGAAGGCGGCAAGGGCTACGACGTGGACCTGGTTCACGAACTAGCGCGCCGGCTGGACTGCAAGATCCGTGAAGAGCGCGAATACCCGCGGCTGCGCGTGCTGCTGCTGGTACAGCACGGCAAGCTCAACCTCGCCACCTCCACCATCCCGCTGCACAAACGGCTGCGCTACGCCTGGGTGCTGCCCTACACCCGCGACCGCAACATGACCCTGCTCAACCCCGCGGTGCAGAGCAAGACACCGGAACAATGGCTGAACGATCCCAAGCTCAAATGGGGCGCCGTCATCGGCTACCGCAACAGCCCGCTGCAAGACCACTTCCTGCAACAAATGGCCAAGCGCGACAAGCTGATCTGCGCCGCCAATGAAGAAGACCTGCTGGCCATGCTGCGCAGCGGTTCCATTACCGCCGCCTTCTCCCAGCCCCAGGTCTACGATCACTGGCTCAACGGTCAACCGCGCGCCAGGCTCAAGGTCAAGGTCATGGATCCGTTTCGCGACAGCAGCCTGGAAAACGGCCTGGTCCTCTCGCACCGCGGCTTCACCGAACGCCAGATGCGCGTCTGGCGCGATGAATTGGGCAAAATGCGCGAAGACGGCAGCCTGCACCGCATCCTGCGCAAATACCTGAGCGAAGACAGCGTGCGCGGCATGCTGGAATAAGCGCCACCCGCCATCCGTCCACGCGCGGCAAAAACCGCCAAACCCGGCTATAGCTAAACAGACGCGGCAAGGGAGAATGGCATGAAAGGTCTGTGGGCGGCACTGCTGGGCGGCATCCTGGCCACGCCGGCGGCGCTGGGCGAAACCGCCTGCCCGGCGGCGGGGCTGAAAGTGGGCTACTACCTATTGGGCGGCGCCTACGAGGAAGGGCGCGGCTACGATGTCGACCTAGTGCACGAACTGGCGCGCCGGCTGGGCTGCAAGATCGTGCAGGAAGAAGCCTATCCGCGCATCCGCGTGCTGAAAATGGTGGAACACGGCCAGTTGAACCTGGCCACCTCCACCATTCCCACCGCCGACCGCCAAAAATACGCCTGGATCTATCCCTACTTTTACAGCAAGAACATGATCCTGCTATCCCACCACGTAAACCCGCGCACGCTGGACCAGCTATTGATCGACCCGGCCGTCAAATGGGGTGTGATTCGCGGCTACCGCCACAGCCCGGAGCAGGACGCCTTCCTGGAACAGCTGGCCAAGCGCGGCAAAGTCGTGATGGCCAACGACGAGCGCGATCTCTACGCCATGCTGTCCCAGCGCATCATCACCGCCGCTTTCGCCCTCCCGCTCAGCTACGATCGCTGGCTCAACTCCCCAGCCCTATCCGGCCAAGTGGAGGTGCTGGACCTGTTCCCCACCTCGGAACGCGTGGCCGGCGGCCTGGTGCTGGCCCACAGCGACTTCAGCCAGCAGCAGGCCGAGCAATGGCAAGCCCAACTGCAGCAAATGATCAAGGACGGCAGCTTGCGCAAAATCCTTGGCAAATACCTCAGTCCCGACAGCGTGGCCCGCATGCAGCCCTGACCCTAGGTCCAGCTTGCCGCCGCACGCCAACGCGCGCGACACTGCGCTGTCCTCACCACGGGAGCGCCCGATGAAATCCTTGAACCGCCTCGCCCTGCTGCTGCCGCTGCTGGCAGCTTTCCCCGCCCATGCCGCCGACGACGCCGGCAAAGTGCAAACCCTGGTCATGATGCGCCACGGCGAAAAGCCGGAAGGCGGCTACGGTCAGCTCGACTGCAAGGGGTTCAACCGCTCGCTGGCCCTGGCCAAGGTGCTGCCGCAGCGCTTCGGCAAACCGGACCAGATCTACGCGCCATCCACTTCCAGCCAAGCCAGCGACCCGGCCGGCACCTTCAACTACATCCGGCCGCTGGCCACCATAGAACCCACCGCCATCTCCCAGGGCCTGCCGGTCAACACCAATTTTGAAACCGCGGCGATAGACGGCCTGCAACAGCAACTGATCGACCCGCTGCACCACGGCAAGCTGGTCTTCATCGCCTGGGAACACAAGCTGCTGCAAGTGATGGCCACCAACATCATGAACCAATACGGCGGCAAGAACGGCGGCAGCCAGGTGCCCAAATGGGACAAGAACGACTTCGACGGCCTCTTCATCCTCACCGTCGACTACAGCCACACCCCGCCCAAGGCGAAATTCCGCCGCGAACAGCAAGGCCTGGACAAGCTGTCATCCACCTGCTGGCTGCCCTGATCGCGCCCCATACTCCGCCCACCCATGCAAAACAGCCGGCCCCACAGGGAGCCGGCTGTCGCCATTGACGGTGCCGAGGATTACAGCGCCAGTTGGGCGATGGCCTCTTTAGCCGCGTGAATGGCGGTGGCGCGCTTGTCCTCGCCCATATTCACCGCTTCCGCGCGGACGAAAGCCACATCGTTCACGCCCAGGAAACCCATCACCGTCTTCAGGTAATCCTCCTGGAAATCCATCAGCCGGCCCTGCTCGGTGCTGTACACGCCGCCGCGCGAGGACACCACGATCACCTTCTTGCCGCCGGCCAGGCCCACCGGGCCGTTCTCGGTGTATTTGAAAGTGCGGCCGGTGGCGGCCACGCGGTCCACCCAGGCTTTCAGCTGCGACGGAATCGAGAAGTTGTACATCGGCGCGCCGATCACCACCACATCCGCCGCCAGGAATTCTTCAATCAGCTCATTGCTCAGCGCGGCTTCGCTGCGCTGAGTGGCGGTCCAGTCCGCCTCGGCGGTGAAATTGGCGCCGATGATCTCACCGGACAGGTGAGCGATGGGCTGGCTGGCCAGGTCACGGTAAGAGGTTTCCACATTGGCGTGGCGCTGACGCAGGGTGTCGGCGACAACGGCGCTCAGTTGGCGGGAAACCGAATTAGCGGCGAGGATGCTGGAATCGAGATGCAACAGTTTCATGATCGGGTCCTTCGTGTCTTGGTGGGGAAAGTGATTGCATGATAGTTTTCCGAACCAATCCGCACTAGACTGTGAAAATCGGAAACATTGTTCCATCAGTGAGACAATCATGCAGGACCTGAACGATCTACTGTATTTCGCCAAAGTGGTTGAACATGGTGGCTTTATGGCCGCCGGCCGGGTGCTGGGCATCCCCAAATCCCGGCTGTCCCGCCGCGTGGCGGAACTGGAGCAGCGGCTGGGCGTGCGCCTGCTGCAAAGAACCACCCGCCGGCTGTCCTTGACCGAGATCGGCCAACAGTACTACCAGCATTGCCAGGCCATGCTGGAGGAGGCCGAAGCCGCCGATGAAGCCATCGCCCGCAGCAGCGCCGAGCCGCGCGGACTGATCAAGGTCAGCTGCCCGGAACTGCTGTCCAAGACCCTGCTGGCGCCGGCGCTGCCCCGCTTCATGGCCCGTCATCCGCTGCTGCGCGTGCAGCTGGACTCCAGCAACCGCCGCGTGGACCTGATAGAAGAAGGCGTGGACGTCGCCATCCGCGTGCGCAACGTGATAGAAGACAGCGCCAACCTGGTGGTGCGGCGGCTGGCCACCACCCAGACCTCGCTGGTGGCCAGCCCGGCGCTGCTGGCCGAACGCCCGGCGCCCAAGAGCCCGGCCGACATGGCCGGCTGGCCGGCGCTGACCATGAGCCGCCCGGACGGCCGCGGCCAATGGGCGCTGCTGGACCAGGCCGGCCATGCCTACACCATACAAATAGACAGCCCCCGGCTGATGACCGATGACCTCGTCGTGCTGCGCGACGCCGCCATCGCCGGCCTGGGCGTGGCCGCGCTGCCGGTGCTGGTCTGCCACGAAGCGCTGCAATCCGGCCAACTTGTGCGGCTGCTGCCGGACTACGACATCCCCTGGGGCATTCTGCACGCCGCCTTTCCCACCCGCCGCGGCCTGCTGCCGGCGGTGCGCGCCTTCATCGACTTCCTCACCACCGAGCTGATCCCGCCGGACCACCCGGTCTACCTGCTCACAAGCTGAGCGGCTGGCCTCAACCAACAGCCAGGCCTGTTGCAAACAACCGACGCTAGACGCCTCCGCGCGCCGGGCTCCGACCACTAGCTATTGCAATGCAACAAAAGCCAGGTAGAGTAGGCAGCTATCCGTCATACCAAGCAAAGAGGTGCCGTATGTGGTCGCAAACAGCTGTCTGGTCAAAACTCCTCTCCTCCAACCCCGTCGCCAGCTACTGGCGCGACGCCTGGGAGCGTTCCATCCTCTACTGGGACGTGCAGCATGACCGCGGCGCCGACTACCTGCGGCACGTGCAAAGCGGCAAACCGCCGGTACTGGTGTTCGACTACAAAATCATTCTGGACGGCCGCACCCTGCCGGACCCGGCCAACTACGCGCTCACCGCCATCCTGCCGCCGGCCGGCTGCCCGGCCACCAACCCGGCGCTGCGCCCCTTCGTGGTGATAGACCCGCGCGCCGGCCACGGCCCCGGCATCGGCGGCTTCAAGATGGACAGCGAAATCGGCATCGCGCTGCAGCAGGGCCACCCCTGCTACTTCATCATGTTCTTCCCGCAACCGGTGCCCAGCCAGACCATAGAAAGCGTCAGCCGCGCCGAATACGTCTTCCTCAGCAAGGTCAACGAACTGCACCCGGACAGCGACGGCAAGCCCTTCGTCATTGGCAACTGCCAGGGCGGCTGGGCGCTGGCCATGCTCGCCTCCGCCGCGCCGGAACTGTTCGGCCCCATCCTGCTGGCCGGCACCCCACTGTCCTACTGGGCCGGCGTGGCCGGCAAAAACCCGATGCGCTACTCCGGCGGCATGCTGGGCGGCACCTGGACCGCCTCGTTGGCCGGCGATCTGGGCAACGGCAAGTTCGACGGCGCCCACCTGGTCAACAACTTCGAAAAACTGGACCCGGCCAACACCCTGTGGAAGAAGCCCTACAATCTGTACGCCAAGGTGGACACCGAACGCGAACGCTACCTGGGCTTCGAACGCTGGTGGGGCGGCCACTACCTGCTGAACAAGCAGGAGATGGAATGGATCTCCCAGCAGCTCTTCGTGGGCAACCACCTGGTGGAAGGCAAGATCGTCAGCAGCGACCAATACCGCGTCGACATGCGCAACATCCGCTCCCCCATCATCGTGTTCGCCTCCTGGGGCGACAACATCACCCCGCCGCAACAAGCGCTGAACTGGATACCGGACCTGTACGCCAGCGCCGACGACATCCGCGACAACGAACAAACCATCATCTACTGCCTGCACAACAAAGTGGGCCACCTCGGCATCTTCGTCTCCGCCGGCATCGCCAACCGCGAACACAGCGAATTCGCCAGCGCGCTGGACCTGATCGACGTGCTGGCCCCCGGCCTCTACGAAGCCGTCATTGAGGACGTGGCGCCCAACACCCCCGGCCAGGAATACATCCAGGGCCGCTACATCATCCGTTTCGAAGCGCGCGAAGTGGCCGACATCCTGGCGCTGGACGACGGCCGCGAAGACGAGCGCGCCTTCGAAGTGGTGCGCCGCGTCTCCGAAATCAACCAAGGCGTGTACGACCGCTTCGTCTCCCCCGCGCTGCAAACCCTCAGCAACGAAGCCAGCGCCCAATTGCTGCGCCAGCTCAACCCGGCGCGGCTGGAACGCACGCTGATCTCCCCGCTCAACCCCTGGCTAAGCTGGCTCAAGCCCGCCGCCGAATACGTGCGCGCCCACCGCCAGCCGGTGAGCGCGGACAACCCGCTGTGGCAGTTGCAGGAGCAATGGTCCGGCTGGATGGAGCAAGGCCTCAACCACTACCGCGACCTGCGCGACGCCGCCACCGAACACTGCTTCAAGGCCGTGTACGAATCGCCGTGGCTCGCCTCCGTCGTGGGCGTCCAGCCCGCGCGCGAAACCCGCGCCGCCCGCTGTGACAGCTGGGACAAACAGGAACGCCTGCAGCTCAAGCGCCAAGTGCTGGATCCCGCTTACGAAAGCGGCACCCTGGCCGATGGCTTCGTGCGCCTGCTCATCTACGTGGCGATTGGCCGCGGCATCATAGACGAGCGCCCATTCAACGCCATCCGCCGCATCATGCGCGACATCCGCCATGAATACCCGATGACCCTGATGCAGCTGAAAGACATCGCCCGCAAGCAAGTCTTCCTGGTGCGGCTGGACGAAGCCCGCGCGCTGGCCGGCCTGCCCAAGCTGCTGCCGCAAGAACACCTGCGCCGTCAGGCCTGGCAACTGGCGCGCGAACTGCTGGCGCTCAGCGGCGACATCATCCCGGAACAACAACAACGGCTGGACCAAGTGGCCCACATGCTGCAACTGGACGTCCACGCCCCGGCGCCGGCCATCCTGCCGCCCGCCGAGCCCCCTGTGGCAACAGCCGTGGCCGCTCCGGCCCCCACTGCCAAGGCCAGCGCGCCCGCCAAGAAAGCCGCCGCGCCACGCAAGGCAGCCGTCAAAGCGCCAGCCAAAACCCCGGCCAAGATCGACACCGCCGCCAAACCCGCTCCGGCGGCCAAGCCCGCGGTCAGCAAAGCCGCGCCCAGCAAGCCCGCCGCGACCAAAACCGCCAAAGCGCCCGCCGCCAAAACCCCGGCCACACGCAAACCCGCCGCCGGCAACGGCGCCAGCAAACCCAAAACACCGGGCAACTGAGCACCGCCAAGCGTCCAAATGCCCGGACGGTTAACGCCGTCCGGGCATTTTTCATCCCGATGGCGCACTGCAACATTTTTGCCGCCGCCCATCGGTACAGTCGTTGACTGAACAATACAGCAAACGCTAATATCCTTATCTGCTGCGGGAGAGAGGGGCTAACGCCCCCGCCGAAGACGCAAACTCCCATAATCGCTCAGGCAACAGTACCGCAGCCCATGGATATCAGCCGATTGGAGAGAGGCCCTAAGCGCCCGTTCATCATCTGCTACGCTTCAGCGACAGCGCGTCAAAACCGCTTGGCTTCGCTGCCTGCTCGCAAGATTACGTGACCGGCCCTTAGCCGCCCACCGAAGGGGCAAGTGACATCCGGCAAGGCCCGCACACAGGCCGCGCCCGTCATCTAACTCTCAGGTAAAAGGACAAGGGGAGAGGCAATGCCGGCAGCGTCGCGCCCATGCGCGGCCCGTCGGCCATGCTCAGAACGTGCTCACGATCTCGCGAGCAAGGACGAGACAAGGCGAAAACAGCTGAGAAAGCGGAATGTACAAGTGGTACATGAGCATTTCGAAGATGTTTTCAACGCCGTATCGTCGCAGCGCAGCAGATCGTGCACCAGCTCTCAAGGAAAACCCGTGTTCGAAACTCTTGCCCAGGCTGTGCGCCACCTGGCATGGCCCGCCCATTGCCAACCTCTTTTCCCACCCGGCTTCGCCGCGCATCTCGGCGCCAGCCTGTTTGACCACTGCGACTACATGCTTACCCTGATCTACCTGATCGCCATCACCGCGGAAGCGATGACTGGCGCGCTCGCGGCCGGCCGCCGCAATATGGACATCTTCGGCGTTACCGTCATCGCCTTCCTCACCGCCCTGGGCGGCGGCACCGTGCGCGACATCGTGCTGGGCCGCTACCCGATAGGCTGGACCCAGCACCCGGAATACGTCGGCCTGGTGATTGCCGGCGGCCTGGCCGCCGTGCTGGTGGCCCGCTATATGAAACGCCTGAGCCGCGTGTTCCTGGTGCTGGACGCGCTGGGCCTGATCGCCTTCACCATCATAGGCTGCGGCGTTGCCCAATCCATGGGCTACCACCCGGTGGTGGTGGTGATGGCCGGCATGATCACCGGCATTGCCGGCGGCATCCTGCGCGACGTGCTGTGCAACCGCGTGCCGGTGGTGTTCCGCCAGGAACTGTACGCCAGCGTCTCCTTCGCCGTGGCCCTGCTCTACCTGGGCCTGATCAAGCTGGGCGTGCCGCATGATCTCAACGTGCTGGCCAGCTTCGCCGTCGGCCTCACCATCCGCCTGGCCGCCATCTGGCGCGAATGGCGGCTGCCGGTGTTCATGTACCGGCACGATCTGCATTAAAAAGCGGCTAACAAAAATCACAAGGCGCGCCGACGCGACACAGCAGGGTTTGTTCATCGCGCCAAGCAAGCCAAACCGGCAGGCGCCCGCCGGCCTGCCGGAACTTCCCGGCCCGGCGGCGGCCTACCCAAACCCGTCACCCGCTGAGAGCGCCCCGCATGCCAAGCCCAGTCCTGCAAAACCAGTGCTTGGACAGCGCCATCGTCTGGGCGCACAGCCGCCCGGACGTGGACGCGCTGATCCTCACCGGCTCCTTTGTCCGCGACGACGGCAGCGCCGACATTCACTCCGATCTGGACTTGGAAATCATCGGCCCGAACCCGGCGGCGCTGGCCGCGAACGACGGCTGGCTGCGCGACATCAGCCCCCTGCTCACCGTGCTGCGCCTGGGCGAAGGCCAAGCCTGGCCCACCCGCCTGGCCATCTACGGCGACGGCGTCAAAATCGACTTCACCCTGGCCGGCCCCACCCGGCTGCAAGCCATGCGCGAGCAGGGGCTGGACCCGCTGTACCAGCGCGGCTACCGCGTGCTGCTGGACAAAACCGGCGCGGCCCAAGGCCTGCCCGCGCCACAAGGCCGCCCCGCCGCGCCGGCCCTGCCCACGGCGGAAGTATTCCGCGAGCGGGTGGAAGAGTTCTGGTTCGAGGCCTTTCACATCCCCAAATACCTGGCGCGCGGCGAGCTGTTCGTCGTCAAATTCCGCGACTGGACCATGAAGGAACTGCTGCTGGAAATGCTGGAATGGCACGCCCATAGCCGCCCCGGCGCAGCGGCGGACTGCTGGCATATCGGCACCCGGCTACAACACTGGGCCAAACCGGAGCACTGGCAGGCGCTGCATCAAGCCTTTGGCCACTTCGACGCCGCCGACGCCGAACGCGCCTTCCACGCCACGCTGCGGCTGTACAGCCAAGTGGCACGGGAAGTGGCCGCCCGCGCCGGCTTCGACTACCCGGCAGCGGTGGAAGCCGGCATCCGCGACTTGATCCGCGCACCTGCATAAAGCAACGATCCCGCGACGCCCCTTGCCCACGCGCCGCGCCAGGCGGCGGATTTTCCGTGGGCTTGACCTTTGGGCATGGTTAGATAGAATTCCCTATCTTTCAGGCGTTCGCTTCCGTCCGCCTGTCTTCAGTCCAGCCACGCGCCCCCTCACAGCGGAAGCGCGCCAGCCAAGCCATACAAGCCAAGCGCCGCGTCCCCCGCGGCCAGATACTTTGTCAGGAACAAGATGCGTATCCATGCCCTTCTACTGCCGCTAGCGCTATACAGCGCGGCAGCCTCCGCGGATTCATTCTCCCCCTCTCACCCGGCTTTTACCCAAATACACAAGGCCATGACGGAGAGTTTTCGCATGCAGCAACAACTGATGCGGATGCCAAACCCGCCCGATATGTTCAAGAGAGAGAACAAAGAGGCATCGTCGCCTCAGCACGAGGCGGAGAAGGTTGAGCGCCGGCAGGCTGAGCCGGTGATGACACCGCAGCAGCCACGCCCTGATGAGCAGGCCGCTGGCGATTAAAACAAGAGCGGAGTTGGCCCGGTCCCACCAGGCGCACTGCCAGCAAGGCTAGGCCACCCCGCCACGGCGGGCATGCTCCACGACCGGGAAGAGGCACTCTGGTCCCAGGCCTTTCATATCTCCACATGCCTGGCGCGCGCCAGCGTAAACCAAGGACCACCGCGCCTTGACCCTGGCCGCATAGTCGGCAACAATCCCCGCGTGCCGCAAAAACGCGGTACCGAGATTGGCATCTCGAAGCGCCTCACGACCCAGGCATGCGCGTCAACGCGCATGCTTGCGCTTAGCCATGCTTTAACGGCAGGTGCATGGTGGGAGAGCGCTACGCGCTCACCGGGGTTCGTGAGGCTCGGTAATGCCAATCCCATCACGCGCCTGCCAAATCCTCTACCGGATAGGCAGCTTGTTAATCTTGTTTCATCGCAGGAGTAACGACATGCCGCAATCTCTCTTCCCGCGCCGACGGCGCTACCGTACCCCGGCCCTGCAAAGCCAGGAAATCCTGCTACCCTTCGTCATCCGCCTTCCCGGACGCACCTACCCCTACTACTGGCAAATGCCGCCCACGCCATCCAGCCGCGCCGAAGCCTACGCCTATGGCCGGGAATGCGCCGCCCACCTGCTGCAATGGTTCAAGGACAACCCGGCCTATGTGAGCCAAGGCCTGCTCAGCCGCATCGCCCGCGACATCGACTTCACTCTCACCGAGCAGAGCGGCTACTGGTTGGGCTTCTTCAACCATCTGGAGCGGCTGATCTCGCTCAGCGCACAGCGGATGAATGTCTACGCCTACACCGACCATCAGCACCGGATAATGGACGCACAGGTGGAGCGCTCCTTGCTGGAGCGACGGGTGTTGAAAAAGAGTAAGTAAAGGGAGGCCCCCGGCGAGAACCGGGGGTTTGGTGTTATGGGGGGCGGTTTGTTGGCCAAAGCTGTCATTGGAGGTCGTACGTTGAAAGGTCAGCTTCTGTGCGCAATGTAGACCTTCGCGGCCAAGCATCAGGCAACGATCGATTTCATTGTAGACGAATGCGTACTAACGACCTAACCCGATGTCCATGGGGAGCAGGACTGACCAAGCAGCGAGTGTCGGAAAATAGCCAAGCTGGTTCAATTCAATATCCCATCGGGTTATAATTGCACCTCTTATGAAGGCTGATTTATTGGAGGAGACTATGGCGATACTCGAACTAGGGCTGCTGATCGGAGGTGTAGCCGGGCTAGCTATCGGTCGATGGGGGCGGCCATCAAGGAAGGTATCCGCCGATCACGGAAGTGTTGCCGTCGGCGGCGACTCAAACGCCCCCATATCGGTCACAAGCAATGTTACAGCAACTCCCTCCTCTGACTCCCTCTTCTGGAAAATCTGGAATATCGCGAGTGGTATCGCGAGTTTCCTTGGCTTGGCGCTTACCCTGTGGCAGCTGCGCCCTTGATTGACAGATTAATGAAGCTTTTTGCGGGTAATGCATCCGCAAATAACAGTTCGATTGCCATCGCCGGTGATGCCAACGCTCCGGTCTGCATTACTCAAAACCTGAACGTAACGCTGACTGATGCCCACGTTGATCGGATTACCGACGGGTTGTACCGTGCTGGAGAGGCGTCAATTGCCCGCCAGTTACCGAGCGATCAAACGGCGAGAGCCGACAGTGAGAAACAGATTGATGGCCAGATCGACGCCATACGCAGTTACATAGGCAAGAAGCCGAGCGTTGCTCTCGATCTGCTGGAAAAACTCTACGCCAGCACTGCTTCTACCGCATCGGGACGCATACGCTTTCGCATAAAGGCAAACATTGGGATCTGCCATCACCTGCTCGGTAATGACGAGAAGGCTGCCAGCTACTTGTGTGATGCATATCTGCAAGCCCCAGAGGAACCAAAGGCCATTGCGAACAATGTCCTTGGTCTTGTACTGAGTGGTGACGTTAAGGCGGCCTTCAAGTTCGGCACGGAGCAGCTCAAACTCTATCCTGAGAATGAGACCCTGGCTGGATACCTAGTCCAGTGCGCTGGACATCTGCCAGAAGTAGAAGATCCGCTTGAGCTTGTTCCGCCAGAACAGCGCAAGTCTTCCGAGGTGTTGACCGCCTATATCTATTTTTTGCAGAAAAGAGGTTCTGACGAAAAATGGTGGGCGGTAGCATGGGAAGGGGCAGAGCAGTACAAGGATGATGAGGCGCTTCAGTACGACGCCGCACTGGCGACACTGGATAAGTCTTCCCGAGACCCTCAGCTAAAGCGGACAAACGCCTTGTCCGCTGGCCAGCACGAGCGCCTTATACCCGCAATAGCTGTATTGAAAGAACGCTGGCAACAGTGCTTAAGCACTGATGAGAAGATGCGCCCTGATCAAGCAGTGGTCGGGCATAACTTATTGTCCGCATACCTACAGCTTCGCGACTTCGACTCCATTCGCCAATTCGCCGCGGTGGCGCTGGCGAACCCACGTTGCCCATCAGAGGTTCTCGAACACGTAGGACGTTTATCGTTTCTAACAGGAGATATCGCAACTACACGGGTGGTGCTCGCCAAGGCCAAAAATTCGGCAACCTTGGCTTTCCTCAAGTTCCATCTTGCCGCTTTGGATGGGGACATAGCTTCGATTGCAGCAACACAACCAGAGGTTATCAATGGTTTTCCTGAGCCGGAGCAGGACTGGTGCCGCGTGTTGGCCGCTGTGTCTTGCCTCGAAGTTAGAGAGCAAGGCTTCAGCGAAGATGAATTGCGCACTCTCTTGCCTCTCACCCGTGACAGCAAACGAGCCCTTATTCTCATTGCGAGAAAGGCACGTAACGCCGGCTTCGAATCGTTGAGTACGGAGGTCTATGACAAGGCAAGCTCGCTGGTGACGCCAGACAGCGACTACGCTGGCCGTACAACGGTCGCACGCGAGGCCGCAGTACGACGTGACTGGAACAATGTAGTCGCCCTACTGGACGGGTACGTTTCCGTAGAGGACGACAGCGAGGAACTCGATATGTTGGCACTGGCGTTTGCCAACATCACGCCTCCCCGTGCACGAGGTGTTGAATTCTATAAGACGCTTACCCCCAGGTTGTTAAAGCAACACCGGTACGCTTTGTTCGCCGGAACGTTGAACTACAACAGAGGCGCCTTAGAACTGGCAGAGAAAGATTTCCGACAAGCTTTTGAAGCATCGCCCCGATTGCTAGATGGCATTCTTGCCCTTGCCCAAACATATCTTCGTGCAGAAAACGGAGAGGCCACTCAAAAACTACTGGAGACAATAGACGCTGATGCAGTTGAGGGCAGCCCGTTAGAAAAGATGCACTTGGCGCAACTGCTGGTCAGATTCGGCCGGCCCCGCGATGGGATAAAGCTCGGCTATAGAGTTCTCTGCTCTACCGTTGATAGCGCGAAAGTCAATTTGACATACGTGGGACTTATTCTGAACACTGAAACTGATGTCATTCCCATGCCCGATGTCGTGGGTCCGGGTTGCTGGGTTCGGTTGGAAAATCAGGATCAGGGGTCCGCTGTATTCTGCCTCGATGATAACGGGCCGGACTATCGTAATGAGCGGGTGTCACTCGACCACCCGCTAGCCATTGGCGCAATGGGGCTCCGTGCAGGTGAGTCTTTTAAGGAAGAGCGAAGAATTGGCTCACCAATTCAATGGATAGTCCAGCAAATCCTCGACAAGCACGTTCGCGCTATGCAGGACGTGATGGAGAACTACGAACGTCGTTTTCCCAATCACCCCGGCCTTTGGTCAGTGAAGGTTGGTAAGAGCGAGGGTGATATCTCTGGCTTGCTGGACATTATTAAGGAGCAATCAGAGCGCGACAGATCTAATCTCGACCTCTATCTTGAAAAGCACTTGCCAATGCCTGTCGTGGCATCGATATTGGGGCTTGATGTCCTAAATCTCGCCAGCAGGATTCGGCATTCTGGCAATCCAATCATCTCTAATACTGGGCGGCTTAGTGATCTTGAGTCAGCAATTAGGGTGCTGGATGTCTCTGACTTTGAGCTCGTAGTCTTTGATACATACACCGCATGGTCGGTTGTTTGCAGCGGGATGTTGCCAATACTCGCCCGTATTTTCCCAATATTGGCGGTGCCGCGGAGTGTTGTTGATCAACTCCTGAAATTGCATTCTGAGTTCGATGCTGCACATGACACAGATCGCATGTATTTGGGGTGGGCAGATGGACAGTTCTATCGCGACACTTTCACACCTGAGCAATTGAAAACGCAAGGTCTAGTTATTCGACAGCGGATCGATGAGTTGTGCAACGCATGCAAAGTCGTGCCGGTGGATTGGAAGGAAAAGCCAGCTCCATTGGTGCAAAAAATGATAGACGCAGTCAGGTCTCCTCATATCTTTGACGCGGCATACCTTGCTGCGGGCGGAAATAACTTGCTGCTATCTGAGGATCTGTTCTATCGACAATGGGTCGGGTTGATATTTCCCAATCTCCACCATGCGTGGCTTCAGGCTATTCTGAAGTATGCGGTAGAAGCCAAAATAATTACTCGCATGGAATACTCCGGTGCTATCACTTCTTTGGCTTCGTTTCAGCACGAATATGTGTCGGTCGACGCAGCTACCCTTGTGGCAGCATTTGAAGGCGACACAACAGA
Organism: Chromobacterium sp. LK1; assembly: GCF_001043555.1. NCBI lineage: Bacteria > Pseudomonadati > Pseudomonadota > Betaproteobacteria > Neisseriales > Chromobacteriaceae > Chromobacterium > Chromobacterium sp. LK1. Next base: position 2,034 of record NZ_LDUI01000066.1, on the reverse strand, counting down.
GTCTCTGGAGCAGTTTTCCCAACTGGCTAATTGCATCGGCGGAAAGACCCCAGACTGGCCATCTCACATAAATGTCATGGCCGAGTTCCTGAGCCAAATTGTTGATTCGTGGTTTGAGGAAAACCGAACGATTAAGGCAGTGAGTATGATGACTGAGAAACTCCTTCGTCACTCAGGAGACAACTGGCCGGTGATCTATGCCGTCTTATTGGTGCATCCCAAAACAACAGAAAAAGTGCGAACGCTTCTGGAGCTATGGCGCAGGGGGCATTTCCTGCCACTCGAACCGATCACGAAGGTGCTTGAATTGATTAGAGACAGGTGAAACTATGATGTCGATCTCGTCTAAGCACGGATGGCCGGTCTGTAACCAGAACCAGCCATTTCCCTTCGAGTAAATGACCGACAGCTCTGGCCGATTACCTGCCAAATCTTCACTAGGAAGACACCAACCCCACCAAAGCTACTTTCGACAGACTGATAGCCAACGGGCGGCTCACACCGAGTTTCTGATATGCCCAAATTAGCAAAAATGCGCGACGACGTGAGCTGTACATACGCAATAACGACAAAGCGAATAGATTTTGGCAGCAATGGTTGAAGTCAGCCTAGTTCGCCATACAAGGCAATACACAATACAGGTCTGAATTTGTAGCTCAGGACTTGTGTGACGTCTGTTCTTGCATACCGCACGGAGAACTGGTCGCGTTAGCGGCATTCGCCCTGGTATTCCCAGGCCATGGAGAGCCAGCCCTGATGCCGTTCCCTGCAGACAATATCGCCTTTGAAAAAGCTCAGGTCGCCGCGCAAGGGGACGTGGATGACAAGCTCTTCCTTGCTGTGAGGGTCAATGGATTTGGTATGTAGCGCAAAGCTTGCGCTCTTGCCTGACGTGACCTGGACATCCTGCACGATGAACTTATCGGTAGTGAAGGGCGCATGGTCGAATACACCGTTGAGCATGATGGCAGTCAATGCGGCATAAGTGAAAATGACGAAGGCAAAGAAATAACTTTTACTGCGCCCCTGTCTGTTCCTTATTGAAATAAACTGAAGCAGCGCAAAAGCGAGTGCCGCCAACAGAATCCATATTGCCATGTAACGCCCTGGAGAGGATGGCAAGAAATAGTGGTACTCGCTGGCTGCCGAGGACAAGAGCAGGTATAGAATAGCAATCGAAAACAACAAAATGACAGCGCAATTAATCTTGATTGCATGCTCCATTTTGTCCAGCAGGGACACGCCGAAAAATTTTGTAGAAATTGCCGGCAATAAAATAGCGCCACCTCCAACAAAGATGGCGATGGCTGAGTATATCGAGGGGTACAATGGATATATGGACAGCAGAGTCAGAGCAAAAAGTGTAATCAATATAGCTAGGTTAACAGCCTTGATTACTCGCAGCGTTTTCCTTCTTTCCGCTGGGCTAGCACCATAGTCGGCATTGGATGCAATCAAATCTTGGATAGCCCTCTCATCATTAAACTTGAGATTGGCGTATTGATTGAGAAAATCATGAAGCGCGTATTTTTCCACATATTTATATGGCCATGAAAAAAGCGGCACCCCCTCATCACTCCCATAGAAAGTTATACGTTCCTCTTGTTTCACCCTCTCGACTCTATACCCACAGATATCAGCAGTTTTTATTGTCTTTTCGAACAAGACACTCTTAATAACTATCTCATCTTTTTTGACTATCGTTTTTTCAAACACAAGCACATCAATAATGCATACTTCAAGCAAGGGCAGAAGAACATAGGCCGCAACCTTGATGACCGTATCGGCATCACCAGCCCAACCAAGCAAAAAAATGAGTACGGAGATGGAGAGGATGAATAAAACAAACTTTACACGCTTGGGAAGGGTAATGATTTTTTCGAAGTCCGGCTGAGTGTCCATGCATGGGGCTCTACGGCATTTGAATGATAAAGATATATTGTGACGCAGCACACTCAGTCAGCCAAGCAGGTGGAGAGTAGGTAGACAGCACCTACCTCCTCTGCCCTCAGCTCCGCCCCTACCCCCTCACTC
>NZ_LDUI01000065.1:0-1124 GCF_001043555.1 Chromobacterium sp. LK1 | reverse complement strand
GGCACCATCGGTCACGTGGACCATGGTAAAACCACTCTGACCGCTGCTATCACCACCATTCTGTCCAAGAAGTTCGGCGGCGAAGCCAAAGACTACTCCCAGATCGACAGCGCGCCGGAAGAGAAGGCCCGTGGTATTACCATTAATACCGCTCACGTAGAATACGAAACCGAGTCCCGTCACTACGCTCACGTAGACTGCCCGGGTCACGCCGACTACGTTAAGAACATGATTACCGGTGCTGCCCAGATGGACGGCGCTATCCTGGTGTGCTCGGCCGCTGACGGCCCGATGCCGCAAACCCGCGAACACATCCTGCTGTCCCGTCAGGTTGGCGTTCCGTACATCATCGTGTTCCTGAACAAGGCCGATCTGGTGGACGACGCTGAGCTGCTGGAACTGGTGGAAATGGAAGTTCGCGATCTGCTGTCTTCCTACGACTTCCCGGGCGACGACACCCCGGTGGTGATCGGCTCCGCTCGTCTGGCGCTGGAAGGCGACCAGTCCGAATACGGCGAACCGGCCATCTTCAAGCTGGCTGCAGCTCTGGATTCCTACATCCCGACTCCGGAACGCGCCATCGACAAGCCGTTCCTGCTGCCGATCGAGGACGTGTTCTCGATCTCCGGCCGCGGCACCGTGGTAACCGGTCGCGTAGAGCGCGGCATTGTTAAAGTCGGCGAAGAACTGGAAATCGTGGGCCTGAAGGCTACCGCGAAGACCACTTGCACCGGCGTGGAAATGTTCCGCAAGCTGCTGGACCAAGGTCAGGCTGGCGACAACGTTGGCGTGCTGCTGCGCGGCACCAAGCGTGAAGATGTTGAGCGTGGTCAGGTTCTGGCCAAGCCGGGCACCATCACCCCGCACACCAAGTTCGGCGCTTCGGTATACGTGCTGAGCAAAGACGAAGGTGGTCGTCACACCCCGTTCTTCGCGAACTACCGTCCGCAGTTCTACTTCCGTACCACTGACGTAACGGGTGCCGTTACTCTGTCGGAAGGCGTGGAAATGGTAATGCCGGGCGACAACGTTGAAATCACCGTTGAGCTGATCGCACCGATCGCCATGGAAGAAGGTCTGCGTTTCGCCATCCGCGAAGGCGGTCGTACCGTCGGCGCCGGCGT
>NZ_LDUI01000064.1:0-1920 GCF_001043555.1 Chromobacterium sp. LK1 | reverse complement strand
TGTACAAGTGGTACATGAGCATTTTGAGCTCGTCCTCACCATGCAACGCCTCACGACGCGCAGCAGATCGTAAACGGGTTCTTAAGAGGCTGAGTGCGACGCGGCACATCCATGGTCAAACAGCAAAATTAACCACTTTTACGGCCGACACAACAGCTTTTCTAGCGCGGTCTTGGCCAGGAAACCGCTGCGGCTATCATATTCCGGGTGGGAAGCGACATATTCATCGATACGGTGCAGAAGGTTAGCCGGCAACGTGACATTGATCTTGGTCGCTTTACCCAGATAGCGAGTGATGTCCACATCCACCAGCGCCCAGATATGGCCGGCAAACTCGGATTTACCGACATGAGCCTGCGCGCTGCTGGCCAAAGGGATAACGTCCAGGTCTTCCACCAGCCCTTCCAGATGCAGTTCGATGGCTTCGCGGGCGTTACGGATGGCCTCATCCAGGGTGTCTCCGGCGGAGAAGCAGCCAGGCAGATCCGGCACGATGACGCCATAGGCATGTTGGTCGTCACCGGGTTCAACTGCAATCGGGTAGTACATAATGGTTCCTTACTTGAGACCCGCTTGTTTCTTGATGCTGTTCAGTGTGCCTATCGGTATGTCCTTCTTGGGGTGAGGCACCGTCACCCGGCCGGTCTTGATCGGGTGTTTGAACTGTTGATGGCTTCCCTTGGCGGCAACCAGATACCAGCCGTCGGCCTCTATCATGCTGATGACTTCTTTGCTGGTCACGGCGTCGCCCCTACGCTTAGAGTCTGTTTACGATCTGCTGCGCCTCGTAAACACAGTACGGTGAGAACAGCTTCAGAATGCTCATGTAGCATTTCTACATTCTGCTTTTGTTTTCACCTTGTCGCGCTCTTGCACGCAAGACATTTGAGCAGACTATCGGCCAGAGCTTATTCTAGCTTCTACGACGGGCCCGTCAATAACCCTGGGGTTATTTGATCGACAGCCAAGCGATCTCGCTCTCTACCCGCTACTCAGCTGCGAGGGACGCCATGCCCCGCCCCGCTCACCCCAACACCGTGCGCGCCAGCTGTATCCCGTGTTTCTTCAACTTGTACTGCAAGGTGGCGCGCGGCAGGCCCAGCCGGCGCGCCGCCTCGGTCAGATTGGCGCAGCCCTCCAGGCAGTCCACCAGCAGCCGGCGCTCATAGCGCGCCATCCGCTGCTCCAGCGTGCCCTCGGCGTCCGGCGGCGGCGGGGCCGGCGGCCGACGCTCTTCCGCGCGCCGCTCCACCGCCTCGCCCTCCTCCTCCAACAGCAGGAAGTCCAGTTCGTCCCCGCCCTCGCACAGGATAAGGCTGCGCAACAGCACGTTTTCCAGCATGCGCACATTGCCCGGCCAGTGATAGCGCAGCATGCGCTCCATCACCGCGTGACTGATGCGCTGCACTCGGTGGCCAGTGACCTTACCGTGCTTGCGTAAAAAGGATTGCGCCAGCAGCGGGATGTCCCGCAACCGCTCGCGCAGCGGCGGCACCGCCAGGCAGCCCACGTTAAGCCGGTACAAAAGGTCCGGCCGGATCTTGCGCTCGTCCAGCATCCGCTGCGGCGACTCGTTGCTGGCAGCCACCACTCGCACATCCACGCGCACCTCCGCGCCAGAGCCCACCCGGCTGAACGTGCCCTCCTGCAAGGCGCGCAGCAGCTTGCCCTGGATGGAGAGCGGCAGTGAATTGATCTCGTCCAGGAACAAGGTGCCGCCATGAGCGGATTCCAGCACCCCGCGCCGGTCCTCCGCTCCGGTGAAGGCGCCGCGCACGGTGCCGAACAAGGTGCTTTCAAACAGCGGCTCCGGCAGCGCCGCGCAATTGAGCACCACGAAGGGGCGCTCGGCGCGCGGCCCTTCCTGGTGCAGCAAGCGGGCGAACAGCTCCTTGCCGGTGCCGGTTTCGCCGTGGATCA
>NZ_LDUI01000063.1:0-20987 GCF_001043555.1 Chromobacterium sp. LK1 | reverse complement strand
CTTTCACCACAAAAACCGCAATAAAACCGGCCCATGCGCCCTAAGCCATTGATACGGCGACGGATATCCACCGAGGGTATTTGATAATACCCCGTCACCCCCGCAAAAGACCAAACAAAACGGGCCGGAGATAGACTCCGGCCCGTGCTGAAATCCGCGTTTACTCAGTTTTTCGTGCTCACTTCCGGCTTCAGGAAGGGGAGGAAGGCCTTGACCACCTCGGGATCGTCCGGCTTGGTGCGCGTGCCTATGCTGATCACCTTGCTGGCCCCTGGCAGGATCAGGTATTTGTGGAAGTTCCAGGTCGGCGCGTCGTCGGTGGCCTGGATCAGCCCCTTGAAAAAGGGCTGCGCGTCCTTGCCGCGCACATGCCCCTTGCTCGCCATCGGGAAGGTCACGCCGTAATTGGCTTCACAGTAGGCGCCGATCTCGCTGTTGCTGTCCAACTCCTGGAAGAAGTCATTGCTGGGGAAACCCACCACCATCAGGCCTCGCGCGCCATAGTCCTGGTACAGCGCTTGCAGTTGCTTGAATTGCGGGGTGAATCCGCAGTGACTGGCGGTATTGACGACCAGCAGCGGGCGATCGGCATAGTCGCACAGCTTGATCTCGCCCCCCATCAGACCCGGCACGGTGTAGTTCAGCAGAGCTGGACACGCCGCCATGGCCGCCTGGCCGCAAAACATCAAGAGTATGCCCAATCTTTTCATCTCGCCCTCCTCGGCTTCGTCATGCTTGATGGCCACATAAGATAATAAGGCAATGCCTAGGACATTGCCTTATCTATTGTCGCCGCTTCCGCCTCCTGGCGGCTGCTGTCATTCCTGCTGGCTGGCGATATCGGCCCGTACCTTGTCCATGTCGAGCTCACGCAGCCCCTGGATCAATTGCTCGAACTGCGCCGCCATCATCGCGCCGGCCTGGTTGAACACCATGATGCCGTCCTTGATCGCGATCAGCGTCGGGATGGAACGGATATTGAAGTGTGCCGCCAGGTCGCGCTCGTCTTCGGTATTGATCTTGCCGAACACGATGTCGGCGTGTTTTTCCGATGCGGCTTCAAAGGTGGGGCCGAACATTTTGCACGGTCCGCACCACGGCGCCCAGAAATCCAGGATGACCAGGCCTTCCTCTTTCATATTGGCGTTGAAGTTGTCGGCATTGAGGTTGATGTAAGCCATAAGTTGTCCTTCGCTGTCTGGAGCGCCCGCCACCGGCGGGCTGTTGCAGCAAAGATAGGTATGCAACTGCGGCATTGCAAGACTGTCGCCTGGTTGAATTTATCAATCCCGCCAATAGCGACGGCCTTGCTCCACAAGCTCAGCCAATAAAGGGCAGGGCCAGATATAGCTTGATCACGATGGCGTTGACGATGTCGATGAAGAAGGCCCCGACCATGGGCACCACCAGGAAAGCCAGATGCGATGGGCCGAAGCGCTCGGTCACCGCCTGCATATTGGCAATGGCGGTGGGCGTGGCTCCGAGACCGAAACCACAATGGCCAGCGGCCAATACCGCAGCATCGTAATTACGCCCCATCACCCGGAAGGTAATGAAGATCGCGTACAGCGCCATCGCAGCGGTCTGCGCCAGCAGCAGCACAAAGATGGGCAGCGCCAACGCCGCCAGGTCCCACAAGCGCAGCGACATCAGCGCCAGCGCCAGGAATAGCGACAGGCTGACATTGCCGAGCACCGACACTTCTCGCTCGAAGATCTGGTACCAGCCTAGTGCCGCCAAGCCATTGCTGATCAGCACGCCAACGAACAATACGCAAACGAAAGTGGGCAGTTCCAGCGGCGTGCCCTTGAGCAGGCCGCCGATGAAAGTGCCGCCCAGCAGGCAGACGGCGATCAGCGCCAGGGTTTCGATGAAGGAGTGCGGCGTGATCAATCGCTGGGCATCCGGCTGTTCGAAAGCCAGCGGCGGATCGTCGGCATTGTGCTCGGCGCCCGGGGTTTTGACTTTCTTGACCAGGAAGCGCGCCACCGGGCCACCGATCAAGCCGCCCAGCACCAGGCCGAAGGTGGCGCAGGCCAGCGCCAATTCCGACGCCGAGGCCAGTCCGTATTTGGAAGTAAAGGTGCCGCCCCAGGCGGCGCCGGTGCCATGACCGCCGGACAAGGTGATGGAGCCGGCCAGCAAGCCCATCAACGGATCCAGGCCCAGCAGGCTGGCCAAGGCGATGCCAAGGGTGTTCTGCACCAGCAGCAGGCCGACCACCACCGCCAGGAAGACTCCGACGGTCTTGCCGCCCTGACGCAGGCTTTTCAGATTGGCGTTGAGGCCGATGGAGGCGAAGAAGGCCAGCATCAACGGAGTTTGCAGCGAGGCATCGAAGCGGACTTCGCTGCCGGTGAATTGACGGAACAGCAGCAACAGCGCCGCGATCAGCAGGCCGCCGACCACCGGCTCGGGGATATTATAGGTGCGCAGTAGAGCGACATGCGCCACCAGTTTGCGCCCGAGCAGCAATACCAGCGACGCGGCCACCAAGGTGCCGTAGAAATCGAGTTGGATCATCGGGTCTCCATATTATTGATGAGCGAAGGCACGCGCTTGATTCAGACTAGCATGCGTCAAAATCTTGTCGCGCCCTGCAATACGATAGGAAACCCGGCGATAAAGTTCGGCCTCTAATTAACAGAAGCCTTATATATAGGATTGGAAACGCTAGCTGCGCTGAATCTGCCAACACTGGTGGATGGCGCGGTTGCGGAAGTCGTCCGGCACCGATTGCGCGCTGATGTCGCGGATCACGTAGTCTTCGGCCAATCTCTCGTCCAACTTGAAGCTGCGCAGATTATTGGAAAAGTACAAGGTGCCGCCCGGCGCCAGCAGCGCCATCGCGTAATCGATCAGCCAGACATGGTCGCGCTGCACGTCCAGGATGTCGCGCATCTTCTTGGAGTTGGAGAAGGTGGGCGGGTCCATCACGATCAGGTCGAACTGCTTGCCGCCATCCACCGCGTCTTCCAGGTACTGGAACACGTCGGCGCGCACCAATTGATGCCGGGCCAGGTCCAGGCCGTTGAGTTCGAAGTTGCGGCGCGACCAATCCTGATAGGTATTGGACATGTCCACCGTCTCCGAACTGGCCGCGCCGCCGCAGGCGGCATAGACGGTGAAGCTGCCGGTATAGGCGAACAGATTGAGAAAGCGCTTGCCGGCGGCCTCTTCCCGCACCCGCTTGCGGGTATTGCGGTGGTCCAGGAACAGACCGGTGTCCAGGTAAGCGTCCAGATTGACGATGAAGCGCTGGCCGAATTCATTAATGATGAAATCGTCGCCCAATTGCCCCACTTTCTCATACTGGCTGACGCCCTTCTGGCGGCGGCGGTTCTTCAGCGTCACCGCTGCCGGCGCCGCGCCGGTCACAGCGCACAGGCTGTCCACCACCGCGTTGATCCAGTCGCGGTAGGCGTCGTCTTCCATCTCCCAGCCGGTATCGTATTCCTGCAAATGAACACGCTCGCCGTACAGGTCCACCGCGAACGGGAACTGCGGCACATCCTTGTCGTAGACGCGCCAGGCATCCAAGCCCTGGCGGCGCGCCCATTTGGCGTGGTGCTTGTAGTTCTTGGCCAGGCGATTGGCGAATGGGCTGACATCCAGCATGGGTCCTCGATTTCAACGGTGGAGTGACGAAAAACAAACGCGCCGCTGACTGCAGGCGGCGCGCTGACGAATGTCCGATTCTATTACAAGCACCGCTATTCGGACGAATACATCTCGATCAGCTTGCGGTAAACCGGCTCCGGCAGGTACTGGCGAATCACGCTCTCCCAGCCGCGCGGTCCCACCAGGCCCTTGACCATCGTCGACGACACCTCGGCGTATTCGCGCGGCGGCAGCAGGAAGATGGTGGTGATGTCCGGGTGCAGGTCGGAGTTGATATAGCGCATGGTGCGCTCGTACTCATAGTCGCTGGCGGTGCGGATGCCGCGGATGATGTAGTTGGCGCCTATGCTCTGCGCATAGTTGACCAGAAACTGATTCTCGAACACATCCACGCGCAGCTTGCTGAAACCGCCGGTAACCGAACGCAGCAAGCCCACCCTTTCCTCGACGCTGAAGGTACAGTGTTTTTCCGGGTTCACTCCGACCGCCACGATCAATTCGTCAAACAGTTCCACCGCTTCGCGAATCATCCAGAGATGACCATTGGTCACCGGGTCAAAGCTGCCCGCATACACGGCTCGCTTCAATTCTCGTTTTCCTTTGACTGTGTGTGCCATGGCGAATGTATCGTGGTCGTTGGGGGTGGGTAAAGCAATTTTTGTGCGTTGCGCAAAATGTTTTGCCTCTGTCGCGACTATCCACGGCAGAATCTGTCCATTCCTCTGATTATCGACAATGCCGCGCCAAAAAAAAGCAGAGCCGCTAACGCGACTCCGCTGGCTGGGCCACAATAGGCTCAGACGTTGATTTCTTCCGCCCGGTGGCAGGCAATCATGCGCTGATCCAGCTCGCGCAACTCCGGCACCTCCTGCATGCAGCGTTCCTGCGCATGCGGGCAGCGCTTGTGGAAGGCGCAACCGCTAGGCGGCTTCAGCGGGCTGGGCAATTCGCCCTCGATCTTGATCTTGATGCGGCGCTGTTCCGGATGGATGGATGGCGTCGCCGACAGCAGCGCCTGGGTATAGGGATGCAGCGGTCGCTCGTAAACGCGGTTCTTTTCTCCCACCTCCACCGCGCGCCCCAGATACATCACCATCAGGTCGTCGGCCACATGTTCAACCACCGACAGATTGTGGGAAATGAACACATAGGCGGTCTTGAACTCGTCCTGCAGATCCATGAACAGATTGAGCACCTGGGCCTGGATCGACACGTCCAGCGCCGAGGTCGGCTCATCGGCCACCACGATTCTGGGATTCAGCATCATCGCGCGGGCGATGGCGATGCGCTGGCGCTGGCCGCCGGAGAACATGTGCGGATAACGGAAGTAGTGCTCCGGCCGCAGGCCGACGCGCTGCATCATGCCGCGCACTTTCTCCTCGCGCTCCCTGGCGCTCAAGGCGGTATTGATCTGCAGGGGCTCGGCCAGCTGGCTGCCTATCTTCTGACGCGGGTTCAGCGAGGCGTAGGGGTTCTGGAACACCATCTGCACCTTGGTGCGCATCGCCTTCAGCTCGGCCTTGCCGGCGGTTGCCGCGTCCTGGCCATCCAATAACAACGAACCGGAAGTCGGCGCCTCGATCAGCGTCAACTGCCGCGCCAGCGTGCTCTTGCCGCAACCGGATTCGCCGACCACCGCCAGCGTCTTGCCGGCCTGCAGTTCGAAGGAAACGCCATTGAGCGCCTTGACTTGCGCCGAAGGCTTGAGAAAGCCCTGCGACACATCGTAATAACGGGTCAGATCCCGCGCTTGCAGTACGGTGCTCATTTCGCCTCCTGATCCGGCAATGGGTAGTGGCAGCGCACGACGCCGCCTTCCACGGGGGTCAATCCCGGACGCTGGGTCCGGCAGTTGTCCTTGACATAGGGACAACGCGGCGACAACAGGCAGCCGCTGGGGCGGTCGTACTGTCCCGGCACGATGCCGGGCAAGGTGTTGAGGCGATGCGCGCCTTTGCTGTGCTCCGGAATCGACGACAGCAGCGCCTCGGTATACGGATGGGCCGGATGATTGAACACGCCGGGCACCGCGCCCATCTCCGCCACCTGGCCGGCGTACATCACCGCCAGCCGGTGCGCCACCTCGGCCACCACCGCCAGATCGTGAGTGATCATGATCAGCGCCATGTTCTGGCTCTTCTGCAAGGACACCAGCAGTTCCATGATCTGGGCCTGGATGGTCACGTCCAAGGCCGTGGTCGGCTCGTCCGCGATCAAGAGCTTGGGATTACAGGCGATGGCCATCGCGATCACCACGCGCTGACTCATGCCGCCGGACAACTGATGCGGATAGGCGTCCAGCCGCGAGGCCGGCGCCGGAATCTCCACCAGTTCCATCAATTCCAGCGCGCGCCGCTTCAACGCCGCGCCGCGCAGGCCCTGATGCAGCTTCAGCACTTCCATGATCTGGTAGCCGACGGTGTAGCTGGGATTCAGCGAGGTCATCGGGTCCTGGAAGATCATCGCGATGTCCTTGCCGACGATCTTGCGGCGCTCGCGCGCGGAAATGGTCAGCAGGTTCTTGCCGTCGAAGCTCAGTTCATCGGCAACGATGCGGCCCTGGCCTTCCAGCAGCCCCATCATCGCCATCATGGTGACCGACTTGCCGGAGCCGGACTCGCCGACGATGCCGACGATCTCGCCCTGGTCCACAGTCAGATCCAGCCCTTCCACCGCGCGGAAGGGATTCTTTTCCGAACCAAACTCCACCGAGAGGTTCTTGATTTGCAGCAAACTCATGTCTATCCCCTCAAGCGGCGCGCTTCAGTTTCGGGTCCAGCGCGTCGCGCAGCCCGTCGCCCATCAGATTGATGGCGAGTACCGACAGCAGAATGGTCAGGCCGGGCAGCGTCACCACCCACCAGGCGCTTTCTATGTAATCGCGGGCCGAGGCCAGCATGGTGCCCCATTCCGGGGTCGGCGGCTGCACGCCCAGGCCGAGGAAGCCCAGCGCGGCGATTTCCAGGATGGCCGAGGAGAAACTCATGGTCGCGTGCACGATCAGCGGCGCCATGCAGTTGGGCAGCACGGTGACGAACATCAGCCGCGGCAGGCCGGCGCCGGCCACGCGCGAGGCGGTCACATAGTCGCGGTTCAACTCGGTCATCGCCGATGCGCGGGTCAAGCGCACATAGGCGGGCAAGGCCACGGTGGCGATGGCTATCATCGCGTTCATCAGACCCGGCCCGAGAATGGCCATGATGGCCACCGCCAGCAGCAAGGAGGGCAAGGCCATCATGATGTCCATCAAGCGCATGATCGCGCTGCCCAGCGCCTTGGGAAAGAAGGCGGCCAACAGGCCGAGCACCACGCCCGGCAGCAAGGCCATCACCACCGAGCACAGGCCGATGAACAGCGATAGCCGCGCGCCGTGGATCAGTCGCGACAGGATGTCGCGGCCCAATTCGTCGGTGCCGAACAGGAATTGCATAGAGCCGCCATCCACCCAGGCCGGCGGCGTCAGCAGATGATCGCGGTATTGCTCGATCGGGCTATAGGGGGCCACCAGCGGCGCCAGCAGCGCACAGGTGGTGACGATCAGCATGAAGATCAGGCCGGCCACCGCGCCCTTGTTGTGGGAAAAGCCCTGCCAGAACTCCTTCAGCGGCGAGGGGTAGGCCAACGCCAGATCCTGGCCGGCGTTGGCTTGCGTATTCTGAGTCATAAGATCCACCTACTAGCTGTTACTTGGCGTGACGGATGCGCGGATTGGCGATGCCGTACAGGATGTCGACGACGAAGTTGGTGACGATCACCATCGTGGCCACCATCAGGATGCCGTTCTGCACCACCGGATAATCGCGGCGGCTGATGGCGTCGATCAGCCATTTGCCTATGCCCGGCCAGGAGAAGATGGTTTCGGTCAAGACCGCGCCGCCCATCAGCGTGCCCACTTGCAAGCCGATCACGGTCAGCACCGGGATCAGCGCGTTGCGCAGGGTATGGATGAAGATCACCCGCGCCGGCGACAAGCCCTTGGCGCGCGCGGTGCGTACATAGTCCTCGCGCAGCACTTCCAGCATCGACGAGCGCGTCATCCGCGCGATCACCGCCAGCGGGATGGTGCCCAGCACGATGGCGGGCAGAATCAAATGCATCAGCGCGTTCTTGAAGGCGCCGGCATTGGCTTCCGGATCGGCGGCTTCCGCCAGCCAGGAATCAATCAGCATGAAGCCGGTTTGCGGATGGATGTCGAAACTCAGGTCAACGCGGCCGGACACCGGGGTCCAGCCCAGCTTGACCGAGAAGAACATGATCAGGATCAGGCCCCACCAGAAGATGGGCATGGAAAAACCGGTGAGCGAGATGCCCATCACGCCGTGATCGAACAGCGAACCGCGCTTGATCGCGGCGATGACGCCGGCCAGCAGGCCCAGCACGGTGGCGAAGATCAGCGCGGCGATGGCCAGTTCCAGCGTGGCCGGGAACAGGGTCTTGAACTCGGTCCAGACCCCGGTCTTGGTGACCAGCGATTCGCCCAGGTCGCCATGCAGCAGATTGACCACGTAATCGAGGTACTGAGCATACAGCGGCTTGTCCAGGCCGAGGCGGTGCAGGGCCTCGGCGTGCATTTGCGGGTCGAGCGCGCGCTCGCCCACCATCACCTCGACCGGATCCCCCGGGATCATGCGGATCAGGCCGAAAGTCAGCAGCGTGATGCCAAAGAAGGTGGGCACCAACAGGCCCAGCCTTCGCAGAATAAAGGAAAACATGAGAACTTCTCCCTTGCGCCGGCCCCGATGGGCGACTGGGCGCAATACTCAACTTTGAGACCCAGGGCTGACGACGCCATGACGATGCAACGGCGCGCGACGACCCTATTGCGTTTTGGGAGACGTTACCGGGGATAAACGGAGAAGAAGCAAGGAAAACAGCAGGAAGAGCGCCGAAGCGATGGCATGCAACTGAACCACCCACCCACATCAGCTGCGCCACCGCTACGGCAAGTGCAAGATAGCACTCGTCGCCGCAGATGAGCTTGACCCAGGTCAAGCCGGACGCACAGCCTCTCCACGCTGTGACTGACTACCCTCTGAAGACCACCCTGTAGACGTTCCACCGCCATCGGGCCCGCCGCCTCTGCGTGCGGCTGGAAACCCAAGGCTTGTAATGGCTAATAGAACCCAGTTTCTGCGCTGAGGCAAGACGCGCCGGCGCCGGCCGCGACGCGGCAGGCGGGACAGGCCCGCATCAGGAGTTCCATTCGCCGAACTTAGTCAAAACATCGGGGGCTAAGCCCCCGATGTCGCTGCTTGCATGAGGGGGCGGCTTACTTGACGCTGACACCGTAGAAGGAGTTCAGGCCAAACGGGCTGACCTTGAAGCCTTGCACCGATTTCAGCATCGGCTGATTCACGGTGGAGTGGGCGATCGTGGTCATCGGCACTTGCTGTTTGACGATTTCCTGAGCCTTCATGTACAGCTTGGTGCGCTCCGCCACATTGGAAGTGCGCTTGCCTTTCTGGATCAGGTCCTCAAACGGCTTGTAGCACCACTTGGAGAAGTTGTTGCCGTTCATCGCGTCGCAGCCGAACAGCACGCCCAGCCAGTTGTCCGGGTCGCCGTTGTCGCCAGTCCAGCCGATCAGCATGGAATCATGCTCGCCCGCCTTGGCGCGCTTGATGTACTCGCCCCATTCGTAGGAGGTGATCTTGGCCTTGACGCCGATCTTGGCCCAGTCCGCCTGCACCATTTCCGCCATCAGCTTGGCGTTGGGGTTGTACGGACGCTGCACCGGCATCGCCCACAGGCTCAGCTCGAAGCCGTTGGGATAACCGGCCTTGGCCAGCAAGGCCTTGGCCTTGGCGGCATCGTAGGGCACGTCCTTCAGGCTCTTGTTATACGACCATTGGGTCGGCGGCATCGGGTTGGTGGCCGGCTGGCCGGCGCCTTGGTACACCGCGTCGATGATGGCTTTCTTGTTGATCGCCATATCCAGCGCCTGGCGCACTTCCAGCTTTTCCAGCGGCTTGTGCTTGACGTTGTAGGCCAGGTAGCCCAGGTTGAAGCCCGGCTGGGCAATCACCGCCAGCTTGGAATCGGCCTTCATCGCCGCGATATCGGTCGGCCGCGGATTGACGGTGATCTGACACTCGCCGGCCTTCAGTTTTTGATAACGCACCGAGGCGTCGGTGGTGATGGCGAACACCAGATTGTCCACTTTCGCGCCATCCGCCTTGTTCCAGTAATCCTTGTTGGCGGCGAAGCGGATCTGCGCGTCTTTCTGGTAGCGCTTGAAGATGAACGGGCCGGTGCCCACCGGCTGCTGATTGATCAGCTGCGGCTTGCCGGCCTTGAGCAGCTTGTCGGCGTACTCGGCGGACTGCACCGAGGCGAAGCTCATCGCCAGGTTTTGCAGGAAGGCCGCGTCCAGGCTCTTCAGCGTGAACTTGACAGTATTGGCGTCCACCTTCTCGACCTTGACGATATTGGTGTCCAGGCCCATGTCGGTGAAATACGGGAATTCGGTCGGGTAGGCTTTGCGGAACGGATGGTTCTTGTCGATCATGCGGCTGAAGGTGAACACCACGTCATCTGCGTTGAACTCGCGGCTGGGCTTGAAATAGTCGGTAGTCTGGAACTTCACGCCCTTGCGCAGATGGAAGGTGTAGCTCAGGCCATCGGCGGCCACGTCCCATTTCTCGGCCAGCGCCGGCACAACCTTGGTGCCGCCGCGCTGGAATTGCACCAGGCGGTTGAATACGGTTTCGGCGGACGCGTCGAAGTCGGTGCCGGTAGTGTATTGACCCGGATCGAAACCGGCCGGGCTGCCTTCCGAGCAGTACACCAGAGTGCCGGCGGCCTGGGCCGACATCGCGGCCCCCGCGATCAGGCCGGCTGCCAACAGCGCTTTCTTGACAGTTTTCATAATTATTTCCTTTCCCTTGTACAGACTCGTAGGTCTTGCTTTATCGGTGGGTTCAATGCCCGCCATGGGGGGATACATTATGCAGAGAGGACGCTTTTGACAAGCGTCCTCTGCTTTTTTCTGCCAAGCGCCCTTCGCGCTAGGACTATTTTTACCGACTTATCAGATTTTCCTCAGCACAACACTGCCCACCGAATAGCCCGCGCCGAAAGAAGAGATGACACCGACATCGCCACTGCGCAGGTCGTCAGAATGCAGATGGAATGCGATGATCGAACCGGCGGAACTGGTGTTGGCATAGCGGTCCAGGATCACCGGCGCCTCGACATCGCCGGCCTCGCGGCCGAGCACGCGCCGGGCGATCAGCTGGTTCATCGCCAGATTGGCCTGGTGCAGCCAGAAACGCGCCACCTCGGCCGGCGCGATGCCCAGGCCGTCCAGGTGCGCGGCGATATGCTCGCCCACCATCGGACACACTTCCTTGAATACCTTGCGGCCCTGCTGCACGAACAGCTTGTCCGCTTGGCCGATGCCGCTCTCGTCGCAACGATTGAGAAACCCGAAATTATTGCGGATGTTATTGGAGAACACCGTGGCCAGCTTGCTGCCCAACACCTCGTAACGCTGCGCCGAACTGGCCGCATCGGCCCGCTCCAGCACCACCGCGGTACAGGCGTCACCAAAAATGAAGTGGCTGTCGCGGTCGCGGAAATTCAGGTGGGCGGAACAGATTTCCGGGTTCACCATCAGCACCGCGCGCGCCTGGCCGCTGGCGATGGCGTTGACCGCGGTCTGAATGCCGAAGGTGGCCGACGAGCAGGCCACATTCATGTCGAAGGCGTAGCCATCGATGCCCAGCGCCTGCTGCACCTCGATCGACACCGCCGGATACGGCCGCTGCATATTGGAGCAGGCGACGATGACCATATCGATGTCGGCGGCGCTGCTGCCGGCGCGCTCCAGCGCCTGGCGCGCTGCGGCCACCGCCATTTCCGCCTGAATCGACAACTCGTCGTTGCCGCGCTCCGGCAGATGCGGCGCCATTCTGGCCGGGTCCAATACTCCGGACTTATCCATCAGAAAGCGTTGCTTGATGCCGGAAGCCTTTTCGATGAACTCGGCGCTGGATTCGGCCAGCGCTTCCATTTCACCGGCGGCGATGCGTGCCGCGTGCTGCTGATTGTGAGCCTGCACGAACGCGTTGAACGTTGTGACCAGTTCCTGATTGCTGACCGCGTGCGGCGGCGTGAACAAGCCGGTTCCGCTGATGACGACCTTGTGCATGAATTGTCCTTTTAGCCCCCGTGAGCCGGGTAAGAACCGCCAAGCAAATCTCGGATCCCGCGTTGCGCCGACTGTTCGCGTCGGAGCCCCTTGTCACAGGAGCGCGGTGAGACTTTGTTAGCGGCTTAATCTTAAGTGTAATAATTATGTGGCGACTCCAGCTGCGCCGGCCGCGCTGCCGCGGCCGCAAAACGCGCCCTGTCGCGGTCTGCCCATAGGCAAACCATTCCGTCGCCGGATTCTACACCAAGCCCTTCATCTGAAAGTAATAAAAGCGCAAACCCCGCCACCAGCGCCGTTGCGGCGGATTCGCCGCCATGGAGCGCGTCCGGCCGCCGTCCCTGAAGGCCATATGCAGCGGCTCCCGCAGCGCAAGCCAGTACCCCAATCCGCAAAAACCGAGTAAAATGATCGGCTTTGCGCGACGCCGCCTCCGCGGTGCCCGCCTTGACCAGCGTCAATAATACTTGACTAAAACAGTCGGATATTAGGTATAATCGTCTGCATCAGGAATTCATCCCTCCAAAACCCCACTCTTGGAGACCAGAGACATGCGTTTAACCACTAAAGGCCGCTTTGCCGTCACCGCGATGCTGGACCTGGCCTTGCGCGAAAGCGGCGGCCCGGTCACGCTGGCCGGCATCAGCGAGCGCCAAGGCATCTCGCTCTCCTACCTGGAACAATTATTCGGCAAACTGCGCCGCGCCGAACTGGTGGACAGCGTACGCGGCCCCGGCGGCGGCTATACCCTGGCCAAAACGACAATAGATATTTCCGTGGCCGACATCATCACGGCCGTGGACGAACCGGTGGACGCCACCCAGTGCGGCGGCCGCGAGAACTGTCGCGGCAATCAGCGCTGCATGACCCACGATTTGTGGACCAATCTGAACGTCACCATTTTTGACTACCTGTCCAAGGTCAGCCTCGCCAGCCTGGTGGAGCAGCAAAAAGCCAAGGACGGCAAAGAAAACACTGTATTGCAGGATAAGCGCGAATGCAGCGTGGTTCACGCTTCTGCCGCCTCCGGCGCCCTGTAGGCGCGGACCCCTCTTCTGTGGAGAACATAAATGAGCCAGCTCAAGCTACCTATCTACCTCGACTACTCGGCCACCACGCCGGTAGACCCGCGCGTTGCCGCCAAGATGATTCCCTTTCTGTGCGAACAATTCGGCAACCCGGCCTCTCGCAGCCACAGCTTCGGCTGGGACGCGGAGGAAGCGGTGGAGAACGCGCGCGCTGAAGTGGCCAAGCTGATCAACGCCGATGCCAAGGAAATCGTGTGGACCTCCGGCGCCACCGAATCCGACAACCTGGCGATCAAGGGCGCCGCCCATTTCTACAAGAGCAAGGGCAAGCACCTGATCACGGTCAAGACCGAGCACAAGGCGGTGCTGGACACCATGCGCGAGCTGGAACGCCAGGGCTTCGAAGTGACCTACCTCGGCGTGAAGGACGACGGCCTGCTGGATATCGAAGAGTTCAAGGCCGCGATCCGCCCGGACACCATCGTCGCCTCGGTAATGTTCGTCAACAATGAAATCGGCGTGGTGCAGGACATCGAGCAATTGGGCGAAATCTGCCGCGCCAAGGGCGTGATCTTCCACGTCGACGCCACCCAGGCCCCGGGCAAGGTGGTCATCGACATGGAAAAGCAGAAAGTGGACCTGTTGAGCCTGTCCGCCCACAAGGTATACGGCCCCAAGGGCATCGGCGCCCTGTACGTGCGCCGCAAGCCGCGCGTGCGCCTGGAAGCGCAGATGCACGGCGGCGGCCATGAGCGCGGCTTCCGCTCCGGCACCCTGGCCACTCACCAGATCGTCGGCATGGGCGAAGCCTTCCGCATCGCCCGCGAAGAGATGGACAGCGAGCGCGAACGCATCCGCATGCTGCGCGACCGCCTCTGGAACGGCATCAAGAACATGGAAGAGGTTTACATCAACGGCGACATCGACCAACGCGTGCCGCACAACCTCAATGTCAGCTTCAACTTCGTCGAGGGCGAAAGCCTGATCATGGCGATCAAGGAACTGGCCGTGTCCAGCGGTTCGGCTTGTACCTCGGCTTCGCTGGAGCCGTCCTACGTGCTGCGCGCGCTGGGCCGCAACGACGAAATGGCGCACAGCTCGATCCGCTTCACGCTGGGCCGCTTCACCACCGAGGAAGAAATCGACTTCGCGGTGAATCTGCTAAACCAAAAGATCGGCAAGCTGCGCGAACTGTCTCCGTTGTGGGAAATGTTCAAGGACGGCGTGGATCTGAATTCGGTTCAATGGGCCGCCCACTAAGGGCGACGGCAATATCCAGCGCCGAGCCGGCCTTGCCGGCGCGGCACTGAAGGAGATAATCATGGCATACAGCGACAAGGTAATGGATCACTACGAAAACCCGCGCAACGTGGGCTCTTTCGAAAAAGGCGACGACAGCGTGGGCACCGGCATGGTGGGCGCGCCGGCCTGTGGCGATGTGATGAAGCTGCAAATCAAGGTGGGCGAGGACGGCGTGATTCAGGACGCCAAGTTCAAGACTTATGGCTGCGGTTCCGCCATCGCCTCTTCCTCGCTGGTGACCGAGTGGGTCAAGGGCAAATCGCTGGACGAAGCGCTGGACATCAAGAACACCGCCATCGCCGAGGAGCTAGCGCTGCCGCCGGTGAAGATTCACTGCTCCATCCTGGCCGAGGACGCGATCAAGGCCGCGGTCAACGACTACAAGCAGAAGCACGGCAAATAATTCAGCGGGGACACATCATGGCTATCACGCTTTCCGAACGCGCCGCCGCGCACGTCAGCGCCTTCATCGCCAAACGCGGCAAGGGCCTGGGCATCCGCTTGGGCGTCAAGACCTCCGGCTGCTCCGGCATGGCCTATAAGCTGGAGTTCGTCGACGCGGCCAGCGATGACGACGTGACCTTTGAAAGCCATGGCGTCACCGTGTTCACCGATGCCAAGAGTCTGGCCTATATCGACGGCACCGAGCTGGATTACGCCAAGGAAGGTTTGAACGAGGGTTTTCAGTTCAACAATCCCAACGTCAAGAACGAATGCGGTTGCGGCGAAAGCTTCAACGTCTGATCCCGATGGGCGGGACGCGCCAACGCGCGCCCCGCTCCACTGCACGCTAAGCTTTCCGGCCTTCCCCTATGAGCACCGACTTCAGCCAAGACTTCTTCTCCCTGTTCGACCTGCCGCGCCGCTTCGCCATCGATAGCCAGGCGCTGGAACAAGCCTGGCGCACCGCGGCGGCCCAGGTCCATCCCGACCGCTACGCCAGCGGCAGCGACGCCGACAAGCGCAGCGCGCTGATGCAGGCGACCCGGGTGAATGAAGCCTACCAAACGCTGAAGTCGCCGCTGAACCGCGCCCGTTATCTGCTGACCCTCGCCGGTGTCGACACTCAGGAAGACACCAATACCCAGATGCCCACCGACTTCCTGATGGCGCAGATGGAGTGGCGCGAGAACATCGAAGCCGCTCGCGATGCCGACGATCTGGCGACGCTGGAAACGCTGTCGCGCCAACTGCGCGCCCAGAGCCGCGAACATCAGGCCGAGCTCGAGCAAGCGCTGGATCAGCGCTCGGATTTGGACGCGGCGGCGCTTCTGGTGCGAAAATTGCGGTTTTTGCAAAAGCTGGACCAGGAAATCGGCGATGCGATCGAGGGCTTGCTCGGCTGAGTCCACGGCCGCCGCCCGCGCCGCTCCCCGTGAGCCGGCGCCGCGCCGGACCTTGCCGCTGCCAGCGGCTCACCTCCTACTGACTTGAACTGAATATGGCCTTACTGCAAATCGCCGAACCCGGACTCTCCGCCGCTCCGCACCAACACCGACTCGCCGTCGGGATAGACCTGGGCACCACCAATTCGCTGGTGGCCTCGGTGCGTAGCGGCTCCGCCTCCGTGCTCAAGGACGAGCACGGCCGCAGCCTCTTGCCCTCGGTGGTGCGCTATGCCGACGAAGGTCATGTCAGCGTCGGCTACGAAGCCCAGAAAGAGCAGAACAAGGACCCGCACAACACCATCGTCTCGGTGAAGCGCTTCATGGGTCGCGGCCTGGCCGACCTGCCCGATGCCGGCAACCTGCCCTACCGCTTCGTCGACGCCCCCGGCATGCTGCAGTTGGTCACCCGCGGCGGGGTCAAGAGCCCGGTCGAGATCTCTGCCGACATTCTGCGCACGCTGAAGCAGCGCGCCGAAGCCAGCCTGGGCGGCGATCTAACCGGCGCGGTGATCACGGTGCCGGCCTATTTCGACGACGCCCAGCGCCAGGCCACCAAGGACGCCGCGCGCCTGGCCGGGCTGAACGTGCTACGCCTGCTGAACGAACCCACCGCCGCCGCCATCGCCTACGGGCTGGACAACGGCAGCGAAGGGACTTACATCGTCTACGACCTGGGCGGCGGCACCTTCGACGTATCGATTCTCAAGCTCAGCCGCGGCGTGTTCGAAGTACTGGCCACCAGCGGCGACTCCGCGCTGGGCGGCGACGATTTCGATCACCGCGTCTACTGCTGGGTGCTGGAGCAAGCCGGCCTCTCCGGGCTTGGCGCCCAGGACACCCGCTTGCTGCTGACCCGCGCCCGCGAGGCCAAGGAAGCGCTGACCGAGCACGCGGAAACTCAGATCACCGCCTTGCTGTCCGACGGGCTGACGCTGGATCTGACGCTGGACCAGGAAACCTTCCGCCGCATCAGCAAGAACCTGGTGGACAAGACCCTGCTGCCGGTGCGCAAGGCATTGCGCGACGCCGATGTCGCGCCGGAAGACGTCAAGGGCGTGGTGATGGTGGGCGGCGCCACCCGCATGCCGCAAGTGCAAAAAGCCGTCGGCGACTTTTTCGGCCAGCCGCCGCTGACCAATCTGGACCCGGACAAGGTCGTCGCGCTGGGCGCGGCGATCCAGGCCAATGTGTTGGCCGGCAACAAGGGCGATGAGGAATGGCTGCTGCTGGACGTGATTCCGCTGTCGCTGGGCATTGAAACCATGGGCGGACTGACCGAGAAGATCATTCCACGCAACAGCACCATTCCAGTGGCGCGCGCCCAGGATTTCACCACCTTCAAGGACGGCCAGACCGCGATGTCCATCCACGTGCTGCAAGGCGAGCGCGAACTGGTGAGCGATTGCCGCTCACTGGCCCAGTTCACCTTGCGCGGCATTCCGCCGATGGTGGCCGGCGCCGCGCGCATCCGCATCACCTTCCAGGTGGACGCCGATGGCCTGCTGGAAGTGTCCGCCCGCGAACAGACCTCCGGCGTGGAAGCCCGCATCGAGGTCAAGCCCTCTTATGGCCTCAGCGACGAGGAAATCAGCCGCATGCTGACCGAGTCCATGAGCCATGTGCATGAAGACATCGAGGCGCGAAAACTGCGCGAGGCCATCGTCGACGCCACCAGCCTCAGCGAGGCCTGTCGCGCGGCGCTGGCGGCCGATGGCGATCTGCTGGACGCCGATGAGCGCGCCACGCTGGATCAAGCGCTGGCCGTGGTCGATGCCGCCATCGCCGCGGCCCAGACCGCGCGCGATGTCAATGAAGCCAGCGGCCGCCTAAACCGCGCCTCCGAAGAATTCGCCTCGCGGCGCATGGATCGCAATATCCGGCGCGCGCTCAAAGGCCACAATATTTCTGATTTGTAAGGATCCGCCATGCCGCGAATCATCGTACTGCCCCACGCCGACCTCTGCCCTGAAGGCGCGGTCATCGACAACGCCGAAGCTGGCCAAAGCATCTGCCAGGTCTTGCTGGACCACGATATCGAACTGGAACACGCCTGCGAGATGTCCTGTGCCTGCACCACCTGCCATTGCATCGTGCGCGAGGGCGGCAACTCCCTGAACGAAGCCGACGAGCTGGAAGAAGACCTGCTGGACAAGGCCTGGGGGCTGGAAGCCCAATCCCGGCTGTCCTGCCAGGCGATTGTCGCGGAAGAGGATTTGGTGATAGAAATCCCCCGTTACACCATCAACCACGCCCGCGAACACCATTGAGTTTTCCTTCTCAAGCGCACTGCCTTTGTCGCCGTCGCCTTGCCGTGCCATAGCACTGTCTGCGGCTTGGCTTCGCGGCATCGCCGCTTGATAAGAAAAATCAAACTCAAGAGACAGCAATTCAGGCTCAGGAGAAACACAAGATGAAATGGACCGACGTGCTGGACATCGCCATCGAACTGGCGGAAACCCATCCGGAGATCGACCCCAAAACCGTGCGCTTCGTCGATCTGCACAACTGGGTGGTCACGCTGCCGGACTTCGACGATGATCACAGCCGCGGCGGCGAACGCGTGCTGGAAGCGATACAGCAAGCCTGGATCGACGAAGTGGAATAAACAGGCCAAGACCATTTGCCTGATACGGAAAGCCGCCGCCCCCGGGGCGCGGCTTTTTGTTCGCCTAACGCACCGCCTGGCCGCTGCTCCAGGCCTGGCGCAAGGCACGACCGCAAACCGCCGATTGCAGATAGGGCTTGTCCGTCGCCGAACGGGACAGCCAGCCGGCGTGCGCCTCGCGCGCCAGCACGCCGTAATGGGCTTTATCCCGGCTGATCCATGGATAGAAGCCGAAAGCGCCCGGACTGCTGAACGCGCCGTCGCCGCTGCCGGGATCGTCTTCCACCCAGTGGCCTATCGAATAATGCCAAACCTCGTTTTCCGGTATCGGGCTCTGCAGCGCCTGCCGCGGGCAGGCGCGTGGATTGGCGCATACCGCGTGCGCGCCCAGCAAGGCATGGATGGCAAGCCGCCCCGCGATGATGGCCTGCAGGAAACGGGCATAATCGCCGGCGCTGCCCACGCCGCCGCCTGCAGGCTGCGGCTGCGCATAGCCGAAGCCCCAGTCGGCGCCCATCACCGATAAGCCGTTGCGGACTTCAACCGCCAACGCCTCATTGCCATCCTCGCCCAGCCCCATTTCCAGCGCATGCCGCTGCATATGCCCGCCGTTGTAGAAAAAACGGCCATCCCCCGCCGCATCCGGCCGCCCATAGTCATTGATGCGGCTATTCATGCAGCTGGCCACTGTCTGCCAGGCGCCGCAGCCGCGCAGCCCGGTATAGGCGCTGCGAAAACTCAGCAAACGGATATCGGACTCGCTCAAGCGGCCCTGGCGCCGCTGCGCGACATAGGCGGCGTAAATCCACTTGGAGGCGGAAGCGAGCGCCAGCCGTGTCTGCCGCCCCGGCGCGCCCGCGCCGACGGCACCGCTGGCCAGTAATCCGCCGCCATCGCCGATTTCCCAGTAAAACGGCCGCGCGGCGCGGCAAGCCTCCGCCCGCTCGGCCGTGGCCTGCGTCGCGGCGGCGCGCTCCGCCTGCGTCGGCGGCTGCGCCGCAACCATGGCAGCCAGCCCGAAAGCCATCGCGCCCAGCCAGATTTCCATGCCCCTCATCGCCCGCCTCCGTTTTCCCTCCGCGCCGATCCTCGCCGGCGGCCGCCACAGCTCAGTGTAGTCGACGCCGCGCACAAGCTTTGATATCCGCATAGGAAAACCCAGGCCGATGGCGGTATCATCGGGTTCAGGCTGCGACAGCCCGTCGGCAGCCTCCCCAACCGAACGGAGTCACTGGATGTTCACCCTCATCATCGGCAATAAAAACTACTCATCCTGGTCCTTGCGCCCCTGGCTGGTGCTGAAAATGCTGGACGAGCCGTTTGAAGAGCAGCAGATCGATCTCTACCTGTCCGACACCAAGGCGCGCATCCTGGCCGCCAATCCGGCCGGCAAGGTGCCGGTGCTGATAGACCGCAAGCTGCGGGTCTGGGATTCGCTGGCGATCTGCGAATACCTGGCGGAATGCTTTCCCGCCGCCAAGCTATGGCCGGACGACGCCGGACTGCGCGCGGTCGCCCGCTCCATCGTCGCCGAAATCCATTCCGGCTTCTCCGCGCTACGCGAACACCTGGCGATGAATCTGACGCTGCGCCACATCAATTACCAGAGCACGCCAGCGGTGGAATTCGACATCGCCCGCATCATCTCGCTGTGGGAAGAGCATCTGCCGCGTCACCAGGCAGACGGCGAATTCATCTTCGGCGGCTTCAGCATCGTTGATGCCTTCTTCGCTCCCATCGCCACCCGCTTCCACACTTACAACGTCAAATTGCCAGAACAATCGCAGGCTTATGTCGACCGCCTGCTGGCTTTGCCGGCGATGCGGGAGTGGTATCGCGCCGCTCAGGCGGAAGGTCAGCGCGCTTCATAACGGATAATGTCGCAATTAGAGTGGAAGGACGCGCCATAACTCATTAGAATGGCGCGTTTTTTTATATTTTTTACGCGTAGAAGGATAGTTTCATGACCACCCCGTTCATCATCGGCGTTGCAGGCGGCAGCGGCAGCGGCAAAACCACGGTGACCAACCAAGTTCTGGAAACCATTGGCTCCGAGATGGCGGCTGTGATCATTCAAGACTTTTACTACCGCGACCAGAGCCATCTGACCTTCGAACAGCGCCTGGCGACCAACTACGACCACCCGCAGGCTTTCGACTGGCCGCTGCTGATCGAGCACATCGATGATCTGCGCAATGGCCGCGCCATCGAAATGCCGGTCTACGACTTCGCCAACCACACCCGCGCCGAGGAAACCATCACCGTGCAGCCGGCGCCGGTCATCGTCATCGAAGGCCTGTTCCCGCTGTACGACGCCGCGTTGCGCGACATGATGTCCTTGAAGATCTTCGTCGACACCGATTCCGACGTGCGCTTCATCCGCCGTCTCAAGCGCGACATCACCGAGCGCGGCCGCACCACCGACAGCGTGATCGAGCAATACCTGACCACGGTGCGCCCGATGCACAACCAGTTCATCGAGCCGACCAAGCGCTTCGCCGACGTGATCCTGCCGCACGGCGCCAACGATCCGGCGGTGGACATCATCACCACCAAGGTGGCGAGCCTGATGGTACATAATTGATTCACGCGGCGGCATCCACGCCGCCGTCTTCCGCCCGCTCTTCCAGCGGGCGCCACGCACAGGAGCATTCCATGCATACGATCAAACCGCGCAACCCACACGCTTGCGCGCCCATCATGAAAAAAGGTGGCGCCCACGCGCGCAGCCGCTCCGGACAGCGCCAAGCCGGACGCCAGGCCATGCTGGCCGAACTGGATCTGGAGCTGGATCTGAATTGGCACGAGGCGGACGCCTACCCGCCGCAGCCGCAAGCCGCGGCCGACGACGAGCCGGCGGTTTTTGGCGACGTGAATAACAAAGAGCCGCG
>NZ_LDUI01000062.1:0-13020 GCF_001043555.1 Chromobacterium sp. LK1 | reverse complement strand
GTTGCACGGTGAGTACAAGCTCAAAATGCTCATGTACCACGAGTACATTCCGCTTTTTCACTCGTTTTCGCCTTGTCTCGCCCTTGCTCGCGAGACTTTGAACAGGCTCTTAAACCCGCCCCTGGATAAACCCGATCGGCACCCTCCCCGCTCAGGCCGCCGGCGCGCCGCCCAAGGCCTTATAGAGATCCGCCAGATTCTTCAATTGCTCCTGGCGCAGCCGAAGCAGCGCGGACTCGCTGCCACGCCGCGCCTTGGCCGCGTCCAGCCAGGCTTGCGCATCGACGGCGCCCGCGCGGTAGCGGCTTTCCGCCAGCTGTTCGCTACGCCGGTTCAAGGCCAGCGTTGCGGTTTGCAGCTGAACGACTTGCAACAGCCGCTGACGCGCGCTCAGAGCGTTGTCCACCTCTTGATAAGCGCCGTACAAGGTCTTGCGGAAACTGACAGTTTCCAATTCATAATCCGCCTGGCTGGTTTTCAGTTGCAGGCCTTGCTTGCGCCATTCCAGGAAGGGCAAGGACACGGACGCACCCAGGCTCAGCAGCGGGTTTTGCACCAGGCTGCTCAACGCGCTGCTGCTGGAGCCCAGCGAGCCGGTCAGTTTCAGCGCCGGAAAGAAGGCCGCGCGCTCCTGATCCACCTTGGCCAGCTTGCCGCGCAAGCGCGCTTCCGCCGCCATCAGGTCCGGCCGCCGTTCCAGCAGGCTACTGGGCAGGCCGGCGTCCACAGCCGGCTGGCCGGGCGCCAGCGGCAGTGGGCCTATCGGCGGCAGCGCCGCGCCGGGCGCATGGTCCAGCAACAAGGCCAGCGCGTTCTCCTTTTGACCGCGTTCATCGGCCAGCGTCAACAAGTCCGCCTGCTGGCTCAGCACCGCGCTACGCGCTTGGGTGACATCCTGTTCACTCGTGGCGCCGGCGCGCCATTTGGCTTCGGCCAACGCCTGGATGCGACGCAGATCCGCCAGATCCGCCTGCCCCAGCGTCTGCCGCGCCTTGAGCGCGGCAATGTCCCAGTACAGGCCCGCGGCGGTACTGTCGGATAGCAAGCGGGCGGCGGCCTCGTCGTAGGCGCTGGCGCGGAACTCCTGATCCGCCGCGCGCAGGCGCGCATCCACCCGCCCCCATAGATCCAGCTCGTAACTGGTACTCAAACTGCCGCCGCTGCTGCGGCTCCAGGCCGAGGATTCGCCCAGCGTGCGCTTGGTCCCGGCATTGATGTCACCGCTCAGGGAGGGCAAGGCGTCGCTGCGCTCCAGACCGGCGGCAAGCTGGGCCTTGCGCAGCTTGAGCAAGGCGATGCTCAGGTCCGGGTTGCGGCTGCGCGCCTGCTCCAGCACCGCCAGCAGGCTCGGGTCGTCAAAGCCTTGCCACCAGTGCTCGCGGCTCATGTCCGCCTGGGTTTGGGTCCCAGCGCTGCGCCATTGCGCCGGCGCGTCCAGTTCCTGGCGTTGATATGGCGTGCTTTGGCAGCCGGCCAGCAACAGGGCCAGGCTCAAAACAAAGAGGTTGGATTTCCAAAGCGTCAAATACTTACTCCCGCGCCAAGGCGTCAATCGGATTCAGACGCGCCGCGCTGCGCGCCGGCAAGTAGCCGAACACCACCCCTATCGCGGTGGAGCATGCCACCGCCAGGCCGATGGCCTTCAGCGACAGCGCCATTTTCCATTTGCTGACCAAGAGCGCGAACACGAAGCTGATGCCATAGGACAGGCCGATGCCTATGGCTCCGCCCACCAGGCAGACCAGCACCGCCTCGGTCAGGAACTGCTGCAGCACATCGGCCTGGCGCGCGCCCACCGCCATGCGGATGCCGATTTCGCGGGTGCGCTCGGTCACCGATACCAACATGATGTTCATCACGCCGATGCCGCCCACCACCAGCGAGATCACCGCGATCAGGGTCAGCAGCAATGCCAGGGTGCGACTGGTGTTTTCCACCGTTTTCAGCACTTCGTCCATATTGTAGGTAAAGAAGTCCTTGCTGCCGTGACGCAGGGTCAGCAGCTGGCTGAGCGCCTTCTCCGCCAGCGCGGTGGGCTGGCCTTCCTTGATGCGCACCACCATGTAGTCGAAGAAGACCTGCCCGAACAGGCGGCTGCCGGCGGTGCTGTAGGGCATCCACATTTGCAGCGATTTGCCGCCGTAGCCATTGTCCTTGGTTTCCGCCACGCCGATGACGGTGGCCGGCAGGCTGCCCACCAGGATCACTTTGCCTATGGGATCGGCATCGGCGAACAATTTACGGCGGGCATTGCTGTCTATCACCACCACCTGGCGCTGCATGCGCACATCGTCCCGGTCAAAGCCCAGGCCGGCCACCACTTTCAGGCCGCGCACGCGCAAATAGGTGCTGTCCACGCCGGACACCGAGGCGTTGACGTCGACGCTGCGGTAACGGATGCGCAGATTATTGCTGGTCACCGGCGACACGCTGTCGACATAGGGCTCCTCGGCCAGCGCGGCCAGGTCGCCTGCCAGGAAGGTGCGCACGCCGTCGGCCTTGTCGTCGCCCCAGTCCTTGCCGCGGTACACGGTGATGGTATTGGTGCCGATGGAACGGATATCGTTCAGCACATAATTGCGCGCGCCCTCGCCCACCGCGATGATGGATACCACCGAGGTGATGCCGATGATGATGCCCAGCATGGTGAGCATGGTGCGCAAGCGGTTGGCCAGCATCGCCAGCATCGCCATCTTGAAGGCCTCGCTCATGCGTTCGCGCCAGGCCGGGCCGGGTTTGGCGCTGCGCGGCGCGCGTTCCTCGGCCGCGGCTTCGGCCGCGCCGGCCGCGCTATCGCGCAGGATTTCGCCGTCGCGGATTTCGATGATGCGCTCGGTCTGCGCGGCGATGGCCGGATCATGAGTCACGATGATGATGGTGTGCCCCGCGGCGTGCAGCTCCTTGAGGATGGCCATCACTTCTTCGCCGCTGTGGCTGTCCAGCGCTCCGGTGGGTTCATCGGCCAGGATGATGTCGCCGCCGTTCATCAGCGCCCGCGCGATGGACACCCGCTGTTGCTGACCGCCGGACAACTGGCCGGGACGGAAGTCCTCCTTGCCGGCCAGGCCCAGCCGCGCCAGCAGCTGTCGCGCTCGCTCGCGCCGCGCCTCATGGCCGATGCCGGCATACACCGCCGGCATCGCCACATTGTCGATGGCGCTCAAATGCGGCAGCAAGTGATAACGCTGGAAGATGAAGCCGAAGTGCTCGCGCCGCAGCGTGGCCAGCTGGTCGCTGTCCAGTTCGCTGACACCACGCCCGCCCACCTGGTAGCGACCGGCCGAGGGCTGATCCAGGCAGCCCAGAATGTTCATCAAGGTGGACTTGCCGGAACCGGAGGCGCCGATGATGGCGACCATCTCGCCGGCGCGGATGTTCAGGCTGACATCCTTGAGCACCGCCACTTCCTCGGCGCCGGACGGAAAGCGGCGCCACACGCCGGACAGCGTCAGGCCGGCTCCGCTCATGCGCTCACCATCACGCCGCCGCTGGGTTCTTCTTCCTTGCCGCCGGCTTCGCTGGTCACCACTTTCTCGCCGGCTTTCAGGCCGTCCAATATCTGCACCCGGGTGGCGGTTTTCAGGCCGATGCGCACCTGGCGCTCATGCAGCTGCCCATCCTTGCCCTGTACCTTGACGCTGTGGCGGCCATCCTTGCCGGCCGCGCCCAGCGCGCTCAGCGGGATGCTCAGCGCTTGTTTGGACTCCGCCAACACGATGCTGATCTGCGCGGTCATGTCCACGCGCAGCTTGCCGTCCACGTTCTTGACGTCGAACAGCGCCTTGTAGAAGTTGGCGTTGTTGATTTTTTCCGGCGTCGGCAGGATGGCGCGCAACTTGCCGCGGATGGGCCGGTCCGGCGCGCCCAACACGGTGAAATACACCGGCAGGCCCGCCTTGACGCGGATCACGTCGGCCTCGGCCACCTGGGCATGCACCGTCATCGTGCTCAGATCGGCCAGTTTCAGGATCACCGGCACGGTCTGGCTGGCGATCACGGTCTGACCTTGCTGGGTGACGATCTCGATCACCTCGCCGTCCATCGGCGCGCTGATGCGGGTATAGCCCAGCGTGGTGCGATTCTTGTCGATCTGGAAGCGATTCTGGCGAATCTGCGCCTGCAGATCGTCCAGCTCCGCCGTCTGGGCTTGATAGGCGGTTTCCGCCGCCAGCAGGTCTTTTTGCGAGGTGGAACCCTCGCCCATCATCTGCTTCTGACGCGCCAACTCGCGCCCGGCCTGGCGCAGCGAGGCCTGCTTGCCGCGCAGTTGCGCGACGCGGGACTCCAGTTGCGCTTCGGAGGCTTTCAAATCGTTGAGGCTGTTTTCCGGATCGATCTCGGCCAGCAACTGACCTTTGCTGACACGGTCGCCGGCCTCCACTTTCAAGGTCTTGAGCTGACCGCTGGCCTGGGCGCCCACATCCACCTGCCGCAGCGGCTTGAGCACGCCGCTGGCCAGCACCACGTCTTCAAGATCGGCCCGGCTCACCTCGGCGGTCAGCACCTGCGGCGCCGGCTTGGGCGCCAGCCATAACCAGAGCCCCCAGCCGGCAGCGGACAGGGCGGCCGCCAACAGGATGCCGTTACGCCACGGTCGCCGGCCCAAACCGGCGCGCCCCCGCAGCAAGCTCACCAGGCACAGCGGCAGCAGCAGCTTGCGAATCCAACGCTTCCAGAATTTCATGTAGAGACATCAAGCCAAAATTAAATCGAACAGCTTAGGACCACGCATCACGTGGCTTGGTTGCAGTCCGCCGCAACATTACCCTGTCGGCATGGAGAACCAGCCAAGCCTCCTCGACGGCTACAACGGCGGCGTCAAGCCACGCGCCAGATAGCTTTCCCGCAGATGCTGGCGCAAGCAGTCCGGACACAGGCAGTCGCCATGGCCATAGGGCAAGGGCAGCACCTGCGGCAGATCAGCGCACCAGCAGCCGCCCTCCGCGCCGCCGTCGCCGCAGCGGAAGGCCACGCCGCAGCGCTCGCAGCGCTTGTCCTTGACCTTGGGCCGCAGCGCGAGCAAGCGCCGCCACACCGCGCGTTTCTGCTCATCGTCGAAGCCGGACCAGCCGGCGATCTCGTCCAAGGTGCGCAGACAGCCCAGGCAGTACCCGCCGCCCTCGTCGAGACGGCACAGGCCCACACAGGGCGAAGCCGGGGCAGGCAACCCTTTTGTCATTTAAAAACACTTTCCATACGGCCAAATCAGCCCGCCATCTTAACGCAAAGCCGCCTCCATCGCAGAGATTGCCGCCATGGGCTTGACGCTGAACACTTTATGCACCAAGAATGTGCCACCGCCTTATTCCTGAGGCGAATATCCAAATAGACAAAGCTAAATAAACAAAGAGATCTCAGGAGAAATACATGAAAACGCATCTCAGCCTCATCGCCTGTGCCGTGTTGGCCCTGACCGCCTGCGGCAAATCAGAACAAAGTGCCGGCAGCGCGCCGGCCGACGCCGGCGCGGCGGTGGTGAAAATCGGCTCCGCCAACCCGCTGACCGGGCCCTTCGCCCACTGGGGCCGCGACGCCGACAACGGCGTCAAGCTGGCGGTGGCCGAGGCCAATGCCGAGAAACTGACCCTGGACGGCAAGCCGGTTTCCTTCGAAGTGGTGTCCGAAGACGACCAAGCCGACCCCAAGACCGCGGCCCAGGTGGCGCAACGCCTGGTGGACGGCAAGGTGGCCGGCATCATCGGCCATCTCACTTCCGGCGCGGCCATCCCCGCTTCGCGCATTTACTCCCAAGCCGGCATTCCGATGATCGCCGCCTCGGTGACCAGCCCCAGCTTCACCCAGCAAGGCTTCAAGAACACCTTCCGCATCATCGCCAACGACCGCCAGCAAGGCGAAGCGCTGGCCAAGTACGCGATAGACACGCTGAAGGCCGGCCGCATCGCCATCGTCGACGACCGCACCACTTACGGTCAGGGCCTGGCCGACGATTTCGCCAAGGCGGTGGAAGCGGCCGGCGGCAAGGTGGTCAAGCGCGAATTCACCAGCAATAGCGCCACCGACTTCATGGCCATCCTCACCTCGATCAAGGGAACAAAGCCGGATCTGCTGTTCTACGGCGGCATGGACGCCCAGGCCGCGCCCATGGTCAAGCAAATGAACAAGCTGGGTCTGAAAGCCGCTTTCATGGGCGCGGACGGCATCAACACTCCTGAGTTTTCCAAGCTGGGAGGCGACAGCGCGGAGAGCAGCTATGCCTCCAGCGCCGGCGCGCAGAAGCACAAGATGCCGGGCTTCGCCGATTTCAGCGGCAAGTACAAGCAGCAGTTCAACGCCGAGATCCAGGCCTACGCGCCCTACACCTATGACGCCACCCGGGTGATGATTGCCGCGATGAAGCGCGCCGGCTCCGCCGATCCGGCCAAATACCTGGCGGAATTGCCCAAGACCGATTTCAAGGGCGTCACCGGCGAAATCCGCTTCGACGACAAGGGCGATATCCAGCATGGCACCGTCTCGCTGTACCAGCTGCGCAAGGGACAATGGGTGGGTCTGTAAACCCATTGCGGCCTGTGCCGCGCCCGGAATGCAACCCCGGCTTCAGGCCGGGGTTTTTATTTGTCCGAGTTTTTGCGCCTGACGGCAAAAAAGCCTGGCGCCATATTAAATAAATAGCTATAACTATTTATTCATACACTAACATAAGGAGATTGCATGGGCCTGCTTATTTCCCTGGTGGCCGGAGGTCTGATCGGCTGGCTTGCCGGCAAGGTCATGGGCGTCAGCGAGGGCATCATCGCCAACATCGTCATCGGCATCATCGGCTCGGCGCTGGGTCATTGGCTGTTCGGCCGCCTATTGGGCATCGCCTCCGCTTCCGCCGCCGGCTCCTTCTCCCTGCCCGGCCTGGCTTTCGGCATTGCCGGCGCGGCCATCCTGATTTTCCTGTTGAAGAAAATCGGCCTGCTCCATTGAAGCGGGCAAAGAAAAAGGCGACGCGGAAGCGTCGCCTTTTTCTTTGCGGTTCAAACGGTTTACTTGGCCGCGGAAGCATCCTTGGCCGCGCCGCCGCCCACGGTTTCCAGCACTTTCCATTCGCCGTTCACCACTTTGTAAACGGTGATGCCGCCGTCCTTCAAATCGCCCTTGGCGTCGTAAGTCCAGTTGCTGGAAGTCACACCGGTATGAGTGATCTTGGCCAGCACCGGCAGATAGACCTTGGGATCGGTGGAGTTGGCATCCTTCATCGCCTGGATCAGCGTACGGGTAGCGTCGTAACCGTACGGCGAGTAGGTGGCCACATCCATCTTGAAGCGCGCCTTGTAGCGGCTCTCGTAGTCCTTGCCCTTGGGCATCTGCTCCAGCGGCAGGCCGGCCAGCGAGGCGATGGTGCCGTCAGCTTCCTTGCCCGCCAATTGCAGGAAGGTCGGCGTCTTGGTCATTTCGCCGGAAATCAGCGGCGCGGTCAGACCCAGGCGCTTCATCTGCTTGGCCATGGGCGCGGATTGCGCGTCGGCGCCGCCGTAGAACACCACGTCCGGCGCGGCGGCCTTGATCGAGGTCAGAATGGCGGCGAAGTCGGTGGCCTTGTCATTGGTGAACTCGCGCTTGACCACATTGCCGCCGGCGGCCTTGGCGGCCTTCTCGAACTCGTCGGCCAGGCCCTGGCCGTAAGCGGTGCGGTCGTCAACGATCACCACTTTCTTGGCGCCCAGTTTTTCCACCACGTACTTGCCCATCACCGAGCCTTGCTGGGTGTCGGAGGTCATCGAGCGGAAGGTGTTCTTGAAGCCCTGCGCGGTGAAAGCCGGCGAAGTCGCCATCGCAATCATTGGGATGCCAGCGTCGGAGTAGATCTTGGACGCCGGAATGGCGGTGCCGGAGTTGAAGTGACCGATGATGCCGTTCACTTTTTCATCAACGAATTTCTGCGCCAGCTGGGTGGCGGTTTTCGGATCGGCCTGGTCGTCCTGGGCCTCCAGTTCGAAGCTCACCGGCTTGCCGCCGATGGTGGGCTTCTCGGCGTTGGCGTCCTCGATCGCCAGCGTCACGCCGTTTTTGTATTCTTCGCCATAGTGGGCTTGCGGGCCGGTCAGCGGAGCGGCAAAGCCGATCTTGACCACGCCGCCCGCGGCGGCTTCCGCGCCGGCGGAGGCGCCGGCAGCCGGCGCGCCTTCTTGTTTCTTGCCGCATGCGGACAAGGCGACAGCGGCGGCTACCGCCAGGGAAAGGGTCGTCAACTTGTTTACTTGCATCGTGTTTCCTCTATTTCTCCAGAGATCCCCATCCATCAATCGCAACGAACGGGAGTTTGCGGAACCTGTCTAGTGTTGTTATAGGCTTTCCGCTCATGCCCAAGTCCGACATGGACCCGGGCGCGGCGGCTGGCGGCATTATTTCAAGGCCGCCAGCTTGTGGCAAGTGGCTTGTTGGACAAGCCACTTGCCCCATGCGCGCCGGCGCATGGGTAAACTGCTTTGACTCGCGTTTTTTTCATGACGAGCGGGCCGCCGTCGCCGGGACCCGCCCTGCCTTTAGTCGCCTATGCTCATCAGACTGGCATTGCCGCCCGCCGCGGTAGTATTCACGCTGAGTGCGCGCTCCACCACCAGGCGGTGCAGATTGTAATGGCCTTGCGCGTCGGCGCGCAGCAGCGGCACCAAGGCGCCGTCGCGCGCGGCCAACGCGCGCTGGGCGGCTTCGGCCTCGGCTTCGGAGCCGGAGAACAACACCGCGCCGACATCCGCAGCCAACACATCGGCGTCCAGCTCCACCAGGGCGCCCAGCTTGGCGGCCAGCTCTCGTCCCGCCTCATTGGCCGGCAGCAGCGCGCGGTTGCCGGTGGCGAATGCCGCCGCCAGCTGCTCCGCCAGCGCCTGCGTCGTTGCCGCTTGGCACGCGACCTTGCCGCGAGGCGCGAACTGCAGCGAGTTCCGCTCGCCGGTGGGGCCCGGCAGGTTCACCAGGCAAGACAAGGCGCTATACTTGCGCGCCGCCGCGATGGCGGCCGCCAAGTCCAGACCCAGGCCACCAGCGGCCGCCGCCAGCGCGTCCAAAGCCGGCAAGGACAGCGGCAGGGTTTCCGCCGCCAGTTTCGGCTCCCAAGCCGCGCGGCTCAGCCGGTACAGATAGAAGGGACCGCCGGCCTTGGGACCGGTGCCGGACTTGCCTTCGCCGCCGAAAGGCTGCACGCCCACCACCGCGCCGACGATATTGCGGTTGACGTAGACGTTGCCGACCTTGATCTGAGCAACGATGTTGTCGATGGTCTCGTCGATGCGGCTGTGAATGCCGTGAGTCAGGCCATAGCCTGTGGCGTTGATTTCGGCCACCACCTTGTCCAGCTCATTGGCCTCGAAGCGCAGCACATGCAGCACCGGACCGAACACTTCGCGTTTCAGCTGCTTGAGATCGACGATTTCAAACAAGGTCGGCGCCACGAAGGTACCATTGGCGCAGCCATCATCCAGCTTGATCTGGTGAGTGGCGCGCGCGCTGGCCTTCATTTTCTCGATATGGGCCAATAGGCCAGCCTGGGCCTCGGCGTCGATCACCGGGCCGACATCGACATCCAGCTTGGCCGGATTGCCGACTTTCAATTCATCCATCGCGCCCTTGATCATGGCGATGACCTTGTCGGCGATGTCGTTCTGCAGATAGAGCACGCGCAGGGCCGAACAACGCTGGCCGGCGGAATCGAAGGCCGAACTGAGCACATCGGTGACCACTTGCTCCGGCAGCGCCGAGCTGTCCACGATCATCGCGTTCTGGCCACCGGTTTCGGCCACCAGCACCGGATCGCCGCCGCGCTTGGCCAGCGTGCGATTGATGATTTGCGCCACCTCGGTGGAACCGGTGAAGATCACGCCCTGCACACGCGGGTCCGCGGTCAGCGCCGCGCCCACTACTTCGCCGCGACCCGGCAGCAGTTGCAGCGCCGCGCGCGGCACGCCGGCCTCGTGCAACAGCCGCACCGCGTGCGCGGCGATCAGGCTGGTCTGCTCCGCCGGCTTGGCCAGCACCGCGTTGCCGGCCGCCAGCGAGGCCACCACCTCGCCGATGAAGATGGCCAGCGGAAAGTTCCACGGGCTAATGCACACCACCGGGCCCAGCGCGCGATGGCTGGCATTGTCGAACTCATCTTCGATCTGCGCCGCGTAATAGCGGCAGAAGTCCACCGCCTCGCGCACCTCGGCGATCGCGTTCGCCAGCGTCTTGCCGGCCTCGCGCACCGCCAGGCCCATCAGCGCCGGCATCTGGTCTTCCATCAGGTCCGCCATCCGTTGCAAGCAGGCGGCGCGTTCGGCCACCGGCGTGGCGGCCCAGTCGGCGGCGCCTTGCTGCGCCAGGTCCAGCGCGCGGCCCACATCTGCCGCGCTGGCTTCGATCACGCGGCCGACCAGGTCATCGTGATCAGCCGGGTTGCGTACCTGTTGCACTTCGCCATCGGTGACATCGCCGTCGCCCAGCATCGGGAAAGCGCCCCATTGCTGCTTCTCGGACATTTGCAGGCCCAATTGCAGCGTGGCCAGCACATGCTCGCTGGACAGGTCCAGGCCCTTGGAGTTTTTGCGCTGCTGGCCATACAGTTCCAACGGCGCCGGAATCTTCTTGTGCGGCAGGCCGCCATGGCGCGCGGCCTCGGCCACTGGGTCCGCCACCAGTTCGTCTATGGATACCGCCTCATCCACGATGCGGTTGACGAAGGAGCTGTTGGCGCCGTTTTCCAGCAAGCGGCGCACCAGATAGGCCAGCAGGGTTTCATGCGAACCCACCGGTGCGTAGATGCGGCAGGCCTTGCCCAACTTGTCCTTGCCCACCACTTGGTCGTACAGGGTTTCGCCCATGCCGTGCAGGCACTGGAATTCGTAGTCCTTGCCGGAAGCCAGGTTGAATACCGCGGCCAGGCTGTAGGCATTGTGGGTGGCGAACTGCGGATAGATCGCGTCCTGCGCGGACAACAGCTTCTTGGCGCAGGCGAGATAAGCCACATCGGTGTAAACCTTGCGTGTGTAAACCGGATAGCCCGGCAAGCCATCCACTTGGGCGCGCTTGATCTCTGCGTCCCAATACGCGCCCTTGACCAGGCGCACCATGAAGCGGTGATTGGTGCGGCGCGCCAGGTCGATCAGGAAGTCGATCACATAGGGACAACGCTTCTGGTAAGCCTGCACCACGATGCCTATGCCTTCGAAGCCATCCAGATCCGGATCCTTGGCCAGCGCCTCGACCAGATCCATGGAGATTTCCAGGCGGTCCGCTTCCTCGGCATCGATGTTTAGGCCGATATCGTACTGCTTGGCCAACAGGAACAGTTCCTTCAGGCGTGGCAGCAGCTCCGTCATCATCCGCTCGTGCTTCATACGGCTGTAGCGCGGGTGGATGGCCGACAGCTTCACCGAGATGCCCGGGCCTTCGTAAATGCCACGGCCGGCGGACGCCCTGCCGATGGCGTGAATGGCGGTCACATAGTCTTGCAGATAACGCTGCGCGTCGGCCTCGGTCATCGCGGCCTCGCCCAGCATGTCGTAGCTGAAGCGATAGCCGCGCGCCTCGCGCTCGCGGCCGTTGGCTAACGCTTCTTCAATGGTTTCACCGGTCACGAACTGCTTGCCCAGCATGCGCATCGCCATGTCCACGCCTTTGCGGATCAACGGCTCGCCGCCCTTGGCGATCAAGCGGGTCATCGCCGCCGACAAACCATTCGCGCTGTGCGAGGCCACCAGCTTGCCGGTCACCAGCAAGCCCCAGGCCGCGGCATTGACGAACAAGGAGGCGCTATTGCCCAGGTGAGCCTTCCAATCGCCGCGTGAAATCTTGTCGCGAATCAGCTTGTCCGCCGTTTCGCGGTCCGGGATGCGCAGCAGCGCTTCGGCCAAGCACATCAAGGCGATGCCCTCGGCGCTGTCCAGAGAAAACTCATGCATCAAGGCATCCACCCCGCTGGACTTGGTGCGCTCGCGGCGCACCTCCGCCACCAGGCGCCGCGCCAGGTCCTGAACCGCCTTGACCTCGCCATCACTCATTGCCGCCTGCGGCAACAGCGCCTGCACGCACTCGCGTTCGTCACGGCGATAGGCCGAGGTAATGGCGTCCCGCAGCGTCAACTGGCTATGGGCAAATGCATCGAATTGCATGAATCGTCTCCGTGTAGTTTGCAGCGCCGGGCTATCTCTTTTCATTAGTGCCCAGTAAATTTGTCTATTGTATACAAATGCAAATGAATTGCTGGACAATATGAAGGAAAGTTTTCAGCCAATAATCTCTTCACGAACAAACTCAAGCCGTACAAGCAGTTAGCCACCATCGCCATGCTCCTTCCCTCTCACCACTGTTGCATGCCAACAACTTGCCCTCGCATCAAACCCATTGCGAATGGGCAAGCCGGCACATGCCAAAGCTGACGCAACGTGCCACAATGCCGTCCTGAGCTTCTTCATCATAGGCAAACCAATCATGCAAACCGTGTTGATCACCGTGAACGCCAGCCCCTACGGCAATGAGCGCGCGCTCTCCGCCCTGCGCCTGACCTTGACGCTGGCGCAACAGAACGAACGTTGCCGGGTGCAGCTATTCCTGCTGTCCGACGCTGTCGTCACCGCCTTGAAAAACCAGAAAACCGCGCAAGCGCCCAGCCTGGGAGAGATGTTGACCGAGGCACTGGAGTTGGGTGTGGAGGTTCGCGTCTGCCGCACCTGCGCTGACGCGCGCGGCGTGGACGAGAACCTGCTGCTGACGGGCGTGAAGATAGGCACCATGCCAGAACTGGCCGAGTGGACGCTGAGCGCGGACAAAACGCTCAGCTTTTGAATCCCAAAATGCAAAAAGCCCAGACCGTTTGGTCTGGGCTTTTACATCGGGCGCCTGGCAATGTCCTACTTTCACATGGCGAATGCCACACTATCATCGGCGCTAAGGCGTTTCACGGTCCTGTTCGGGATGGGAAGGCGTGGGACCGCCCCGCTATTGTCGCCAGGCATAAACTGCATCGCTTCTTTCGAGAAGCGAAACGCCAAGTCTTGGACTTGGCGTTATCGTATTGGGCGTCTGGCGGTGTCCTAC
>NZ_LDUI01000061.1:0-33921 GCF_001043555.1 Chromobacterium sp. LK1 | reverse complement strand
TCGTACCGTCGGCGCCGGCGTTGTTGCCAAGATCATCGCTTAAGGATCGGAGAATCTAATGTCTAGCCAGAAAATCCGCATCCGCCTGAAAGCTTTCGATTACAACCTGATCGATCGCTCCGCTCAGGAAATCGTTGAAACCGCCAAGCGCACCGGCGCCGTTGTTAAAGGCCCGGTTCCGCTGCCGACCAAAATCGAGCGTTTCAACGTTCTGCGTTCCCCGCACGTGAACAAGACTTCCCGCGACCAGCTGGAAATCCGCACTCACCTGCGTCTGATGGACATCGTGGATCCGACCGACAAGACTGTTGATGCTCTGATGAAGCTCGACCTGCCGGCCGGTGTGGATGTGGAAATCAAGCTGCAGTAATCGCTTAAGTTCAAGGGTTTGCGAGCTAAGTGCTTGCGATTCTTGAATTTTCTGTGATACATTAGCGGACTCGCCATTTTGGCGAGTCCGTTTTTGTTTTTTCTGTCGTGTTTTTTATGCCGGTCAATCGTAATCGGCGCCTGAAAAAGGAAATAAACATGAGTTTAGGTCTTGTCGGTCGCAAAGTCGGCATGACCCGCATTTTTGCCGAAGATGGCGCAACCATCCCGGTAACTGTGCTGGACATGTCCGCTAACCGCGTCACGCAAATCAAAACTGCTGAAACCGACGGCTACAATGCCGTTCAGGTTACCTTTGGCTCCAAAAAGGCCAGCCGTGTTGTTAAGGCTGCCGCGGGCCACTTCGCCAAGGCTGGCGTTGAAGCAGGTCTGGGTCTGGTCGAGTTTCCGCTGACCGCCTCCGATCTGTCCAACTTCAAGCCGGGCGATGCTATCGCTGTTGAGATCTTCACCGTTGGTCAACTGGTTGATGTAACCGGCACCTCCAAAGGTAAGGGCTTCTCCGGCGTGATCAAGCGTCACAACTTCTCTTCCAACCGTGCTTCCCATGGTAACTCGCGTTCGCATAACACGCCGGGTTCCATCGGTCAGGCGCAAGATCCGGGTCGCGTTTTCCCGGGTAAGCGCATGGCGGGCCAATACGGTAACGTCAAGAGCACCGTGCAGTGCCTGGAAATCGTTCGTGTCGATGCCGAGCGTCAACTGATTCTGGTCAAAGGTGCTGTTCCCGGCGCCAAGAACGGTGACGTAGTCGTTCGTCCTAGCGTGAAGGCAGGTGCGTGATGGAATTGAATGTAATCAATACCCAAGGCAAGGCTGTTGGCAGCCTGCAAGTGTCCGACGCTCTGTTCGGCCGCGAATACAACGA
Source organism: Chromobacterium sp. LK1 (assembly GCF_001043555.1). Lineage (NCBI taxonomy): Bacteria > Pseudomonadati > Pseudomonadota > Betaproteobacteria > Neisseriales > Chromobacteriaceae > Chromobacterium > Chromobacterium sp. LK1. The sequence goes on along the minus strand of NZ_LDUI01000061.1, from coordinate 32,663 downwards.
AGCCCTGGTGCATCAGGTTGTTACCGCATTCCTGGCGAATGCTCGTAGCGCCAACCGCGCCCAGCTGACCCGTGCTGAAGTGAAGCACTCGACCAAGAAGCCTTTCCGTCAGAAAGGTACTGGTAACGCTCGCGCCGGTATGACTTCCACCCCGAATCGTCGTGGTGGTGGCCGTGCCTTCCCGAACAAGCCGGACGAGAACTTCACCCAGAAAGTTAACCGCAAGATGTTCCGTGCCGGCATGGCCGCGATTCTGTCGCAGCTGGTTCGCGACGAGCGTCTGATCGTGGTTGACGAGCTGAATGTTGAAAGCCCGAAGACCAAAGAATTCGTTGGCGCCGTTCAGCCCATGGGCCTGGAACAGGCTTTGTTCATCACTAGCGAACTGAGCGAAAACCTCTATCTCTCTTCGCGTAACCTGACTAACGTGCTGGTTATCGAAGCGGTTCAAGCTGACCCGTACAGCCTGTTGCGCTTCAAGAAGACCGTGATCACTCGCGACGCTGTGAAGCAACTTGAGGAGCAGTGGGCATGAACCAAGAACGTCTGTTGCAAGTAATTCTTGCTCCCATCGTTTCCGAAAAGAGCACCATGATTGCTGAGAAGAACCAGCAAATGGCGTTCCGCGTTGCTAAAGATGCGACCAAGCCGGAAATCAAGGCTGCTGTTGAAATGCTGTTCAACGTAAAAGTTGAAGGCGTTTCCACTGTCAATGTCAAAGGCAAGGTTAAGCGCTTTGGCCGTTCCATCGGTCGTCGCAGTGACTGGAAAAAGGCCTACGTTAGCCTGGTGGAAGGTCAAGAAATTGATCTGACCGCTACCCCGGCCGCAGCGGAGTAAGGAGATAGAGCATGCCTATCGTTAAGGTAAAACCGACTTCCGCGGGCCGCCGTGCCGTTGTCAAGGTAGTAAACCCTGACCTGCACAAAGGTGCTCCGCACGCAGCCCTGTTGGAAAAGAAATCTTCCACCGGTGGCCGTAACCACAATGGTCACATCACCACGCGTCATCGTGGCGGTGGCCATAAGAAGCACTACCGCATCATCGACTTCCGTCGCAACAAGGATGGCATCCCGGCGAAAGTGGAGCGCATCGAATACGATCCGAACCGCACTGCCCACATCGCCCTCCTGTGCTACGCCGATGGCGAGCGTCGCTACATCATCGCCCCGCGCGGTGTGAAGGCTGGCGCCGAGCTGTTGTCCGGCGCGGAAGCTCCGATCAAGGCCGGTAACGCACTGCCGATCCGCAACATCCCGGTGGGTACCACTATCCACTGCGTGGAAATGCAGCCTGGCAAGGGCGCCCAGATGGTTCGTTCCGCTGGCGCATCCGCAATGCTGCTGGCTCGCGAAGGCGCTTACGCTCAACTGCGTCTGCGCTCGGGCGAAATCCGCCTGGTGCATGTTGATTGCCGTGCAACTATTGGTGAAGTGGGTAACGAAGAGCACTCCCTGCGCAAGCTGGGCAAGGCTGGCGCTACTCGCTGGCGTGGTATCCGTCCGACCGTTCGTGGCGTTGCCATGAACCCGGTTGACCACCCGCATGGTGGTGGTGAAGGTCGCACTGGCGAGGGCCGCGTGCCTGTCAGCCCGTGGGGCACTCCGACTAAGGGCTTCCGTACCCGTCGCAACAAGCGTACCGACAATATGATCGTACGCCGTCGCTATTCCAAATAAAGGGTAATTGACAATGGCACGTTCGCAGAAAAAAGGCCCGTTCGTTGATCTGCATCTGCTGAAAAAAGTAGATGCGGTGCGGGCAACCAGCGACAAGCGTCCGATCAAGACTTGGTCCCGTCGTTCGACCATCCTGCCGGATTTCATTGGTCTGACCATCGCTGTACACAACGGTCGCACCCATGTGCCTGTTTATGTTTCCGAAAACATGGTCGGCCATAAACTGGGCGAATTCTCGCTGACTCGTACCTTCAAAGGCCACGCGGCCGATAAGAAGGCGAAGAAGAGATAAGGTGAAGCGATGAGAGTATCTGCAAATCTGAAAAGCGTTCGCCTGTCGGCTCAAAAATGCCGCCTGGTGGCCGATCTGATCCGCGGCAAGTCCGTTGATCAGGCTCTGAATATCTTGGCCTTCTCCCCGAAGAAGGGCGCGGTAATCATCAAGAAAGTGCTGGAATCTGCCATCGCTAACGCCGAGCACAACGAAGGCGCCGACATCGACACCCTGCGTGTCACCGGCATCTTTGTTGATAAAGGCGCTAGTCTGAAGCGTTTCACTGCCCGTGCTAAGGGTCGTGGCAACCGCATCGAAAAGCAGACCTGCCACATCTCGTTGACCGTTGGCAATTAAGGGGTAAGAAATGGGTCAGAAGATTCATCCGACGGGATTCCGTCTTGCCGTTAACAAAAACTGGTCTTCCAAGTGGTTCGCGTCCTCGCAGAACTTCCCGGAAATGCTGAAGCAGGATATCGAAGTTCGCGAATTCCTGAAAAAGCGTCTGGGTCACGCTTCGGTTGGCCGTGTGACCATCGAGCGCCCGGCTAAGTCCGCCCGCATCACCATTCATAGCGCCCGTCCGGGTGTCGTGATCGGTAAAAAAGGCGAAGACATCGAGCTGCTCAAGCAAGAACTGCAAAAGCGCCTGGGCGTTCCCGTGCATGTGAACATCGAAGAAGTTCGCAAGCCGGAACTGGATGCTCAGATCATCGCCGACGGCATCGCTTCCCAACTGGAGAAGCGCGTGATGTTCCGTCGCGCCATGAAGCGCGCGATGCAGAACGCCATGCGCATGGGCGCGCAAGGCATCAAGATCATGAGCTCCGGCCGTCTGAACGGTATCGACATCGCTCGTAGCGAATGGTACCGCGAAGGCCGCGTGCCGCTGCATACCCTGCGCGCAGACGTAGACTACGCGACCTCTGAAGCCAAGACCACCTACGGTATCATCGGCATCAAGGTATGGGTATACAAAGGTGAGCTCAAGCCGGGTCAAGTTCAGCCGGCTCCGGTAGCGACCGAGAAGAAATCGAGAAAGGGTGCCCGCAATGCTGCAGCCAACTAGACTCAAGTACCGCAAACAGCACAAAGGCCGTAACACCGGTATCGCCACTCGTGGCAACAAGGTGAGCTTTGGTGATTTCGGTCTGAAGGCTGTTGGCCGTGGTCGTCTGACCGCGCGCCAGATTGAAGCTGCGCGTCGTGCGATGACCCGTCACATCAAGCGTGGCGGCCGCATCTGGATCCGTATCTTCCCGGACAAGCCGATCACCTCCAAGCCCGCCGAAGTGCGTATGGGTGGGGGTAAGGGCTCTCCGGAGTACTACGTGGCCGAAATCCAGCCTGGCAAGATGCTGTATGAAATGGATGGTGTTTCCGAGGAACTCGCTCGCGAAGCTTTCCGTCTGGCCGCAGCCAAGTTGCCGATCGCCACTGTGTTTGTAACTAGACAGGTAGGTCAGTAATGAAAGCGTCCGAACTGAAAGCCAAAACTGTTGACGAGCTGAAGGCGGAACTGCTTAGCCTCTTGAAGGCCCAGTTTGCTCTGCGCATGCAGCACGCCACTCAGCAACTCGCCAAGACCTCTGAACTGAAGAAAGTCCGTCGCGACATCGCTCGCGTGCGCACCGTTCTGAAAGAAAAGGCAGTTTAAGATGAGCGAAACCAAAGTGGTACGTACGCTGACCGGTACCGTAGTCAGCGACAAGATGGATAAGACCGTGACCGTGCTGGTCGAGCGCAAAGTTAAGCACCCGATCTACGGCAAGATTATCCGTCGTTCCAAGAAGTTCCACGCGCACGACGAGAACAACGAGTTCAAGGCCGGCGATATCGTTGTTATCAGCGAGTCCCGTCCGCTCTCGAAGACCAAGACGTGGGTGGTAACTGCCCTGGTTGAGAAGTCCCGCCAGGTGTAAAGACTTGCGGGGGGCGAAAGTCCCCTGTATAATGGCCATCTTCCTACTCCTATCGGGTAGGAGTTCCGCCCTTACGGGGTCCAAAACTGGCCGTTGGATACGCCACAGTTTCTGTGGCGTTTCGTCTGTTTGGTCTTGCTCTTATGCGAGAAACCGGCAGGTGAGAGTGACGGATAAAGTTGGATTAGAAAGGTAATCATCAAATGATCCAAATGCAGACCATGCTTGAGGTCGCTGACAATACAGGTGCGCGTCACGTTATGTGCATCAAGGTATTGGGCGGTTCCAAGCGTCGCTATGCAAGCGTAGGCGACATCATCAAGGTGACCATCAAGGATGCTGCTCCGCGCGGTCGCGTCAAAAAAGGCGACGTGTACAACGCGGTTGTGGTGCGCACTGCCAAAGGCGTGCGTCGTCCGGATGGCTCGTTGATCAAGTTCGACGGCAATGCCGCCGTCCTGCTCAACAACAAGCTTGAGCCTATCGGCACTCGTATCTTCGGGCCTGTTACGCGTGAACTGCGTACCGAGCGCTTCATGAAGATCGTTTCGCTGGCTCCTGAAGTACTGTAAGGAGATCGCATGCGTAAAATTCGCAAGGGTGATGAAGTCGTAGTAATCACCGGCAAAGACAAGGGTAAGCGCGGCACCGTACTGCGCGTTCTGGACGAGAAACTGGTTGTTGAAGGCGTGAATGTCGCCAAGAAACACCAGAAACCGAATCCGGTGCGTGGTGTTGCCGGCGGCATCGTTGAAAAGACCATGCCTGTTGACGCATCGAACGTCGCCATTTTCAATCCGGCAAGCCAAAAGGCTGACCGCGTAGGCTTCAAGGTTCTTGAAGACGGCCGCAAGGTACGCGTGTTCAAGTCCAGCGGCGAAGTCATTGGCGCGTAAGGAACAAAACATGGCACGTCTCTACGATTTCTACAAAGACACCGTAGTGCCTGAACTGATGAAACAGTTCGGCTACAAGTCGATCATGCAAGTCCCGCGCATTGAGAAGATCACTGTGAACATGGGTGTGGGCGAAGCCGTTGCCGATAAAAAGGTAATGGATTTTGCCGTGGGCGACCTGGAAAAGATCGCCGGCCAGAAGCCGGTTGTCACCACCGCTCGCAAATCCATCGCAGGCTTCAAGATTCGTGATCACTATCCGGTAGGTTGCAAGGTAACTCTGCGTCGCGAACGCATGTACGAGTTCCTGGACCGCCTGGTGACGATCGCGCTGCCGCGCGTTCGCGACTTCCGTGGTGTTTCCGCCAAGTCTTTCGACGGCCGCGGCAACTACAACATGGGCGTTAAAGAACAGATCATCTTCCCGGAAATCGAGTACGACAAGATCGATGCTCTGCGTGGTATGAACATTACTGTTACCACCACCGCGAAGACTGACGAAGAGGCCCGCGCTCTGCTGGCCGCGTTCAAGTTCCCGTTCAAGGGTTAAGCACATGGCAAAACTTGCACTGATTCAGCGCGAAGAGAAGCGTGTCAAGCTGGCTGCAAAATTTGCTGCCAAGCGCGAAGCCCTTATCGCGACTATCAACAATCAAAGCCTCTCGGAAGAAGAGCGCTTTGCAGCCCGCCTGCAACTGCAGCAGCTGCCGCGCAATGCTTCCCCGGTTCGCCAGCGTCGTCGCTGCGCCATCACCGGTCGTCCGCGTGGCGTATTCCGCAAATTCGGTCTGGGTCGTAACAAGCTCCGTGAAATCGCTCTGAAGGGCGAAATTCCGGGGGTTGTGAAGGCCAGCTGGTAATAGGAGACACATAAATGAGCATGCACGATCCTATTTCCGATATGTTGACCCGCATCCGCAACGGCCAAATGGCTTCCAAGGTGGCAGTTTCCATGCCGTCTTCCAAGCTGAAAATTGCGCTGGCGCAGGTGCTGAAAGACGAAGGCTACATCGAAGACTTCGCCGTTGCCGGCGAAGAGAAGAAGCCTGTTCTCGATATCCAGCTCAAGTACTATGCTGGCCGTCCGGTGATTGAGCGCATTGACCGCGTTTCCCGCCCTGGCCTGCGTGTGTACAAGGGCTCCACCGAAATCCCGAAAGTCATGAATGGCTTGGGCGTGGCTATCCTGTCCACCTCCAAAGGCGTTATGACTGATCGTAAAGCACGCGCAGCCGGTATCGGCGGCGAGTTGCTGTGCGTCGTGGCTTAAGGGGGTCAAATGTCTCGCGTAGCTAAGAATCCCGTAGCCATTCCGGCTGGCGTCGAAGTGAAATTCGGCGCTGCAGAAGTGACTGTCAAGGGCGCCCTGGGCACCCTGAGCACCGCTCTGTGCGAAGAGGTAGATGTCAAGCTGGACAACGGCCAACTGACATTCGCCGCCAAGAACGACAGCAAGTTCGCACGTGCCATGTCCGGCACCCTGCGCGCGCTGCTGAACAATATGGTGACCGGCGTGTCCAAAGGCTTCGAGAAGAAGCTGCAGCTGGTAGGCGTGGGCTATCGTGCCCAGGCTCAAGGCGACACCCTGAACCTGTCTCTGGGTTTCTCTCACCCGGTGGCTCACCAAATGCCGGAAGGTATTAAGGCCGAGACCCCGACTCAGACCGAGATCCTGATCAAAGGCGCCGACAAGCAGCGCGTTGGCCAGGTCGCAGCCGAAATCCGCGCTTACCGCGCTCCCGAGCCGTATAAAGGCAAGGGCGTTCGTTACGCCGATGAGGTTGTGGTTCTGAAAGAAACCAAGAAGAAGTAAAGAGGCACTGATATGGACAAGAAACAAGCTCGACTCCGCCGCGCACGTAAAACCCGTGCCCGGATCGCGGAGCTCAAGATGGTGCGTCTCACTGTGTATCGCACCAATAGCCACATTTATGCCCAGATCGTTGATGAGACCGGCAGCAAAGTACTGGCCAGCGCTTCTTCGCTGGAAGCCGATGTACGCGCTGATCTCAAAAATGGCGGCAACGTGGCAACTGCAGCCGTGATCGGCAAGCGCATTGCTGAAAAAGCAAAAGCTGCTGGCATCGAGAAAGTTGCTTTCGACCGCTCTGGTTTCAAATACCACGGTCGCATGAAAGCGCTGGCTGACGCCGCTCGCGAACACGGTCTCGTATTCTAATTCGGAGTGAAGAATGGCTAAGCACGAAACGGAAGATCGTGGCGACGGTCTGGTCGAGAAAATGATCAGCGTCAACCGCGTCACCAAAGTGGTTAAAGGCGGCCGTATTATGGCTTTCTCCGCCTTGACCGTGGTTGGTGATGGCGATGGCGGAATCGGCATGGGTAAGGGCCGTTCCAAGGAAGTTCCGGTTGCCGTTCAAAAGGCAATGGAACAGGCTCGCCACAACATGGTTAAGGTTCCGTTGAAAAACGGCACTTTCCACCACACTGTGGTTGGCAAGCACGGTGCTACCACCGTATTCATCCAGCCCGCTAAAGAAGGTACCGGTGTGAAAGCCGGCGGCCCGATGCGCGCTATCTTTGATGCTATGGGTGTTCATAACGTCTCGGCCAAGATTCATGGTTCCACCAACCCGTACAACGTGGTGCGTGCAACCCTGGATGGTCTGAGCAACATCAACACCCCGGCGCAAATCGCCTCCAAGCGTGGCCTGAGCGTCGAGGACATCCTGGGGGTGAGCCATGAGTAACGCCAAGACTGTAAAGGTCACTCTGGTAAAGAGCCTGATCGGTCGCCTGGAGTCTCACAAGGCTTGCGCCCGTGGTCTGGGTCTGAAGAAAATTCGCCAGACTGTTGAAGTGCTCGATACCCCTGAAAACCGTGGCATGATCAACAAGATCAGCTACTTGTTGAAATTCGAGGGCTAAGAGATGCTGCTGAACACTGTACAGCCGGGTGCCGGCGCCAAGCATGCCAAGCGCCGTGTAGGCCGTGGCATCGGCAGCGGCCTGGGCAAGACTTGTGGCCGCGGTCACAAAGGTCAGAAGAGCCGTGCAGGTGGTTTCCACAAGGTTGGTTTCGAAGGCGGTCAAATGCCGCTGCAACGTCGTCTGCCGAAGCGCGGCTTCAAGTCGCTGAACGCAGGCAAGGTTGCCGAGATTCGCCTGTCCGAACTGAACCTGCTGCCGGTTGATGAAATCGACCTGCTCTCTCTCAAGCAAGCTGGTCTGGCTTCCATCCAGGCGACTTCCGCCAAGGTGGTTCTGTCCGGCAAGATTGAGCGCGCAGTAAAACTGCGCGGCGTTGGCGTAACTGCCGGCGCGCGCGCCGCCATCGAAGCTGCCGGCGGCAGCGTAGAATAAGGCAATAATCTGTGGCGAATACTTCTCTAGTGGCAAATGCCAATAAGTTTGGTGATCTCAAGCGTCGAATCTGGTTCCTGATTGGTGCCCTGATCGTTTATCGCATCGGTGCTCACATTCCGGTTCCGGGTATCAACCCTGCCGAGCTAGCGAAGTTGTTCCACTCATCGCAGACGGGCCTGCTCGACATGTTCAACATGTTCTCGGGCGGCGCCCTCTCGAGATTCACGGTGTTTGCCATTGGCATCATGCCGTATATCTCGGCCTCCATCATTCTTCAGCTTGCCTCCGAGGTTCTTCCGAGCCTCAAGCAGCTGAAGAAGGAGGGCGATGCGGGACGTCGTAAGATAACCCAGTACACACGTTACGCCACCGTTCTGCTCGCGACTTTCCAAAGTTTCGGCATTGCGGTGATGCTGTACAAGCAGCCTAACCTGGTGGTGACTCCGCAGTGGGAGTTCTACCTGACGACAGTCGTATCGCTGGTAACCGGCACCATGTTCCTCATGTGGCTGGGCGAGCAGATCACCGAGCGCGGGATCGGCAATGGTATTTCGCTGATCATCTGCGCGGGTATCGCCGCTGGCGTTCCGGCTGCGATAGGCAAGACCTTGACTCTGACCAGTCAGGGTTCTTTGCCCATCCTGTTTGCCGTCGTGTTGTTTGTCGGAGTGATCCTGGTGACCTATGTGGTGGTCTACGCTGAGCGTGGCCAACGCAAGGTCCTGGTGAACTACGCCAAGCGCCAGGTCGGTAATCGCGTCATGCAGGGCCAGAGCACGCATCTGCCGCTCAAGCTCAACATGGCGGGGGTGATTCCGCCGATTTTCGCGTCCAGCATCATCCTGTTCCCGGCCACCGTTCTCGGCTGGTTTGGTCAGGGCGAGCACATGGGCTGGTTGAAGGGCATCGCAGACAAACTGCATCCCGGTCAGCCTATCTATGTGCTGCTGTATGCGGCGGCCATCGTCTTCTTCTGCTATTTCTACACGGCGTTGGTTTTCAACCCGAAGGAAACGGCGGACAACTTGAAGAAGAGCGGTGCCTTCATCCCGGGTATTCGTCCAGGTGAGCAGACTTCCCGTTATATCGAGAAGATCATTCTGCGGCTGACGCTGATTGGTGCGATCTATATCACACTGGTCTGCTTGCTGCCGGAGTTCCTGATCCTGAAGTGGAACGTTCCGTTCTACTTTGGTGGCACATCGCTGCTGATCATCGTGGTGGTGACCATGGACTTCATGGCGCAGGTACAGTCTTACGTGCTGTCGCATCAGTACGAGAGCTTGCTGAAGAAGGCCAACTTCAAAGGCAATGCGCTCACGCGCTGACAACTTGAGCTCGCGCTGGGTTATTGGCTAAGGAAGACACCATCCAGATGCATTGCAAGATTCCGGAGTCCGCTTCGGAGTTTTGCTTGTGAATGGACACGTGGTAACCGGGTAGTTCAGGCGGGATGCGCTTGCGAAGGCAGGCGCGCCCGGTCTGGATAGCGGTCAGGAGCTAAGGGGCTGAGCCCCGGAAGTCCGGCCGGTGCCCGATAGTGTTCCGTGCGAAATAACGCACTTGCTCTTTTAGAGGATTGAAAGGAACTGACATGCGAGTACAGCCTTCGGTAAAGAAGATTTGCCGCAACTGCAAAATCATTCGTCGCAATCGCGTAGTTCGCGTGATCTGCACGGATCCGCGTCACAAGCAAAAACAAGGCTAACATTTGTTAGACCTGGATTTGCGTGATACAATCGCAAACTTTTCAAGGTCTTAAGGCTTAAGGAAAGAGTATGGCCCGTATTGCAGGGGTAAACATCCCCAATCATGCGCATGCCGTTATCGGCCTGCAGGCAATTTTCGGCATCGGTCAGACTCGCGCCCAGCAGATTTGTGCTGCTGCCAGCGTGAACCCTTCCACGAAAGTGAAGGATCTGACTGACGCTGAAATGGAAACTCTGCGTGATGAAGTGGCTAAGTTCACCGTTGAAGGTGATCTGCGCCGTGAAGTCACCATGAGCATCAAGCGTCTGATGGACATGGGCTGCTATCGCGGCTTCCGCCATCGTCGTGGCCTGCCGTGCCGCGGTCAGCGCACTCGCACTAACGCTCGTACCCGTAAGGGACCGCGTAAGGCGATCGCCGGCAAGAAGTAATTAATAGGAACAACAGATAATGGCTAAAGCAAACACAGCAGTTCGTGTACGCAAGAAAGTGCGCAAGTCTGTTAGCGAAGGCATCGTGCACGTGCACGCTTCGTTCAACAACACCATCATCACGATCACCGACCGTCAAGGCAATGCATTGTCTTGGGCTACCTCTGGCGGCGCTGGTTTCAAGGGCTCGCGCAAGAGTACACCCTTTGCTGCTCAGGTAGCAGCAGAGCACGCTGGTAAAGTTGCCCAAGAATACGGTGTGAAGAACCTCGAAGTTCGTATCAAGGGCCCGGGTCCGGGTCGTGAATCCGCTGTTCGCGCACTCAACGCGCTGGGTTTCAAGATCACCAGCATCTCCGACGTGACGCCGGTACCGCACAACGGTTGCCGTCCGCCCAAAAAACGTCGTATCTAATTCGGAGAGTGTGAGAACATGGCACGTTATATCGGCCCTAAGTGTAAGCTCGCTCGTCGTGAAGGCACCGACCTTTTCCTGAAGAGCGCGCGTCGTGCACTGGATTCCAAGTGCAAACTAGATAGCCCTCCGGGCCAGCATGGCGCTCGTAAGAGCCGCCTGTCTGACTACGGTGTGCAACTGCGTGAAAAGCAGAAAATCCGTCGTATTTACGGTGTACTCGAGCGTCAGTTCCGCAATTACTTTGCGGAAGCTGTGCGTCGCAAGGGCTCCACGGGTGAAAACCTGCTGAAGCTGCTCGAGGCCCGCCTGGACAACGTTGTATATCGCATGGGCTTTGGCTCCACTCGCGCCGAAGCGCGCCAGCTGGTTAGCCACAAGGCTATCGTTGTGAACGGCCAGGTTGTGAACATTCCGTCCTACCAGGTTAAAGCCGGTGACGTAGTGTCCGTCCGTGAAAAAGCCAAGAAACAGGCCCGTATCGTAGAAGGTCTGGCTCTGGCCGAGCAGGGTGGTTTCCCGTCTTGGGTCCTGGTTGACTCCAAGAAAATGGAAGGCACTTTCAAATCCGCTCCGGAACGTTCCGAACTGTCTAGCGATATCAACGAACAACTCGTTGTGGAATTCTACTCCAAGTAATCGCTAGCTCTTAGGGAATGACTATGCAAAACAGCGCTTCGGAATTTCTGAAACCTCGTCTTATCGACGTTCAGCCGGTTTCCGCCACTCACGCTCGTGTGTCGATGGAGCCGTTCGAGCGCGGCTACGCTCATACTCTGGGTAACTCGCTGCGCCGTATCCTGCTGTCGTCGATGCCGGGCTATGCTCCGACCGAAGTGACTATCGCTGGCGTTTTGCATGAGTATTCCGCACTTGATGGCGTGCGCGAGGATGTCGTTGACATCCTCCTCAACCTCAAGGGCGTAGTGCTTAAGCTGCATGGTCGTGACAGTGTTGTGCTGTCCTTGAAAAAGGACGGCGAAGGCGCTGTCTTGGCTGGCGATATCGAACTGCCGCACGATGTGGAAGTGATCAATCCGGACCACGTGATTTGTCACATCTCCTCTGGCGGTAAGATCGACATGGAGATCAAGATCGAAAAAGGCCGCGGCTATCAGCCGGTGTCGGTTCGATCCAATCATGAAGACAACCGTTCCATCGGTACCATTCAACTGGATGCTTCCTTCTCGCCGGTTCGCCGCGTGAGCTTTGCTGTGGAAAGCGCCCGTGTTGAGCAGCGTACCGACCTCGACCGCCTGGTTCTCGATATCGAGACCAATGGCGTGATCGAGCCGGAACAGGCAGTGCGCAACGCTGCCCGTATTCTGATGGATCAACTGTCGATCTTTGCCGATCTCCAAGGCACAGCGGTTGAAGAAGTCGTTGAAAAGGCGCCGCCGATCGATCCGATCCTGCTGCGTCCGGTAGACGATCTTGAACTGACGGTTCGTTCGGCCAACTGCCTGAAAGCTGAGAACATTTATTACATCGGCGATCTGATCCAGCGTACTGAAACCGAGCTTCTGAAGACTCCGAACCTCGGCCGCAAGTCGCTGAACGAGATCAAGGAAGTTCTCGCTTCCAAAGGCCTGACTCTCGGCATGAAGCTCGAGAATTGGCCGCCTGCTGGCCTCGAAAAGCCGTAAGGTTTGAGATAAAAGGACATTAACAATGCGTCATCGTTACAGTAATCGTAAACTGAACCGCACGACCAGCCATCGTCTGGCGATGCTGCGCAACATGGCGAACTCGCTGCTGAAGCACGAAGTTATCGTGACCACGCTGCCGAAAGCCAAGGAACTGCGTCGTGTGGCCGAGCCGCTGATCACGCTCGGCAAAAAGCCGTCTCTCGCCAACCGTCGTCTGGCGTTTGACCGCACTCGTGACCGCGATATCGTGGTTAAACTCTTCGACGTTCTCGGCCCGCGCTTCTCCGCCCGCAATGGTGGTTATGTGCGTATCCTGAAGTACGGTTTCCGCAAGGGCGACAACGCCCCGATGGCTCTGGTAGAGCTGGTGGACCGTCCGGAAGATGCCGTAGCGGTTGAAGACAACTCCGCCGAGTAATCGACGAAGTTGAGGAAAAAGCCAGGCGCAAGCCTGGCTTTTTTCATTGCCGGAAAAGAAAAGACCCGCCTTGAGCGGGTTTTTTCTTTTGGCGGCGCCCAGCGGAGCCGGCGTGCTTAAAAGATCGACAAACCGGTACGCGTGGTGAAACGATCCAGCGCTTCCAGGCCCAACACCGAATTGCCCTTGCCATCCAGCTCCGGGCTCCATACCGCGATGCTCATCTTGCCGGGGATGATGGCGAGCATGCCGCCGCCAACGCCGCTTTTCACCGGCAGGCCGACGCGGTAGGCGAACTCGCCGGCGGCATCGTAAGTGCCGCAAGTCAGCATGACCGCGTTGATCTGTTTGGCCTGACTGCGGCTCAGCGTTTGCCGGCCGTCTCGGGTAACGCCGCGGTTGGCCAGAAACAGGCCGGCATTGGCCAGTTCCACGCAGTTCATCACGATGCTGCAGCTGTTGAAATACTGCTGCAGCACGGTTTCGACGTCGTTGTCGAGGTTGTGATAGCTCTTCATGAAGTGAGCCAGCGCCGCGTTGCGGTGGCCGTGCGCGCGCTCGGATTCGGCTACGCGGGCATTGCCGCACAGGGTGGCATTGCCGGACTCCTGGCGCAGGCGGGCCAATAAGGCGCCATGAGCGTCGCCGAAGTGGCTGATCGCTCGGTCGGTGACCACCAGGGCGCCGGCATTGATGAAGGGGTTGCGCGGCACCCCATCCTCGTACTCCAGCTGCACCAGGGAATTGAAGGGATTGCCGGAAGGTTCCTTGCCGACATGACGCCACAGCGTATCGCCCTCGGCCTCCAGTGTCAGCGCCAACATGAAGGCCTTGGAAATGCTCTGGATGGAAAAGGGGGTGGCCGCATCGCCGCAGCGATAATGCCGACCGTCCAGCGTGGTGATGGCCATGCCGAATTGGCGCGGCGCCACTTCGGCCAGCGCCGGAATGTAGTCGGCGACGCGGCCCTGGCCGTAATAGGCGGCGACTTCGCGTTGGATTTGATCAATGATGACTTGCAAATTCATGAATCTATTCAGCATAAAGCGGTAACAACGCCGGCGAACCGGCGTCGGGGTCAAAACTCGTAGCGGCTTTCCAGCACGCGGAACTCCGCGCCCAGCTCCAGCGCGCCTTCATTGCGCGGCACCAGGTTGACGCCGAAACAGACCCCTTCCGGCAAGGTGCGGATGCTGACCAGGGTGCGTAGTGGCTGCTGTTCCGGCGATTTGATCCCGGTATCCGGGTCCACCGTGGTCAGTACGCAGCGGCTACAGGGCTTGGCCACGTCGAACACCACATCGCCGATCTGAATCACCTTCCAATCGTCCTCTTCCCAGGCGTACTCGCCGCTTACCACCAGATTGGGACGGAAGTGGCGCAGCGATACCGGCTGGTCCAACTCATCGTTCAGCGCGTCCAGCGAGGCCTGGTTCACCAGTAGATAAGGATAGCCATCGGCGAAGGACATCGCATGCTCGCTGTCCTTTAGCCGGCGCTGCGACTGCATGCCCAGCCACAGCAATTGGCAGGGCTCGCCCAGCAGCTCGCTGAACCAGTGGTCGACGGCCCGGTCGCCATGGTAGGCGGTAAAGCTGTCCTTCCATACCGTGGCTGCGGCTTCTTGCTGGTACTGGGTGCTCATTGCCAGGATGGGGGGCTTGCCGGGATATTTGAACAGCGCGCCGCCGGGAATCAGGTCCACTTCCACGCGCACCAGCTGCGGATGCGAGCGCGCGGTGAAAAAGCGGCCGTTATCGCCGGCGAGCAGCCATTCGCGGTCATGCAGCAAACCCTGCTTGCTGGCGTAGGCTCGGCTATAAGAGATGCCACGGCAGGACTTCAATGGATGGACGAACATTTCTACGAGTTGCATAGGGGCTCCGCTAGGCTGGATGTCCACATCTTATCACTGTGGCCGGAGAGTCAGAAAATCCCACAGCCGACGATCCTGGCTGAAAGCAACGTTGAAGCGCAGCCAGTCGGAACGCATGCCGTGAGCGCGGAATAAATGGCCGGGCGCCAGCAGGATCTGCCGCAGCTGCGCCTGCTCGGCCAGGCTGGTCGCGTCCAGCTCGCTGGGCGGACGCGCCAGGATGAATAGGCCGTTGGCCGGGCGAGCGAACAACTGCCAGCCGTGCTCGGTGAATAGTTGCTGACATTGGGCCTGGGCTTCGGCTAGCCGCGAACGCAGGCGCTCCAGCTGGCGGCGGTAACGGCCCTCGCTGATCAGCTCCAGTGCCAGCCGTTCATTCAACTCCGGCGAGGTCAGCCCCGACATCATCTTGTAGTGAACGACGCGCTCCAGTAGTTCGGCCGGCCCGGCCAGATAACCGACGCGCAGGCCGGGTGACAGCGATTTGGAAAAACTGTCGATGTAGAGCACGCGCTTGAGTCCGTCCAGCGCCGCCAATGTTTGCTGGCGGCCGGCGGCGAAATCGCCGGAGACATTGTCCTCCACGATCAGGAAATCGTGTTCCTCGGCCAGCCGCAGCACTTGGTGGGCAATGGACGGCGCGTAGCTGGCGCCGGTGGGGTTTTGCAGCCAGGGATTGGTGAAGAAGGCCCGTGGCCGATGCTGGCGCAGCAACGCGCGCAGTTGTTCGAGATCGGGCCCGTGCTCGGTCCACGGCACCGGCACCAGCTTGAACTCGCGGAAGGCCAGGCAGGACAGCAGATTGCAATAGCCGGGATCGTCGACCAGCACGGTGTCGCCGGCCTGCAGCAGCGCGCAGGCCGCCATGTCCAGCGCGCGGCTGGCGCCCTGGGTCAGCACGATATCGTCGGCACGCGCCGCGATGCCGCGTTCCGCCAGACGCTCGGCCAATTGTTCGCGCAGCGGCAGATAACCCTTGGGGTCGCCGTAGCCGGGCGCGGCAATGGCGTCGCGCGCCAGTTGGCGCAAGGCTTTTTGCTGGGCCTCGGCATCGTACCAGTGCGAGGGCAGCCAGCCGCAGCCGGCGAACAAGGTATTGGCGTCCTGCTGATAGATCTTGCGCAGCAGCCAGTATTCGTCCACCGGCCACACGCGCGGCGGCGGCGCCTGCCGAGGTGTCTGGGCTTCGCGCCGCGCTTCGACGTAGAAACCGGAACCGCGCCGCGCTTCGAGATAGCCCAGGGTGACCAGCCGGTCGTAAGCCTCGACAACGGTGAAGGGGCTGACGTCAAGTTCCCTGGCCATGCTGCGAATAGATGGGATTTTTGCGCCATTGCGCCATTGTCCGCATTGGATGGCCGAAATAGCTGAATTGACGATGTTTTCAACCAAGGTAATGCCATCTTCAGGCATAAGACGAAAATTGGCCATGGCGCATTATTTCGACAGCATTGAGATAGGGTCTGTCCGTTGGGAACAGCTTGTGATAAATATCACGTCATAAACCGGATGGCATGACCGGCTTGCCGAGTACACAGTTTTTTATTGAGCTTTAGGTACTGAACGGCTAAGACAAGGGAAGGACATCCGGTATCGAGAATGATCATAACAGTGCTTGGCCGGACATTGATAATCAATCAGGGCAAGCCAAGTCGAATTGGGGATGGAGGTCGGAAATGCGCTCCTTGCGGGTAAAATTGATTGTATTCATCGCGGTGCTGCTGGTTTTGCTGGGCGCCATTATCACGACGCTGGTCTATACCCAGATGCGCAATGAAATTGTCCAGGGCGTGGACAATGAGCTATCCAGCACCTCGCGCGGCTACGCCAACCTGGTCAAGGATTGGTATGGCAGCAAGGTCAAGGTGGTGATTGCCGGCAACCCGGTGGTGGGCACCCCGGAACCGATGCCGACGCTGGCGCGCCTGAGCCAGGCCGGCGGCTACGACATGACCTATATCGGCACCGCCGATCACAAGATGATACGTTCCGATTTCAAACCGCAGCCGGCGGGTTACGATCCGGTGGCGCGGCCCTGGTATCAGCAGGCCCAGGCCAGCGGCAAGCCGGGCGTGTCCGATCCCTATGTCGACTTCGACACCAAGAAACTGGTGGTGACCTTTGTATCCCCGGTGTTCGACGGCTCCACGCTGAAGGCGGTGGTGGGCGGCGACATCTTCATCGACGACCTGGTCAAGACCGTGTTGTCCGCCAAACTGCGCGGCAATGGCTACGCCTTCCTGGTGGACAAGAGCGGCAAGGTGATTGCTCATCCGGACACCACGCTGACGCTTAAGCCGCTGGCGGAAAAAGTGCCGGCGCTGACCGGCGAGAAACTGGTGCAGCTGTCCACCAGCAGCGCGATGGAAGAGATCGAAGTCAACGGAGAAGCCAAGCTGGTGCAAGTGGATCCGGTGGAAGGCACCAACTGGCTGCTGGGGGTGATGATAGATAAGTCCGTGGTCAGCGAACCGCTGGAAAAGCTGCTGCTGACCGTGGTGGGTCTGGGGGCATTGTGCGTGGTGGTGCTGATCCCGGTGGCCAGCGTGATGCTGAGCAAGATGCTGGCCGGCCTGGGTCGCCTGCGCAACGCAATGCTGGAAATCTCCAAGGGCGAGGGCGACCTGACCCGCCGCATCGAAGTGCAGGGCCAGGATGAGATCGCCGAAACCGCGACCGCGTTCAACAGCTTCATCCAGCGTTTGCAAAGCATGTTCATCGCGGTGCGCACCGAGGCGGAAAACGTCACCAGCGGCGTGCAGAGCGTGGCCACCACGGTGGATCAGGTGGCGCGGGATTCACGGCAGATTTCCGACGTGTCCAGTTCCAACGCCGCGACGCTGGAAGAGATCACCGTCAGCATCTCCCATATCGCCGATGCCGCGCGCGAAGCGGATTCGCTGGTCAATCACACCGGTACCGTGTCCAGCGAAAGCGCCAACGAAATGCAGCGCATCTCCCGCGAGATGAACAGCACGGTGGAAGCGGTGAAGGGCTTGTCCGGCATGTTGGTGTCGCTGGACCAGCGTTCGCAGCAGATCAGCGGCATCACCAATGTGATCAAGGACATTGCCGATCAGACCAACCTGCTGGCCTTGAACGCGGCGATCGAGGCGGCGCGCGCCGGCGAGATGGGCCGCGGCTTCGCGGTGGTGGCGGACGAGGTGCGCAAGCTGGCCGAGCGCACCGGCCAGGCCACGGTGGAAATCTCCGGCATGGTCAGCACCATCCGCGAGGAAACCAGCCAGGCGGTGACCAATATGCAGCGCACCGTCAGCTCGGTGGACGATGGCGTGGAGCTGACCGGCAGCGCGGTGCAGCGCATCGAGCAGATCCAGCAGGCGATGCAGGAAGTGATGGCCAAGATGAACGAGATCACCTTGTCCACCAGCGAACAGCACAAGGCCACCACCGTGATCGCGCAGAGCACCGAGCAGATCAACGGCCGCATCGTCGACAGCGACGGCGCGCTGCAGACCGTGCACGACACCTTGAACGATCTGGCGCAGACGGCGAAGGATATGCGACAGCTGTTCTCCAGCTTCCGCGTTTAAGCGAGCTGGCACGACACAGGAAACCCGGCTGCGGCCGGGTTTTTTCATGGCTGGCGGCGGTAACCGTATTGGTGTTTTCGCCGATACGGGATGCTGAAAAACAGCACAAACTGTACCTGTAATTGTATTGGTCGCGCGGCTAGATTAGTTGTCATCATTCGGCAGAAAGCCAGGGGAGACAACGATGGAGCAGCTGCAGATGGACGCGTACTGGATGCCGTTCACCGCCAATCGCCAGTTCAAGAGCGCGCCGCGCATGCTGGTGAGCGCCGACGGCATGTATTACACCGACGACCAGGGCCGCCAGATCCTGGACGGCAGCGCCGGCCTGTGGTGCGTGACCGCCGGCCACAACCGCAAGCCCATCGTCGAAGCGGTGCAGCGCCAGGTGGCGACGCTGGATTACGCGCCGCCGTTCCAGATGGCCCACCCCAAGGCTTTCGAGGCCGCCGACAAGCTGGTGGCGATGGCGCCCAAGGGCTTGAGCAAGGCCTTCTTCGTCGGCTCCGGTTCGGAGGCGGTGGACACCGCGTTGAAGATGGCGGTGGCTTACCACCGCGTGCGCGGCGACGCCGCCCGCGTCAAGCTGATCGGCCGCGAGCGCGGCTATCACGGTGTCAACTTCGGTGGCATCTCGGTGGGCGGCATGGCCGGCAACCGCAAGCATTTTCCGGTGTCCTTGCCGGCGGTGGACCATCTGCGCAGCACCCATGATCTGGCGCGCAACGCCTTCAGCCGCGGCGAGCCGGAGCATGGCGCCGAGTTCGCCGACGAACTGGAAGCGCGCATCCTGACCCTGCACGACCCATCCACCATCGCCGCCGTCATCGTCGAGCCTATGGGCGGCTCCACCGGCGTGCTGATCCCGCCCAAGGGCTATTTGCGGCGCTTGCGCGAAATCTGCGACCGCTACGGCATCCTGCTGATCTTCGACGAGGTGATCACCGGCTTCGGCCGCCTGGGCGCGGACTGGGCGGCCAACAAGTTCGGCGTGCTGCCGGACATCATCACCTGCGCCAAGGGTCTGACCAACGGCGTGGTGCCTATGGGCGCGCTGCTGCTGAAGCCGGAGATCCACGACGCCTTCATGGCCGCCGCCGGCGAACGCATGATCGAGTTTCCGCACGGCTACACTTATTCCGCCCACCCGCTGGCCTGCGCCGCGGCGATCGCCTCGCTGGATCTGTACCGCGAGGAGCAGTTGTTCGAGCGCGCCGCCGGCCTGTCCGCTTATTTCGAGGAGCGCGCGCACGCCTTGCGCGGTCAGCCCTATGTCAAGGACATCCGCAATCTGGGCCTGGTGGCCGGCATCGAGCTGGACAGCCGCCCCGGCGCCGCTGGGCAGCGCGGTTTCGACGTCTTCCTCAAGTGCTGGGAGCAAGGCGTGCTGCTGCGCTTCACCGGCGACATCCTGGCGGTATCGCCGCCCTTGATCATCGAAAAGCATGAGATCGACCGGCTGTTCGACACCATCGCCACCGCCTTGCGCGCCTGCGAATAAGCGCGGCGCCGAACACTCAACCCATACCCATCGGAACTAGCATGCAGAACATTCCTCATTACATCGGCGGCGAGCGCTGCGAAGGCCAGAGCGGCCGCTTTGGCGATGTCTACAACCCAGCGTTGGGCCGTGTCGCCGCCCGCGTGCCGCTGGCGGGCCCGGACGAGGTGCAGGCCGCGGTGGCGGCGGCGCGCAAGGCCTTTCCGGCCTGGGCGGAAACCTCGCCGCTGAAGCGGGCGCGGGTGATGTTCAAGTTCAAGGAACTGCTGGAGCAGAACCAGCAGCGCTTGGCGGCGCTGATTTCCAGCGAGCACGGCAAGGTGGTGTCCGACGCCATTGGCGAAGTCACTCGTGGGCTGGAGGTGGTGGAATTCGCCTGCGGCATTCCGCAGTTGCTGAAGGGCGAGTTCACCGAACAGGTGGGCGGCGGCATCGACAGCCATTCCATGCGTCAGCCGCTGGGCGTGGTGGCCGGCATCACTCCGTTCAACTTCCCGGCCATGGTGCCGCTGTGGATGTTCCCGGTGGCGCTGGCCTGCGGCAACTGCTTCATCCTCAAGCCGTCGGAGCGTGACCCCTCCGCCGCGCTGCTGCTGGCTGAACTGCTGCAGCAGGCCGGCTTGCCGGCCGGCGTATTCAATGTGGTGCACGGCGACAAGCAGGCGGTGGACGCCTTGCTCACCCATCCCGACATCGCCGCGCTCAGCTTCGTCGGCTCCACGCCGATTGCCCAGTACATCTATGAAACCGGCGCGCGCCACGGCAAGCGGGTGCAGGCGCTGGGCGGCGCCAAGAACCACCTGGTGGTGATGCCGGACGCGGACCTGGACGGCGCGGTGGAAGCGCTGATCGGCGCCGCCTACGGTTCGGCCGGCGAGCGCTGCATGGCGATCTCGGTGGTGCTGGCCGTCGGTGATATCGGCGATGAACTGGTGGCGCGGCTGGCCGAGCGCGCGCGCAATCTGAAGATAGGCGTGGGCGACGACGCGGCGGCGGAAATGGGGCCGCTGGTGACGCGCCAGCACTTGGACAAGGTGACGGGCTATGTCGCACAGGGCGTGGCCGAAGGCGCGCGGCTGGTGGTGGATGGTCGCGGCTACCGCCATCCCGGCCACGAGGACGGCTTTTTCCTTGGTGGCTGCCTGTTTGATCACGTGACGCCGGAGATGACCATCTACCAGGAGGAAATCTTCGGGCCGGTGCTGGCGGTGGTGCGGGTGCCGGACTTCGACAGCGCGGTGAGCCTGATCAATGCCCACCCCTTCGCCAACGGCACCAGCATCTTCACTCGCTCCGGTGGCGCCGCGCGCGAATTCAGCCACCGCATCCAGGTGGGCATGGTGGGCATCAATGTGCCGATTCCGGTGCCGATGGCCTTCCACAGCTTTGGCGGCTGGAAGGCCTCGCTGTTCGGCGATCACCATATGCATGGTCCGGAGGGCGTGCGTTTCTATACCCGGATGAAGACGGTGACCAGCCGCTGGCCGGCCAAGATGACCGCCGAGTTCGTGATGCCGACGATGAAGTGAGGCGTGTGGAATGACGACCCTGGACGCGGGTATGACCGCTTGCGTTCAGTCTGGCCCGGAGCGATCCGGGCCTTTTTTATATGCTGTTGATATTTTTTGTTGAAATGCCTCAAACTAGGACTAATCGCGCAAAAAGAGCGATCAGCGCTGTCTAGAATAAGTGAACAAGGTGTGGGGAGATGGAAATGAACAAAACAACAATGAGCCTGCGCGGCCGTCTGCTGCTGCTGTTGGTGGCGATGGCCTTGCTGGTGGCGGCGATAGGCGTGCTGTCGGTGATGCGCGAGCGCGACACCATGCTGCAGGACCGCAAGGACAAGACGCGCAATCTGGTGGAGTCGGCGGCGGCGCTGGTGGTGTCCTACGAAAAGATGGCGGCGGACGGCAAGATGAGCGAGCCGCAAGCCAAGCAGCAGGCCGCGGCGGCGCTCAACAGCATGCGCTACGACCAGCGCGAGTATTTCTTCGCCTTCGACAAGAGCCTGACCTATGTCGCCCACGGCGTGAAGCCTGCCTTGATCGGCAAGAACCTGCACGGGGTCAAGGAAGGCAGCGGCCAGGACATGGGCCAGCTGTTCGATCAGGCCTTGAGCAGCGGCGGCGGCAAGGGCTATGCCAGCTATGTGTGGGACAAGCCGGGCTTCGACGCGCCGCAGCCCAAGATTTCCTATTTGATGACTTCGCCCGGCTGGGGCTGGGTGTTGGGCACCGGCATCTATCTGGATGATGTGGCTGCCGCCTATCACAAATCGCTGTTCAACCTGGCGCTGGAGGTCGGCGTGATCCTGCTGCTGCTGGCCGGCCTGGGCGGCTACATCATGCGCAGCGTGCTGGGCCAGTTGGGCGGCGAGCCGGCGGTCACCGTGGATATCGTCAAACGCATCGCCGCCGGGCAACTGGACATGGCGGTGCCGGTGAAGGCCGGCGACCAGGACAGCTTGCTGGCCAATGTGGCCGGCATGCAGGCGCAGCTGCGGCAGCTGGTGGGAGAAATCGCCGCCGCGGCCAATCGGGTGTCTGAAATGAGCGACGACGTCAGCGGTCATGCCGCCGCCGTTGCCAGCGGTTCCGAGCAGCAAAGCGAGGCGGCCACCTCGATGGCGGCCTCGATAGAGGAGCTGACCGTCAGCATCAACCATATTTCCGACCGCGCCCAGGATGCCCGCAGCCTGTCCGAGCAGTCCGGCGAATCGTCGCAGCAGGGCAGCGAGGTGATCTCGCGAGCGGTGGCGGAAATGCGCCGCATCAATGAATCGGTGGAATTGGCGGCCGGCACCATCAATGAACTGGTGGACAAGGCGCAGGTGATCTCCGGCATCATGCAGGTGATCAAGGACATCGCCGATCAGACCAATCTCCTGGCCTTGAACGCGGCGATCGAGGCGGCGCGCGCCGGTGAGCAGGGCCGTGGCTTCGCGGTGGTGGCGGACGAGGTGCGCAAGCTGTCCGAACGCACCGCCCAGGCCACCGAGGAGATCGCCGGCATGATCGCCGAGATCCAGCAAAGCTCCACCCAGTCGCACGGCTCGATGGAAGAAGCGGTGCGGCGCGCCAAGAACGGCCTGGAACTGGCCGAGCAGGGCGGCGCGGCGGTGGGCGAAATCAGCCACAGCGCCAGCGGCGTGCTGGGCGTGGTCAACGATATTTCCCACGCGCTGAAGGAGCAGGGCACCGCCAGCCAGGACATCGCCCAGTACGTCGAGCAAATCGCGATGAGCTCCAGCAAGAACGCGCAGGCGGCGTCCACCGCCTCGGCGGCGCTGGTGGACATGCGCCAGCTAGCCGGCAATCTGCGCGGGCTGGTGTCGCGCTTCCGCTGTTGAGCCGG
The DNA here is from genome assembly GCF_001043555.1 of Chromobacterium sp. LK1. Lineage (NCBI taxonomy): Bacteria > Pseudomonadati > Pseudomonadota > Betaproteobacteria > Neisseriales > Chromobacteriaceae > Chromobacterium > Chromobacterium sp. LK1. Next base: position 9,654 of record NZ_LDUI01000061.1, on the reverse strand, counting down.
CGGCGCGGGGGCCCGTGCCGCCGCCGCGTCAGCGGCCGATTTCTGTACGCACGTCCAGCAACTCCGGGAAGAAAGTCAGCTCCAGCGCCTGCTTGAGGAAACGCACGCCGCTGGAGCCGCCGGTGCCTTGCTTGAAGCCGATGACCCGCTCCACTGTCTTCATATGGCGGAAGCGCCACAGGTGGAAGTATTCCTCCACGTCCACCAGCTTTTCCGCCATCTCATAGGCTTCCCAGTGCTGCTGGGGCTGGTCGTAGATCAACTTGAACAGCGGGATCAGTTCCGGGTTGCGCTGATAGGGCTGCGACCAGTCGCGTTCCAGGCTGGAGGCCGGCACCGGCAGGCCGCGCCGCGCCAGGTGGCGCAGGAATTCATCGTACAGGCTGGGCGCTTCCAGGATGGCTTGCAGCGAGGCGTGTTTGTCCGCCTCATGGGCGAACACATTGAGCATCGCCTGGTTCTTGTTGCCCAGCAGGAATTCGATGGAGCGGTATTGATGCGATTGGAAGCCGGAGGAATTGCCCAGCACATCGCGGAACTCCATGTATTCCGACGGCGTCAGCGTCTCCAATACCGCCCATTGCTCGAACAGCAGGCGCTGGATCTGTTTGACCCGCGCTAGGCATTTGAAGCTGGGGCCCAGCGTGTCCTGCTGGACGAAACGCACCGCTGCCTGCAGCTCATGCAGCATCAGCTTCATCCACAGTTCGGAGGTCTGATGCTGGATCACGAACAGCAGCTCGTCGTGGTGCGGCGGATCGGACAGCGGTTTCTGACAGGCCAGCAGCTGGTCCAGGCATAGATAACCGCCATAGCTCATGCGCTCGGAAAAGTTGGTGACGATCCCGGCTTCCAGTTTTCTCTCGTTCATCTTGATTCCCTTGTAGAGGCGGCGCGGCGTTTCTTGGTGTGATTTCGGCGCAGGGCCGGTTCGCGTCGCCGGCGAATGATGATCGGGAATCCGGGGCCGAATGTCAAAACGCGCGATGTTCCAGAGTGGAAACATCGCGCGTTCGCTGGGCAGAGCCGGCAACGCTCAAGGACGGTGCTTGCGCCCCAGCAACATGGCCAGCAGCAGCAGCGCCGCGCAGCCTATCAAGACCGGCGCGTTGCCGTGCCGCATATAGGGGGTCAGTCCCTGGCGGCCCTGAGCGAAGCCTTGCAACACCTGGCGGGTATAGGGCGCCGCCACCGAGGCGATCTCGCCGTCCGGGCGGATGATGGCGGTCATGCCGTTATTGGTGGCGCGCAGCATGTAGCGGCCATTTTCCAGCGCCCGCGTCTGCGACAACTGCAAGTGTTGGCTCATCGCCACGCTCTTGCCGAACCAGGCCAGATTGCTGACGTTGGCCATGATGCTGGCCTGGGCCGCCGGGCCTATCAGCTCCTCGCCGAAGCTGTCCTCGTAGCAGACGTTGAAGGCGATCTTCTCGCCTGCCAGCGGCAGCGGTGGCTGGTTGGCGCCGCCGCTGCTGAAGCCGGACATCGGCATATTCATGAACTGGTAAATCCAGCCTATCAGCCCCGGCACCGGGATGAATTCGCCGAACGGCACCAGGTGGTCCTTGGCGAAATAGGGCCGGCCCGGCGTGGTCAGCGCCACCACCGCGTTCAGATAACCGCGGCCGTCGTTGGTGCGGCGCGGCACCCCGGTGGCCAGCGCCATGCCGGCACGCTGGGCCTGGCCCTCCATCATGCTCAGGTAGCCGGAGGGCAGGTCGTCCAGAAACAGCGGCAGCGCGGTTTCCGGCAGCAGCATCAGGTCGGCGCGGGTGGTGGCCACTTGCTGGTAATACACGCGCAGCGATTCTTCCAGGTTTTCCGGCGACCATTTCAGCTCCTGGGCGATATTGCCCTGCGCCAGCGCCACGCTGATGGGCTTGCCCAGCGGCTGGGTCCATTCGATGCTCTTCAGCCCTTGGCCGTTGCCCCATACCGCCAGCGCGGCGAGCAGCAAGCCGGCGCGCAGCCGCCAGGAACCGTGCACCATCAGTGCCAGCGCGCCGGCGGACAGCGCCACCAGGTAGGTGACCAGGTGGGAGCCGCCCAGCGGCGTATAGCCGGCCAGCGGGCTTTCCGTGATCTGCGAGTAGCCGGCGGCGGCCCAGGGGAAGCCGGTCAGCACCCAGCCGCGCAGCCATTCCCCCAGTTCCCACAGCGCCGGGAAGGCCAGCAGCCAGCGCTGCCACGGCTTGGCGGTGACGCGGGCGCTCAGCCACATCGCGAGGCCCGGGTAGAGCGCCAGATAGGCCGGCAGCAAGAGCACCAGCGGCAGGGCGATCCAGGCCGGCAGGCCGGCCACGTCGTGCAGGCTGTTGTAGATCCAGTTGAAGTTGCTGGTGTAGGCGGCCAGACCCCAGACATAGCCGATCCAGAACGCGCGCTGCGGGTGGCGTTGAGTCAGGTCGGCCAGCGCCGCCAAAGACAGCGGCATGATCCAGAATAGCCGATAGGGGGCGAAGGCGAACAGTGTGAGGCTGCCAGCCAAGGCGGCTGCCAGCAGGACCAGTAAAGTGCGCATGGTAGGCATCAGGCGAAGCCGGCCGGCAAAAGCCGGCCGACGGATTGTCAAATAGCTGATCTTCATCTTAGGAGCGGGCGGCGCGGGCTCCAAGCCCAATCCGGCCGCCGGCTTCCGGCAGCGGCGTTCAGCGTCTGTTCACGCTCTTGCGAGCGTGGGCGAGACAAGGCCGAAACGGCTGGGAAAGCGCAATGCGCAGGCGGCGCATGGGCGTTTCTCAGCCGTGCTCAAGCCAGGCCTCCGCCGCGAAGCAGAAGGCGCGCCGCTTCTCAGACCTCGCTGGTTTCCCCGGCCTGAATCCGCTCCACCAGCAGGGTGTCGACGCGGCGGTTGTCGGCGCGCAGCACGGTGAAGCGCAGGCCGGCGGCTTCCACCGCCTCGCCGCGCTTGGGCAGGTGGCCGGTCAGCGAGATCACCAGGCCGCCGACGGTGTCGACATCGTCGTCTTCGAAATCGGTTTCAAAGTAATGGTTGAAGTCCTCGATCTCGGTCAGCGCCTTGACCCGGTAGCGCTGATGGCCGCGCACCGGCAGGATGTCTTCTTCGTCGTCCTCGGTGTCGTATTCGTCCTCGATGTCGCCGACGATCTGCTCGATCACGTCCTCGATGGTCACCAGGCCGGACACGCCGCCGTATTCGTCCACCACCACCGCCATGTGGTTGTGAGTGGCGCGGAAATCGCGCAGCAGCACATTCAGCGGCTTGGATTCCGGCACGAACACCGCCGGGCGCAGCACCGCCTTCAAGTCGAAGCTGGCCGGCGCGTGGAAATAGCGCAACAGTTCCTTGGCCAACAGAATGCCCAGCACGTCGTCCTTGCTGTCGCCTATCACCGGAAAGCGCGAGTGTCCGGAATCGATCACCATAGGCAGGAAGCGGGTGATCGGATCGTCGCAGCTGATCACGTTCATCTGGCTGCGCGGAATCATCACGTCGCGCACGGTCAGTTCGCTGACTTCCAGCACGCCCTCGATCATGCCGAGCGCTTCCGCGTCCAGCAGATTGCGCTCGAAGGCGTTGTGCAAGAGTTCGATCAACTCTTCGCGATCTTCCGGCTCGCGCAGCAACATGGTGGACAGGCGTTCCAGCCAAGTCGGCCGCGGTTTACTGGGGTCTTCCATTTCTTAGAATTGCTCCTCTCGATACGGGTCGGGATATCCTAGCCTCTGCATGATGACGGTTTCAAGCGCCTCCATGGTTTCGGCTTCGTCGTCTTGCTCATGGTCAAAGCCCTGCAGGTGCAGCATGCCGTGCACCAACAGGTGGGCGTAATGCGCTTGCAGCGGCTTGTTTTGCTCGGCGGCCTCTTTTTCCACCACCGGCGCGCACAGCACCAGATCGCCGATCAGCGGCAGGCCCGGCACCGGATCGCCCTCGTTGAGCGCGAAGCTCAGCACATTGGTGGCGTAGTCCTTGCCGCGGTAGTCATGGTTCAATTGGCGGCCTTCGTCGGCATCCACGATCAGGATGCTGACCTGGGCCTGTTTGACGCCGGCTTGCAGCGCCGCCTGGCTCCAGCGGCGCAGATCGGCGGGCCGCGGCAGCGCGGCGGTTTGACTGCGCACGTCCAGGCTCAGTTCCAGGCGCGCGGCCAGCCGCGCCAGCAGCGGGTTACGCTTGGCTCTTTTCATCTTGCTTGCTTTGGTATTGGTCGTAGGCGTCGACGATTTTCTGCACCAGCGGATGGCGCACCACGTCGTCGCTCTGGAAATGATGGAAATGAATGCCGCGCACCATGCCCAGGATGCGTTCCACCTCGACCAGGCCGCTCTTCTGATGGCGGGCCAGGTCGATCTGGGTCACGTCGCCGGTGATCACCGCCCTGGAGCCGAAGCCGATGCGGGTCAGGAACATCTTCATCTGTTCCGGCGTGGTGTTCTGCGCCTCGTCCAGAATGATGAAGGCGTTGTTCAGCGTGCGGCCGCGCATATAGGCCAGCGGCGCGATCTCGATTAGGTTCTTCTCGAACAGCCGGGTCACGCGGTCGAATCCCATCAGATCGTACAGCGCGTCGTACAGCGGCCGCAGATAGGGGTCGACCTTCTGCGCCAGGTCGCCGGGCAGGAAGCCCAGCTTCTCGCCGGCCTCCACCGCCGGGCGCACCAGCACGATGCGCTTGACCGCGTCGCGCTCCATCGCGTCCACCGCGCAGCCCACCGCCAGATAGGTCTTGCCGGTGCCGGCCGGGCCGATGCCGAAGGTGATGTCGTGCTGCTGGATGGCCTTGATGTAGCGGCTTTGACGCGGGGTGCGGCCGCGCAGATCTCCGCGGCGGGTCACCAGCACCGGCACGTCTTCGTCGTCGGCTGCGGTCTCGACGCCATTGGCCGCGTGGCGGCGCAGTTCCACCAGGCACAGTTGCACGTCGTCTATCGACAGCTCCTGCTTTTCCGCCAGCAGGTAGAGCCGGGTCAGCGCTTCCACCGCGGCCTTGGCCTGCTCGCCCTGCACGCGGAAGCTTTCGCCGCGGCGCTGCACCGTCACGTCCAGGCCGGTTTCGATCTGTTTCAGGTTTTCGTCCAGCGGGCCGCACAGGCGGGCCAGCCGTTCATTGTCTACGGGATTGAAGCTTAGCGGTTCGGAATGCGAGGTCGTCATGCGGCTTGTATGGTCTGGAGCGTGGCTGGTGTTAAGGCTGCGGCGAGCATCAAATGTTCCGCAGGCAATCCAGTTCCGGCGCGCTCATGCTTGCGTGGAACTCGGTGATTTCGTAGCGGGCGACATTGGCGACGGCGAAGGGGTCGCGCGCCAGCAGCGCTTCCAGCTCGGCGCGTTCGCCGCGGGCCAGGATCACGCCGCCGGTGCGCGGGGATTTGCGGCCGGAGGCCAGCAGCAGGCCGGCGGCATAGCCTTGCTGCAGCCAGACAATATGCTGGTCCAGCAAGGCGTCGATATCGGACAGCGGGGCGGTGTAGCTCAGCGAAACGATGAACATGGCGGCTCAGTGGGGATGAAAAGCTTCAAGCATACGCCCGCCGGCGGCGACGGGCGCAAAAAAATGGCGGGCGGGCGTCATGCTCAAGCGGTTTCCGTGATCAGCGCCTCGCCCACCAGCGAGTGCGGGCGGGCTTCGGTGATGCGCACGTCCATCATCTGGTTCAGCAGGCGCGGATGGCCGACGAAGTTGACCACGCGGTTGTTGGCGGTGCGCGCCGCCAGCATGGTGGCGTCCTTCTTGGACACGCTTTCCACCAGCACGCGCTGCACCGTGCCTACCATCGCCTGGTTGATGGCGAAGCCCTTGGCCTCGATCACCTCGTTCAGGGCTTCCAGGCGGCGCACTTTCTCCGCGTGCGGGGTGTCGTCCGGCAGATTGGACGCCGGCGTGCCCGGGCGCGGGCTGTAGATGAACACATAGCTGAAGTCGACCTCCATGTCCTTGACCAGCTTCAGCGTCTGTTCGAAGTCGGCCTCGGTCTCGCCGGGGAAGCCGACGATGAAGTCCGACGACAGGCACAGATCCGGGCGCAGCGCGCGCAGCTTGCGGATGATGGATTTGTACTCCAGGCCGGTGTAACCGCGCTTCATCGCCGCCAGCACGCGGTCGGCGCCGCTTTGCACCGGCAGGTGCAGATGAGACACCAGCTTGGGCAGCTTGCCGTAGCAATCGATGATGCGCTGGCTGAATTCGCGCGGGTGGCTGGTGGTGAAGCGGATGCGCTCCACGCCCGGCACTTCGTGCACGTATTCCAGCAGCAGCGCGAAATCGGCGATTTCGCCGTCGGACATCGCGCCGCGGTAGGCGTTGACGTTCTGGCCCAGCAGGGTGATTTCCTTCACGCCCTGCGCGGCCAGGCCGGCGATCTCGGTCAGCACGTCGTCGAAGGGGCGGCTGACCTCCTCGCCGCGGGTATAGGGCACCACGCAGAAGGAGCAGTACTTGGAACAGCCTTCCATGATGGACACGTAAGCCGCGCCGCCGTCCACCTTGGCCGGCGGGATGTGGTCGAATTTTTCGATTTCCGGGAAGGAAATATCCACTTGCGAGCTGCCGCTGGACTGGCGCGATTTGATCAGGTCCGGCAAGCGATGCAGCGTCTGCGGGCCGAACACCACGTCGACATAGGGCGCGCGCTTGACGATGGTTTCGCCTTCCTGCGACGCCACGCAGCCGCCGACGCCGATGATCAGATTGGGGTTGGCTTCCTTCAGCGGGCGGATGCGGCCCAGGTCGGAGAACACCTTTTCCTGCGCTTTCTCGCGCACGCTACAGGTGTTGAAAAGGATGACGTCGGCGTCTTCCGGCTTGTCGGTCTGAATCATGCCCTCGGCGTCGGACAGCACGTCGGCCATCTTGTCCGAGTCGTACTCGTTCATTTGGCAGCCGAAAGTCTTGATGTATACCTTTTTCATTGCAGCTTGATTCCAGCGTGTTTCCGTCGGTTCGTCGCGGCCTGCTTGGCAGGCGCGCGCCGCGCGCGGGATTATTGGGATGGCTGGGAGGCGGCCTCGGCCTCCCTTTGCTTCAGCAATTCCACTTCCTCGGGACGCAGCACCCAGATGCGGTTGATCTGGCCCTGCATATTGAAAGTCACGGCCACTGGCTTGCCCTCCAGGGTATCCAGTTGGCCGCGCAGCAGGAAGCGGTTGCTCTCATCGAAGATGCGCAGGCCGGGCGCCAGCGGAAACTGGCGGTTGGAGCGGATGAAAATGCCGAGCAGGCTTTCCAGCAGCGAGCGGTCTTTCTTGACGAACTCGATGGTGGCGTCATCCACGGCGCGGACGGTGCCGGCCTTCAGATCCAAGGGCAGCAGGCGGCCGGCCAGGGCGGGGGCGGCGAGCGATGCCGCGAGCAGGGCGACGATGAGTATTTTCATAAGGAATTGAATGCGTTGCGCGCGATTCTATCATAGCTTGGCCGGCGGCCAGGCCAAATCTTCCTGTGAGCATGGGCGCGTCGGCGCGGCAAAGCGGCTCGTTTTACAATGAACGCTGCATGCACACCGCGCCTTCGCCATAGGCGGCATTGGCCTCATTGTCCCGGCTGGCCTGGTAGCCAAAGCGCTGCCAATAACGGGCGGCGCCCAGTACCGCCACCAGCCGCGCCTGGCGCAGGCCGCGGCGGCGGCCCTGGCCCAGCACGGTTTGCACCAGCCGCGGCCCCAGGCCGTGACCGCGCGCGTCCGGATGCAGCGCCAGATCGTGGATGAACAGAGTGTCGGCGGCGGTTGGCAGCTGTTCCAGCTTATGGCCCAGCTTGGGCGGGCGGCTGCCGGCCCAGGGGTGGGCAAACAGATAACCCAGCAACTGGCCGGGACGTTCCGCCACCCAGCAGGTGTCCGGCGACAAACGCTGGCGCGAGGCCAGCGCATCGCGGCTTTCCAGCATCTCGGCAGGGTAGCAGTGCTGCTGCACTTGCAGCACCGCGGGTAAATCTCGAACTTGCATCGGGCGCAGGACGATGGCGTCCTGGCGACTACTGACTGCGGACATCGGTACGGCCTATCCATGAAAAACGACAAAAGCAAAGAGCGCGGCGACTGCCGCGCTCTGTTCGAATACGAATGGCATTATAGCGCGCCAGCCGCGCGCGCGGCCAGCCGGCAGGCCCCGCTGAACCGCTACCGCAAGGGGGTTTCCCTGGCCTTGGACGCGCCGGCGCCGCACGCGGCATTGAATTTCTGGCGGAATAATGGTCTATTCCTGATCCGCCCCATTCCTTGAGTCGCCGTTTATGTCGCACTGGCTGTCCCTGATCGACCCCGACAAGATTCGCCGCACCCCGCTGGGCGCGCGCGGCCATAATCTGCTGCTGACGCCGCAGGCGACGCCGCAAGCGTTGCTGCTGAGCCTGGAAGAGCAGGAGCTGGTGGGCGGCTGGCTCAAATCGCGGCGCAACCGCGCGCGCTGGAGCAGCCTGCTGGCGTTGGCGGACAGCCCCACGCTGGCGGAGAACCTGCTGCGCCGGCTATTGGAGGCCGGCTGGTGCGAAGTGGAACTGCATGCCGAAACCGGCTTGCGCTTTAATCAGCTGGAACCGTTCTGGGTGCAATGGCTGGACATGTACGGCCTGCGTCACCTGCTGGGCATGGCCGACCCGCGGCCGCAGGCGGAAGTGGTGGAGCTGTGGCGCGGCTGGCAGCCGCGCCATCCCTTGTTGCTGGGCTTGGCGGAAAGCCTGAGCCCGCATTTGCAATCCTCCACGCTGGAGCGCCGGCTCAAGCTGGCCCAGGCGCTGGATCAATGGTTGCTGGACGGCAGCTGGGGCACCGAGCGCCAATTCTCGCAACGTGCGCTGGGGCGCAGCAAGGCCTTCGGCGCGGCGGACCGGCAGTGGCTGGCGGAGTTCGGCATCGATCTGGAAGCTTGCGGCATCGCCCGCCACACCCCGCATGTGTTCCTGTCCGGGCCGCTGGGGCTGTGGGCCGGACAGCACTGCCTGTTGTCCGCGGCCTTGCTGCAGCAAGGCGTGGCCTTGGGGCCGGAGGCTTTGCTGGGTGTGAGCGCGGTGGAGGGGGCGATCCGCAGCGTGCGCATCGTGGAAAACCTCAGCGTGTTTCAAACCCTCAGCCAGCAGGCGCTGCCGGTGCTGACCATCTGGGTGCCGGGCCAGCCGCACCAGCGTTGGCGCGAGGCGGTGCGCCATCTGCTGTCCTTGCTGCGGGTGCCGGTGCAGATCGCCTGCGACCTAGACCCGTCCGGCATCGCTATCGCGATGGCCGTGGGCAAGGTGGCGGAGCAGGCCGGCCGGCCGTGGGAGCCGTGGCGGATGCTGCCGGAGCAACTGACGCTGGCCAATGGCGCGCAGCCCTTGAGCGAGGCGGACCAGGCGCAGCTGGCGCGCTTGATGGGCGGCGGCCTGCCGCCCTTGCTGCACAGTCTGGCGATGGAGATGCAGGAGCGGCAGTGCAAGGTGGAGCAGGAGGCGCTGTTCATCGATGAATGGGGGGATTGAGCCGTGGTGTTGCACTCGGCGAGATGAGTGCGGCCGCGCCGGCTGAGGAGCAAGGTGCTGGCAGGTTTGAATAAAAGGCGACGCAGAATTTGCGTCCTTTTTTATTGGGTGACACAGAAGGTGCTGATCAGCAAACAGGGGCTGGCGCTGCAGCGCCTTGGCTCCATGGCCCTAAGAACCTGTTCAAAGTCTGCTGCGCTTCAGCGATACGGCGTTAAAAACGAGCTCAAAATGCTCA
>NZ_LDUI01000060.1:0-77817 GCF_001043555.1 Chromobacterium sp. LK1 | reverse complement strand
ACATGAGCATTTTGAGCTTGGTTTCAACGCCCATTTCTATCCATCCCGCCGACGCGCAGCAGACTTTGAACAGGCTCTTAGCCGCGCTCCAGCACCTGCGCCACCCGCTGCCGCAAAGCCGGCAACAGCTCGGCCTCGAACCAGGGATGGCGGCGCAGCCACAGCTGATTGCGCGGGCTGGGATGCGGCAAGGGCAGCAAGGCCGGCCAGTGCTCGCGCCAGCGCTCCACCGCCTCGGTCAGCCGCGGATAGCGGCCCGGCAGATGATAGCGCTGCGCGTACTGCCCCAGCAGAATCGTCAATTGCAGATGCGGCAGGCCGGCCAGCAAGGGCTGGCGCCAGGCGGCCGCGCATTGCGGCGGCGGCGGCAAATCGCCGGACTTGCCGGTGCCAGGGTAACAGAAAGCCATCGGCAGGATGGCGATGCGGGTTTCATCATAAAACACCGTCTTGTCCACGCCCAGCCAATCGCGCAAGCGCTCGCCGCTGGGGTCGTCGAACGGCAGGCCGGACGCGTGCACGCGCCGCCCCGGCGCCTGGCCGGCGATCAGGATGCGCGCGTCCGGATGCCATTGCAGCACCGGGCGCGGGCCAAGTGGCAGGCTGTCCACGCACAGCCGGCAGGCGCGCACTTCTTGCAGCAGGCCGGCGGCGTCCATGCGCGTCGCCGTTTACAGCACCACGCCGACCGGCGGCTGGTCGTGGGTCTGGCCGACGGACTGGTGCGGCAGCTCCAAATAGCTGCGCGATTGCATCTCGGTCAGCCGGCTGGCGGTGCGGAAGAATTCGCTGGCCTGCACCCCCTCGGTGTACAGCTGTTCCGGCTCGGCGGCGGCGGAAGCCACCAGCTTGACGCGGTTGTCGTAGAACACGTCCACCAGCCAGGTGAAGCGGCGGGCGATGGACGCCTCGCGCGCGGTGATCCTGGGGATGCCGCTGACGAAGACGGTATGGTATTCGGTGGCGATTTCCAGATAATCGGTCTGCGCGCGCGGGCCGTCGCACAGGGCCAGGAAATCAAACCAGATCACCCCGGCGGCCAGGCGCTTGACCGGAATCTCGCGGCCCAGCACCTCGATGGCGCGTTTTTTCTGCTCCACGCCGTGGCTCAGGCGCTGGAACAGCTGCTCCATCTTCTCCTCGTTAGCCGCGTCAGCGGGCACCATGAACAGCGGTTCGCGCGTCAGCTCGCGCAGCCGGTAGTCGTTGCCGCCGTCCACGTTCAGCACTTTCAGCTCGCGCTTGATCAACTCGATGGTGGGCAGGAAGTTCTGCCGTTGCAGGCCATTGGGATAGAGACTATCCGGCGCGTAATTGGAAGTGGTGACCAACACCACGCCGCGCTCGAACAAGGCCGACAGCAGTCGGCCCAGCATCATCGCGTCGGCGATGTCGCTGACGTGGAATTCATCGAAGCACAGCAGGCGGGTGTCGCGGGCGATCTTGTCGGCATAGGCCAGCAGCGGGTCCTTGCTGCCGGCCAGCGCGCGCAGCTCGCGGTGCACCTCGGCCATGAAGTTGTGGAAATGGATGCGGCGCTTGCGGCGGTAAGGCACGCAGGCGTAGAAGGCGTCCATCAGAAAACTCTTGCCGCGCCCCACTCCGCCCCAGAAATACAGGCCCTTGGGCACGTCCGGGCTGCGCAGGCTACGTCCGAGGAAGCGATTACGCTTGCTCTTGAACTCCACCAGCTGGTGCCACAGCAGGTCCAGCTCCTCGATCGCCGCCGCCTGGGCCGCGTCGTGGATGAAGCCGGGTTTTTCGCTGGCGGCCTGATACCAGGCCTTGGGGCTGAGATGGGCGTTCCCATCCGGGGAGAAAGTATGCTGGGACATGGGTGGCGGAGTGTGCAAACGCTATAAACGATACGGCCTGCCATCATACCCCGTTTGCGCGCGCGGGCAAAAACGATGCCGCCGCCCGCAGGCGGCGGTGTTCGCCATCCTGCTCAGATTTCGCCGTTTCTTTGCGCCCGCACCTTGGCCAGCAATGCATCCAACACCTCTCTGCTTCGCTCCGGCGCTGCCGCGGCAATCGCATATTTGCCGTCCACCACCAGCATGGGCGTACTGAAGATCCGGTAATCCTTGGTGAACTTGGCGATGGCCTCCACTTGCGCCTTGACCGCGAAGGAACGGTACACCGCCATGGTCTTGGCCACGTCCACGCCCGGCTGACGGCGCAGCCAGGTTTCAAACTCCGCCGCCTCACCCAGATTGATCTTGTCGTGCTGCACCGCGCGGAAGGCGGCGGCATGCAAACGATCGGTCAAACCCGCGACACTAAAGGTAGCGAACACTTGGGCGAACCCTGCCATCGGCTTGCCCCACACCACATGCTTGCGCACCACGCTCACATCCGCCGGCTGGGTCTTCAACCAGGCCGATACCGCCGCGTCCTGAGCATAGCAATGCCGGCATGGGTAAGAAAAAAACTCCGCCACTTCGATCTTGTCACCACTGGACACCGGATGCGGCTTGGGCAATACCAAGTAATCCTTGCCCACCACGACCTGAGCTTGCGCCGCGCCCAAGGCCAATAAAAACCAGCACAATAGCAAGAATGCTCTCATGACAACTCCACTCAATTGATTCCATTGCCGGCCAACAGCCCGCCCCAGGCTCAGGCCGTGGCCTGCAAAGTCGGCGCCTCGACCGTCTTTTCCACTTTGTTAAACTTGGGCTCGACCTTGCCCAATGCGCGCAGGCGCTGCAGCTCCTCCCGCAACAGCTTGATTTCTTCCTGCATTTTCTGGCGCATGTCCGCCTCCGCCTTGCGCACGTCCAGACTCAGTTTTTTATCCATTTCCGCCGTCAATTTCTCATCCAGAAACGACTCGTACTTCTTGAACAACTCATCGCGGTAAACATCCAGCTGCAAACGCAACATGAGGTTCTCCTCCTCCATTTCGGCCAATTTGTGCTGGAACTGGGCGACATTCATATTGAAGTTCATGCTTCCTCCTAGCAGATGGCTCACAGACGCGCGGCCCGCCCGCACCGACAAGCCAGAGCGGGATTCCGCTTAAAAAAATATCCCTCTCCCAGCGGGGAGAGGGAGGCAAACAGGGTGGGTTTGCAATAGACACTAGGCAGCTCACCACCGGGGGATCGGCGTGAGACCCCATGCGGCAGAAGCGCCGCACAAGATGAGGCCAGTATGCGCAAACGCGCCGTCCAAAAATATCTGACCAGTACGAAAAGCCGACGGCAGCACGAGCCAACGCCGGCGGCGCGTCTCAGAACCTGTACAAAGTCTGCTGCGCTTCGGCGATACGGCGTTGAACAGCGAATAGGCGGGGTCTTGAAATAGGAAACAGGCGGTTCAAGCTTGGTGAGCGAGAATGATGACAGGCGCTACGGTGAATTCGGCGGGGCATGCCGACACCAGCAAAACGCTGAGGAGCGCCCCAATCAAGAGGATTTCACTTTGAGGTTCAATATTTGATCACCCTATCAAGCGCCCTCTGCCACGCGGCCTCATCTCGCCGATAACAAGCGTCATGATCCCCGCCTTGCATGAACAACTTGGCTTTAGGCCGCGAGCTGAGTTGATATAGGCGCTCGCCCAATGCCATCGGCACCACATCGTCGCCGGAGCAATGAATGAATAGCTTTGGCGCGGCAATGGCCGCCAGCTTGGAATAGGAAGAGAAATCATGGCGAATCAGCGCGTCAAACGGCAGCCATGAGGCGGTATAGGATTTGGCGATGTCCGCGACGGACAAGAAACCGCCGTCGACAATCACTCCGTCCACGCCCAGCGACACCGCGGCCATGTCCATCGCGATGGCTCCGCCCAGGGAGTGACCGTAGACCAGGTGCTTGGACGCTTCCGGCGACCGTTGCTTGAACGCTTGCCAGGCCACCCTGGCATCGGCGTAAACCGAATGCTGCGAGGGCAAGTACCAGGCGCCGTCGCCATAGCCGCGGTAGTCGATCGCCATTACCGCCAGGCCCAGCCGGCGCAGACTGAGAATCAGATCGATATCGGTGTGCAGCGTGCTGTCGTTGCCGTGCAAAAACAGCACCGCCGGCGCGATGGGCGATTCGGCCGGCAGCCACCACGCATGCACCAGGCCGCCGCCTTCCGCCTGGGGAACAGGCAGCCAGTCCTCCTTGAAGGCCACTCCGTAATCTTGCGGCGTCTTGCCGGTTTGATACGAGGGACTGAGGATGAAGTATCGCTGCGCCAGTTCCCATAGACTCAGCGCCAGCAGAACGGCGACCAACAAGGCCAGGATTTTTTTAAGCGTGCCCATGCGCACCGCCAGACTTTGACACACCACTCGCCATCAAAAAGCACCCAGTTCAATATAAACGCCATGCTCACCTGCTTGCCGTCTTTCAGGCCCAGGCGAAATCCAATCCGGCAGCATAGCCATGCTCGATGCGAGGGGATATTTGACCAGTACGAAATCCGTGCCGCGCGGCGGAAGCGGCTATCACGCCCCTCTTCGGCCTTGCGCGCAAAGAGGAATGGAGGGAACCCGAGGAGGAAAAGCGGCACCAAGAATGATGCCGTGAAGAGCATGACAGGGAGTCAGGACTGGAATAGCAGCAGCAAGTCCGCATCGCGTTCCGCGCCCAGCTTGCGCATGGCGCTGGCTTTCTGGGTACTGATGGTTTGCTTGCTGCGCTTGAGTTTGGCGGCGATGTCGTTCACCGTCAGACCGGCGACGAAGAGCCGCACCACTTCCGCCTCGCGCGCGGTCAGCGCGCGCTGGCCGGCCGGCTGAGCCAGCTTGTCCGCCTCCAGCAGACGCTCCACCGCCGGGGAGAAGTAGGCCGTTTTAGCCATGGCGCCGTACACCGCCGGCAACAGGTGCTCGATGGCGTCTGACTTGCTCAGGATGCAATGAATGCCCAGGCCACGCAGCGAGCGCACCACCAGCGCGTTGTCCATCATGGTGAGCACCACGATGCCCAGTTCCGGGTACAGCCGGCGCAGGCGCTCGAACATTGCCGCGCCGTCGCCGGATTCACAACCGGGCATGGAGTAATCGGACACCAGCACATCGCAAGGCTGGCTCGCCAGCATATCCCACAAGGCGGTGGCGCTATTGGCCTTGCCCGCCACCCGGATGGCGCGCTGGCCTTGCAAGGCATGCTCCAGGCCGCTGAGCACCGAGGGATGATCATCCACCAGGAAGACTGTTATTTCCGCTGCCGTCATGTCATCCACATGAAATTTAAACAATTGTTTTCAACACAATCTATTTTTATAGCTAAGCAAATATACTGAAAATGGTCAACCGCCCAGCCAAGCCCCCCGCCGGAAGCCGCATGCGCAATTCTAGCTCCTCCTCCCCTCAAAGCCAGCCGCTCAGCCGCCTGCGGCGTATCCAGCGCATCACTTTGTTTGGTGGTGGCATCGCCATTTCGCTGGCGCTGCTGGCCTTGACCCTGTTATCGCTATGGCTGTCCGGCAAGGAAATGCTGGCGGACCGGCACCGGATGTTCGATGCGGAAAATACGGCGCTGAAGGTGGTGCTCAGAGGACATGCGATCGATCTCCACCACCAGGTCAGCCAAGCCGAGGCGGCGTGGAAAGCGCTACCCAAGGCAAGTCCGGCGCTACTGCGCCAATTCACTACGTACAACGGCGAAGCCTGGCTGCAAGCCTCCCCGGCTCATCCTCCGGCACTGGCCATGGGCGAACTCTCCACTCAATATCCGCCCCCCCGTTTCGAACCTTATCTGGCGCTGGCGGAGCATGCCGCCAGCGCGATGTGCGGCGGCGACTGCGAGTTGAGGAAGTCAGTAAACGCCTATTTGTATAGCCCGGACCAGCGGTTTCTGGCGATTGTCTCCCCCAGCCTGCCCTCGGTGGCTTCAGCCAAGCCGGACACCAGGGCTGCTCTTCGGCTGAGTGTTTTCAGCAATATGCCCAATCCGACAGCCGACCGTCAGCCGGCCTGGCAGGCCTCCGCCGCCGCGCCGCTGACCGGCCGCCCCGCCATCCGTCTGGCGCAAGCCGCCGTGGTCGACGGCGCGCCCGTCGCTGTCTTCGCCAGGGATATTCGCATCGATAGCTTGCTGAATACCTGGCGGCCGGACATCCGCGATGAAACCACCTTGCTCGCCAGCCCGATGGGGCCGCTGCACATCAGCGTAGGCTGGCAAGCACAACAAGGCTCGCAACTGATCGCGACCCTCCGCGACATGGCCCTGCCCCCCATAGACGACACGGTGTCCGACCTCCAATACCGCGATGGCCTGTTCATCCTGCGCGCCCGCCTTCCCACCCCTGGCTGGGTTCAGATCCAGGTCTTTCCATGGCAGAGCCTGCTGAATGATTTGAGGCTGTCGCTGATCATCAACCTCAGCGCACTGCTGTTTGCCCTTACCTGCCTGTGGACCATCATCCTGCTGCTGGACCGCAAGATCTTCAAACCCGCTTTTTCCAACGCCCAGCGCATTTTTGAAAGCGAGAACCTGAACCGCATCATGGTGGACACCTCCCCCTCCGGCCTGACGCTGCTGTCCATCGCCGACGGCACGGTGCTGCTGGAAAACGAGGTGATGAGGCAATGGACGCGGATAGGCTCGACAGCCCACCCGCCCCTGCGCCTGCAGTTGCTGGACAGCCACCTGGCCGCGTCCCCGCTCGGCGCCACGCCTTGCCACCGCGACATCCAGTTTGCGCTGGCGGACGGCCAGGCCATGGAACTGCACAGCACCACCATGGCCACGCGTTACCAGGGCATCCGGGTCTTGCTGTGCAATGTGGTGGACATCACCGCGCGCAAGGTGCTGGAGCGCCAACTGGAAACCGCGCGCCAAACGGCTGAAGCGGCCAGCCAAGCCAAGTCCTCTTTCGTGGCCATGGTCAGCCATGAGATCCGCACCCCGCTGCACGCCATCGTCAGCAGCCTGGATTTGCTCGGCCGCGCCCGGCTGGCCGCGCCGCAACAACAGCGCCTGGCGGTAGCGAATCATTCGTCCCAGGCCTTGCTGGCCATCATCAATGACATCCTGGACCTGTCCAAGGTGGAATCCGGGCTGTTGCGCGTGGAGAGCATTCCCTTCGATCTGGCCGCGCTGGGTCGCGAAGCCGCAGCCAGCATGGAGCCGCTGGCCCGCGCCAAGGGCCTGGAATTTTCCTGCATGATGGACGCGCAATTGGCGCCGGCTTATCTGGGCGACCCCGTCCGTGTCCGGCAGATCATGCTGAATCTGCTCGGCAACGCCATCAAGTTCACGCTCAGCGGCGAAGTGTTGCTGGAGGTTTATCTTCAGGATGACGGCCGCGCGGATTCGCCGGTGCGCATCGGCGTGACGGACAGCGGCGTGGGCATCCCCGCCGAATACCACGACCAGGTGTTCACCGAGTTTTCCCAGGCGGACGCCTCCATCACCCGCCGCTTCGGCGGCACCGGCCTGGGCCTGTCGCTTTGCAAGAAGCTGGCGGAACTGCTGGCGGGGACGATCGAATTCACCTCCACCCCGGGTGTGGGCAGCACCTTCGTGGTGACCCTGCCCTTGCCGCCCTGCGCCGCAGTACCGGTTGCCCAGCCAGTTGCCAAGCCGCCCGCCATTCTGCCAGACCCTGCCACGCCGGCGGCCCGCATCCTGGTAGTGGACGACCACCCGGCGATTCGGACGCTGATCCAGGACCAGCTCCGCGAACTGGGCCATCAGGCGGATACCGCCGCCAGCGGCGCCGCCGCGTTGGCGCTGGCCACCCGTCAGGATTACGCCTTGGTGCTGACCGATCTGAGCATGCCGGACATCAGCGGCTATAGCCTGGCCCGGGCGCTGCGCGACAGCGGCTTCTCCGCTCCCATCGTCGCCATCACCGCACAGGCCAGCAAGGCCGAACAGCCGCTCTGCGCGCAGGCCGGCATCGACGAGCTCATGCTCAAGCCCTTTACCCTGGAGGAACTAGACCAGGTTATCCGCAAACACTTGGCTTTGAGCCCCGCCAGCGCCCGGCTCCCCACAGCGCCCGCGCCCTTGTCTGCCTCCCGGCGCGCCGAGCTGCTGAGCGCGCTGGACCATGCTCTTCTACTGATGCGGCAGGCCTTGAAAGGAGCGGACGCGCCTCTATTCATGCAGCAGCTGCACGCCACCAAGGGCGCGTTCGCCATGGCGGGCTTGGCGCCGGTGGCGGAGTTGTGCGCGGAAATCGAGCAGCTGGCAGCAGCCGGCCCGCACGAAGAGATAGGCGCGCTGCTGGATCGGCTGGAGGCGCTGGCGCACGCGAGACTTTGAACAGGCTCCAAGACCGCTATCGCGGCCCGGGGACATCGGCGACAATGGCCAGGCGCTTAGAACCTGTTTACGATCTTGCGAGCTAAGGCGAGACAAGGCGAAAACGGCTGAGAAAGCGGAATGTACACGTGGTACATGAGCATTTCGAAGGTGTTTTCAACGCTGTATCGCCGACGCGCAGCAGATCGTAAACAGGTTCTTAGAACCCCTACCCAAGAGGAGCCGCCATGAAAATATCCGATCTTCCATTCGGCATCAGCGATTGGTCCGCGCTGGAGCCCACCCAACATGCCGGCGAAACCGGCTGCGCCTATTGGCGCACCCAGCGCTTCGGGGACATCCGCGTCCGCATGGTGGAATACACGCCGGGCTACCGCGCGGATCACTGGTGCGTCAAAGGCCACATCCTGCTGTGTCTGGAGGGGGTGCTGCACACCACGCTGGCGGACGGCCGCAGCTTCACCTTGACGCCCGGCCTCAGCTATCAAGTCGCCGACGACGCTGAACCGCATCTGTCCCATACCGAAACCGGCGCCAAGCTGTTCATCGTCGATTAAGGCCGGCTCAAGCTGTCTCCATCGCTTTTTGCCGCATCCGCAGTATCTGCTTGCAGCGAGGATAGCCAGGGCAGCCCCAGAAGTCGGGCCGACCGCCCTTGCCGGCGACATGGCGCATCGTGGCGCCGCAGCCGGGACAGGTCGGAGTGCGGTAATCGCCGGCGGTGGCGAACGCCAACAACTGCTGCCGGGCGCCGCCGGGCAGGCGCTCGATCAGCGTCAACAACATCTCCCCGTCGATCAAGCTAATGTGATTGCTTCGCGCCACGGTCTTGGCATCGTCGGAGAATCTGCCGCTGGTCATGAAAAAAGCCTTGGCGATTTTCTCGTGAGTCATTACGCCCAGCAACTCACGGATAGGCTTCACGCCGACATAGCGCTCGCCCCAGGCCTTGCATTGCACTAGCGAGGTGGCGCGGCCGGAATCATCCTGGAACAACCGGATATCGATGCCGCCGTCCGGCCCCAGCGGCGTGGTTTCGGAACGAATGCCTTTCAATTCGTAAAATTTCTGGCAGACATCCTCAAACCGCTTCCATTCGATGTCGCGGATCAAGCCCAACGACCATTGCGCGGGCCGCTCCTCGCTGGCCGCGGGGGTCTTGCTCGCCGGGTATTCCCGGAACGCCGGTTCCAGCGGCAATGGCGTCCCTCTCGCCGCCACCGGATCGATTTTGAAACTAAACCGCGGCTTAGCGGCCCGCCGCGACAGGGACAGCGCGGCCAAAACCAGGAAGAACAGCGCAATGGGCCAGCCCAGCGCGGAAAACGCCTCGGCTAGCGGCTTCAGCAATGGATTACTGGCCCCGAACGCCGGCAAGGCGCTTTTCAAAATCAGCAGGCTGAGCCCGGCCAAAGCGGCGCTCACATACCAGGGCGCGGCGATAAGAACCTGTTTACGATCTGCTGCGCGTCGGCGATACGGCGTTGAAAACCGTTTCGAAATGCTCATGTACCGCTTGTACATTCCGCTTTCTCAACCGTTTTCGCCTTGTCTCGCTCTTGCTCGCGAGATCGTAAACACGTTCTAAGAAGCTGGGCTAAGCTTTCCTTTCTTTGCCGATATCTGCGTGCCATATTCCGCTCATTTATTATTCCAAAGGCATTTTAATGGCATGGCGCGCATTCGCGCAAACGCGAGGCTCTGGCCACCATCCATCCATTGCCATACTCTTGCATCGAATACCGATGCCCTTGCCCGGCATCAGGGACACCCTCTTCCGCAATCACCATCAAGGAACGCCATGAGAACCCTCGGCCTGCTGGGCGGTATCAGCTGGGTATCGACGCTGGATTACTATCGCTACCTGAACGAAGGCGTCAACGCGGCGCTGGGCGGCCTCAATTTTGCCGAGTGCGTGGTCTACTCGCTGAATTTCAACGATATCCAGCAGCGCGGTTGGGACGACTGGGAGCACACTCATGCGCTGCTGCTCAAAGGTTGCCTGCATTTGCAAGCCGCCGGGGCCGAGGCCATCGTGCTGTGCGCCAATACCGCGCACGTCGTGGCCGAGCGCCTGGAAGCGGCGGTCGGCCTCCCCATCATCCACATCGCCACGGCGACGGCGCGGGAAATCTCACAGCAGCGGCTGCAGACCGTGGGGCTGCTCGGCACCCGATTCACCATGGAGCTGCCGTTTTTCCGGGACAAGATGCGGCAACACGGCATCGAGACCTTGATCCCGGAGGCGCAGCACACCCGCGATTTCATTCAGCGCACGCTGCGCGACGAACTGGGTCGCGGCCTGGCGTCACCGGCCACCAAGAGCGCTTATCTGGAGGTGATTCGGCAGTTGATCGCACGCGGAGCCGAAGGCATCGTCTTCGGCTGCACCGAATTGCCACTGCTGTTGAGTCCGGCCGACGTGCCGGTGCCGGTGTTCGACACCACTCGGATTCATGTCGAAGCCGCGCTAGAGTTCGCGCTCGGCGCAGCAAACATTGAGCAGCTTATTAGACCGAAATAGCTACAGGCGCGCCACCCGCTTCCGCATATACTGTCCGCACATCACCAATGACACCCCCACCCATCCGACATCAAGGACATTCCATGCTCACCAGCGCCCGCAACCAATTCGCCGGCAAAGTCACCGCCATCCATCCCGGAGCGGTCAACGACGAGATCGACATCGCCCTGCCCGGCGGCGAGCTGATCACCGCCGTCATCACCCAGCGCAGCACCGCCAACCTGGGCCTGACCGTGGGTTGCGACGCGCTGGCCATCATCAAGGCTCCCTGGGTGATCCTGGCCAACCCCGAGGCCGGCATCAAACTGTCCACTCGCAACCGCCTGGAAGGCCGGGTGTCCGCGTTGCGCCCGGGCGCGGTGAATGCCGAAGTCGAAATCAAGCTCAATGGTGGTGACACCCTGGTGGCCATCGTCACCCAGGAGAGCGCGGACGATCTGGACCTGGCCGCCGGCAAAGCCATCGTCGCCTTCTTCAAGGCCTCCCACGTGATTGTCGGCGTCCGGATCTGAGCCCGGCATGAAGCCCTCCTCCGCGGCCGAGCGCGCGTCGGCCTCCACCCTGATAGACCGGAGAATCGCCGAACTCAGCGACTGGCGCGGCGCGGCCTTGGAGCGGATGCGGCTGCTGATCCGGGAAGCCGCCCCAGACGTGATCGAAGAATGGAAATGGATGGGCACCCCGGTCTGGTCTTTGCGGGGCATCCTTTACACCGGCGAGTCTTAGAAGCTGTTCAAAGTCTGCTGCGCTTCGTGAAGCGTTGCCCGGTAAGTACCAGCTCAAAATGCTCATGTACCACGTGTACATTCCGCTTTTTCGCTCGTTCTCGCCTTGTCTCGCTCTTGCTCGCAAAACGTTGAACAGGCTCTTAGAACCTGTTTACGATCTGCTGCGCGTCGGCGATACAGCGTTGAAAACGTCTTCGAAATGCTCATGTACCACCTGTACATTCCGCTTTCTCAGCCATTTTCGCCTTGCCTCGCCTTAGCTCGCGAGATCGTAAACAGGTTCTTACGCGTCCGTCGTCAAACTAACCTTCATCAAAGGCGCGGCGCTGCCGGACCCGGCCCAACTGTTCAACGCCAGCCCGGGCGGCAAGGCCAGGCGAGCGATCGATATCCGCGAGGGCGAGGAAGTGGACGCGGAAGCGTTCAAGGCGCTGATTCTGGCCGCCGTCGCGCTCAATGCCGGCAAGCAAGCCGGCCTAGAGCCTTGACCGCTCCGCGGCCGCGCTCCGCCTGTCTCGCAGATAACGCCACACGCCGTTCAGAATAGCCGTCGGCGACAGTTCGGCCATGGCCAGCAAGCCGTGGCCCTCATGGTAGTCCGGATTGTGCTCGACAAAATAGCGCGCCGCCGGACGCGGGTGCTGCAGCCAGAATTGGCGATCAGTCTGGCTGTCCCGAGTCAAAATGCCCAGCTTCACCACGAAGGGGCGCTCCGCCGCTGGCGCCGCCATGCCGAAACTGCCGCACAACTCCGCCGCCAGCCGCGCCAGCGGCTGCTCCATCCCCCGCTCCGGGCTGGGCCACATGCCGGCGGCGTACTTGTGCATCTGGATGAAGCTGGACGGATGGATCATCGCACCCAGGAAATACATGGGCCGCCACGGGCCGCGCAGCCAGTAGCGCAACATGCAGCCAGCCAGGAAAGGCATATTGCTATTGCGGCCGCGGTAGTCTTTGAGCAGACCGGCCTGCCCGCGCAAAACCTTGACTTCGCGCCCCACCGCGCGGCGCTGGAACAGGTGGACGGCGCAATAGCCCACCGCCTGACCGTGTTCGCCGCGATACAGCAGGATGCTGCTGTGCTCGGACTCCGGCAACACCATCTTGCGGAAGGCCGCCCGGTCCATGCCGCTGAAAACGGCGTCGTGCACTTGATAGGCTTCATCCACCAGGCGCTCGCGCCCGGCCATGGTCAACAAGTGCGGATATAGGGTGTCTGAGTGAGTGATGGTGCCCATGGGTCCTCGCGCGGGGTGGAACGTCGAAACGCAGCGCATGGTAAGCAGCGGGTCCGGACATCACCACTGACAGATATGCCAATGTTGTTTTTAATTCGTTCAAGACCACCGGCCCGCGCCCAGGCCAAGCATGAAAAAACCCCGCCAAGGCGGGGTTTGTCGTTTGCTACCGAGGATCAGGACTTGGCCGGGGCTTCCCAGCCGCCGCCCAGCGCCTTGTACAGGCCCACCACGGCATTCAGTTGGTCCAGCTTGGCGCTGACCAGGCCCAACTCGGCCTGGAAGCTGTTGCGCTGCGCGTCCAGCACGTCCAGATAGCCGGCGTAACCGTTATCGTAGCGCAGGTTCGCCAGGCGCAGCGACTTGTTCAAGGCTTGGAACTGCGTGGTCTGCGCCGCCTGGATGTCGCGCGTCGCGCCATAGCCGGACAAGGCGTCCAGCGCGTCCTTGAACGCGCTCTGCACCGTCTTCTGGTACTGCGCCAAGGCTTGCTTCTGCTGCGCGCTGGCGGCGTCGACGGCGTAGCCGGTCTGGCCGAAGTTGAACACCGGCGCCGCCAGGTTGCCGACAAAGCTCCAGGTCCGCGTCGGGCCGGTGAACAGGGTGTCCAGCGACAGGCTTTGCGAACCCAGCGCCCCGCTCAGGCTGATGCTGGGGAAGTAGGCCGCGCGCGCCACGCCGATGCGGGCATTGGCCGCAATCAGCTGCTGCTCGCTGGCGGCGATGTCCGGCCGCCGCTCCAGCAGGCTGGAGGACAGGCCGGCCGGCACTTCCGGCGGGGCCGACAGCGCGTCCAGGCTTTGGCCGCGCTGGATGCCGCCGGCCACCAGTTGCTTGGGCGAGTGGCCGAGCAGCACGCCCAGCGCGCTTTCGGTCTGCTCCAGCGCGCTGGCGATCTGCGGCAACGTGGCGCGGGCGGAAGCCGCTTCAGCCTCGGCCTGTTGTTGGTCCAGCTCCGAGATCAGGCCACCCTTGAAGCGCTTGGTCTGCAGTTTCAGCGATTCCTCGCGGCTTTGCAGCGTGCGCTTGGCGATGTCCAGCTGAGCGTCGTAGGCGCGCAGCTGGAAATAGGTCTGCGCGGTTTGCGCGGCGATCGCCAGCTTGGAGCTGTCGCGGGCGAAGCGGCTGGCGGCGAAGTCGGCGCGCCCCGCCTCCTTGCCGCGGCGCAGCTTGCCCCACAGGTCCAGTTCCCAGGACGCGGTGAGGTTGGCGTTGCGTACGTCGCTGAGCAGCTGCGCGTCCCCCGATGGAGCGGCCGTGGTGGTGGCCGAAGTGCGGCCGCGCTGGTAGCCGGCGTTGGCGTTCAGCGCCGGCAGCAGCTGGGCGCGGGCGATGCCGGCCTGGGCCGCGGCCTCGTCGACGCGGGCGGCGGCGGCGGCCAGGTCCTGGTTTTGTTCCAGCGCTTCGGCGATCAACCGGTCCAGCACCGGATCGTTGAACTGCTGCCACCAGTCCATGGCGATGGCCGGGTTCTGGGCCGCAATTTGGACCTGTCCGCTGTCCGGCAGCTCCAGCTTGGGGCGGCTGTAGTCGGGGCCGACCGCGCAAGCGCTCAACGCCAGCGTCAGCAATGAAGGCATCAGCGCGCGTTTAAGCATCGCCACCCTCCTCCGCCGTTGCCGGCGCTTTGCGCCGCTCCGACGCCTGCATGATCAGCCGGAAGAACAGCGGCACGAAGAAGGTGGCGATGAAAGTGGCGGCCAACATGCCGCCCACCACCGGGGTGCCCAGCGCGCGGCGGCTGGCGGAACCGGCGCCGCTGGAAATCACCAGCGGCACGCAGCCCAGGATGAAGGCCAGCGAGGTCATCACGATGGGACGGAAACGCAGCCGCGCCGCCTCCAGCGCGGCGTCCATCAGCGGCAGGCCCTGCTGGCGCTGTTGCACCGCGAACTCCACGATCAGGATGGCGTTCTTGGCCGCCAGGCCCACCAGGGTGACCACGCCGATCTGGAAATAGACGTTGTTGTCCTGCTGACCGATGACAGCCGCAAGCAAGGCGCCGAACAGCGCAAACGGCACCGAGGTCACCACCGCCAGCGGCAGGCTCCAGCGCTCGTACTGCGCGGCCAGGATCAGGAACACCATCAGGATGCCGAACAGGAAGGCGGTGGCGGCGGTGCCGCCGGCCAGTTTTTCCTGGTAGGCGCTGCCGCTCCAGGCCAGCGCGTAGTCCTTGCCCAGTACTTGCCCGGCCACCTCCTCCAGCGCGCCTATCGCCTGGCCGGAACTGACGCCGGGCGCCGGCTGGGCCAGAATCTTGGCGGCGTTGAAGATGTTGAAGCGATCCACCAGCTCCGGTCCGAAACTGGATTTGACCTGCACCAGGCTGGACAAGGGCACCATCACGCCCTCGGCGGAACGCACATAGATATTGGCGATGTCCTGCGGCCGGGCGCGGAAATCCGCCTCGGACTGCAGCTGCACCTTGTAAGTGCGGCCGAACTTGTTGAAATCGTTGACGTAGAGCTGGCCGAAAGTGGCTTGCAGGGTATCGAACACCTGGGTGATGTCCACGCCCAGCGCCTTGGCCTTCTCGCGGTCCAGGTCCAGGTACTTCTGCGGCACATCGGCGCGGAAAGTGCTGGCCACGCTGGCGAACTCCGGCCGCTGCCGCGCCGCCGCCAACAGTTTTTCCGTCGCCTGGCTGAGCTTTTGCGAGCCTTGGCCGCCGCGGTCCTGCAAATACGCTTCCAGGCCGCCGGTGGTGGACATGCCGATGATGGGCGCCGGGCTGAAGGCGCTCATCACCCCGGCCTGCAAGCTGCGGCCCAGGCGGTTGAACTCGGCGGCCACGGAGGCAGCGTCCTCACCCTTGCCCTTGCGCTGATCCCAATCCTTCAACGTGATGAAACTGGTGCCGCGGTTGGTCTGCTTGGAGCCAGACAGGATGTCAAAACCCGTGAAGGTGGTGACATTTTCCACATTGGGATTGGCCAGCATCAGCCGGTCGAACTCGGCGGTGGCCTTGGCTGTGCGGGTCAGCGCCGCCGCGTCCGGCAAGGCGGTGTTGGCGAACAGCGTGCCCATGTCCTCATTGGGCACCAGCGAGCCCGGCACTTTCTGATACAGGCCCACGGTGGCTGCCAGCACGATGGCGATCAGGCCGCAGGCGACGCCGACGCGGCGGTTGAGAAACAGCACACCCAGCACATAGCGGCCGGTCAGACGCTCGAACGCGCGGTTGAACCACCGGAAAAAGCGCGGCGGCTGGTGATGGCCGGGTTTGAGCAGCAAGGCGCACAAGGCTGGGGTCAGCGTCAACGCGACGATGCCGGAAATGATCACCGACATGGCGATGGTGACGGCGAACTGCTGATACATCACCCCGGTCATGCCGCCCATGAAGGCCACTGGCAGGAACACCGCGCACAATACCAGCACGATGGCCACCAAGGCGCCGGACACCTCCTGCATCGCCAGGACAGCGGCCTCCTTGGCGCCACAGCGGCGCTCGCTCATGATGCGCTCGACGTTTTCCAACACCACGATGGCATCGTCCACCACGATGCCGATGGCCAGCACCATGCCGAACAGCGTCAGCAGATTGATGGAAAAGCCCAGCAGCAGCATGCCGGCGAAAGTGCCGATCAGCGACACCGGCACCGCCACGCAGGGAATCAGCGTGGCGCGGAAATTCTGCAGGAACAGATAGACCACCAGGAATACCAGCACCATGGCCTCGGCCAGGGTCTTGATCACCTCGTTGATAGACACTTTGACGAATTTGGTGGTGTCGAAGGGAATGGCGTAGTCCACCCCGGCTGGGAAGCGGACCTTGAGCTCCTCCATCTTGGCGGCGATGGCGGCGGATACCTTGAGCGCGTTGGCGTTGGGTTGCAGATAGGTGCTGATGCCGACGCTGGGCTTGCCGTTGCGCATGCTGGTCACATCGTAATCGTTGCCGCCCAGTTCCACGCGCGCCACATCCTTGACCCGGATCTTGGAACCATCCGGCATCGAACGCACGATGATGTTCTCGAACTCCTTGGGCTCGCTGAGCCGGCCCTTGGCATTGACGGTATAGGTGAAGTTGATCGCCGCGCTGGTGGGCTGGGCGCCGATCTTGCCGGCGGCGAACTGGGCGTTCTGCTCGCGCACCGCCGCGGCCACATCGGACGGCGTCAGCCCCAGCTGCGCCATGCGGTCCGGCCGCAGCCACAGCCGCATCGCGTAATCGGTGCCGCCCATCATGGACACATCGCCCACACCGGGAATGCGCTTGAGTTCGTCCATCACATTGAGCAGCGCGTAGTTGGACAAGTAGTTGCGGTCATACTGGCCATTGGGCGAGCCGATGGAAATCACGCTGAGCACCGAGGTGGACTTCTTGCGCACGGTGACGCCCTGGCGCTGCACCTCGTCCGGCAACTGCTTCATTGCCGCCTGCACCCGATTGTTGACATCGATGGTGGCTTGGTCCGGATCGGTGCCCACGGTGAAATAGACATTCAGGCTGAGCTGGCCGTTGGAGGCGGCGCTGGATTGCATGTAGAGCATGTTTTCCACGCCGTTGAGCTGCTGCTCCAACGGCGCGGCCACCGTTTCCGCGATGGTCTGCGGCGTGGCGCCCGGATAGTTGGCCGACACCGACACCACCGCGGGGACGATTTGCGGATACTGCTCCACCGGCAGCGCGCGCAAGGCGGCCAGGCCGGCCAGCACGATGACGATGGACAGCACACTGGCGAAGATGGGGCGGTTGATGAAGAAACGCGAGAACATGGTAAGCCCCTCACGCCTTGGCCGGCGCGGCGGTCACCGGCTTGACCGCGGTACCGGGCCTGGCCTGCATCAGGCCGTCGACAATCACCCGCTCACCGGCCTTGAGGCCGGACTCGACCACCATCCGCCCACCCACCTGGGCGCCCAGCTTGACCGTCTTGGCCTGTACCTTGTCATCGGCCCCCACCACCATTAGCTGGGTATCGGCCTGGGCCTGGACTATGGCCTGCTCCGGCACGGTCAGCACATTCTTGCGCATGCCCAGGTCCAGCATCACGCGCACGAACTGGCCAGGCAGCAATTGTCCGGCCGCATTGGGAAATTGAGCGCGCGCGCTGATGGTGCCGGTTTTGGGATCGACGCGATTGTCGCGGAAATCCAGCTCGCCGTTCTGCGCGTACGTCCGGCCGTCGGCCAAGCGGATGCGCACCGGCAAGCCTGCCTGCCGCCCCGAGTTCACCTGCCCAGTGGCCAGGCTGTGTTGATAGTCGAGGCTATCCTGCTCGGAAATGGAAAAATTGACGTAGATGGGATTGAGCTGGGAAATCGTGGTCAGCGGCTCGGTGGCATCCACGCGGATCAAGCTGCCCTCGGATTGCACCTGCTTGCTGGTCAGGCCCGGAATCGGCGCGACGACCCGAGTGTAATCCAGATTGAGCTGGGCTTCCTTGACCTTGGCGTCGGCGGCCTGTTTGGCCGCCTTGGCGTTATTGAGCGCGGACACCGCGTTGTCGTAATCCATGCGCGCCACCGCCTGCTCGCGATACAGCGGGCGGATGCGCTCCAGGTCGGCGCTGGCTTTTTGCAAGGCGGCCAATTGCTGCGCCTGCGCGCCCTTGGCCTGCTCCAGCTGCGCCTGGTACGGCGCGGGGTCGATCTGGAACAAGGCCTGCCCCTGCTTCACCGGCTGGCCTTCCACATAAGTGCGCTTGAGCAGGATGCCGCCGACGCGGGCACGCACTTCAATATCGCGGTAACCGGCGGTTTCACCCACCAGTTCCATCACCATGGGCACGTCGCCGGGCGTCGCGGTCTCCACCGTGACTTGCGGCACGGCCGCCACGGGTTGCGACGGCGAGCCGCAAGCGGCCAGCCAGGCCGGCATGGATAATATCAGGACAAGCGACAATACATGCCGCGACGAATAGCGCATTATGATTTCTCCATATGAGCGGGGATGTGGAATGGGCGGGCAACCCAGGCGCAAGCGGAGGCTTTGTCGCTTGTTATGAACGGATCTATGCCACGAGCGCGGGCAAGGCTGTTCGCAGCAACTTGAAGCGTCGCCCATTAGAACAGCCTGTTATGAAGTGTTTTTTTGGAAAATCTGCGTTTTTGTAAATTGCGGGTAAATTCACATCGAAACCATGTAAATTAATGTGAATGGTATTCAATATCATTATCACGAAGAGAGACCACCGCGCCGGGACTGACCGGAAATATCCGTCGTGACCCAGTTCTGCATTAGGCAATGCCACGGCAGCATTAATCGGTCCGTGATGGGGCGTCCGCCTTCATTCCGGAATCAACTCTGAGCAACATGCTGGCGTAACTACCGTCCTTGCGCATTGCGCGCAAGCCCGCCTCCAACTGCGCCGCGCTCTCCCGCCCCTGCGCCCTGGCCTTGGAAAATGCCAGCCAGAAGCCATCCTGGCTGATGCTGCCCACCTTGCGGACTCTGCCGGCGGCGGCTGGATTGCCGCGGATACGCAACTGCCCCGGCAGCGCGTTCATCAACACATAATCCACGCGCCGCGCCAGCAGCATGCGTATCAAGTCCTCATCCGAGGCCGCCACCGATTTCATAATCCTTACGTCGCGATAAAAGATACTGGGATAGGAGTAATCCTGGGTGATGCCCACCCGCCGGCCAATCAGGTCTTTCAGGCCCAGGCCGGCATCGCCGCTGGCGGCGCGCGCGAAAATGGCCAGCTCTTCGGTGAACATCGGCGTTTGATGCCACCAGAATTGCTCGCGATTGTCATCGGTAATGGTGACGCTAAGGCAGCCCGCCGCCCGGCCGACACGCGCCAGCATCAGGCAGCGCGCAAATGGCACGGTGACGAAGCTAACCGCCACGCCCTGGCGACGGAAGGCCTCGCGCACCAGTTGCGGCGCCAGCCCCCGCGGCGCCGAGCTGACCGCGCCGCGCGCGGAATACGGCGGCCAATCGTCCTCGACGGCGATGAGCAGACCAGGCCCCGCCAGCGCCTCGGCGGCCAGCAGGGCCGAACACAGCATTGCTGCAAACCACGCAGGCATAGCTCCCTCCCGGCCGTGGGTTGACACCACCCATGCATTATTTAACATCAACAATTCATGATCCACCACGTTCTCAGAGCCTGTTCAAAGGCTCGCGCGCCAGAGCGAGATCGTACGCACGAGCCCCGAGTGGCAACAGCGGACTTTCCAGGTTTGAGCGGTTCTTGGCCCGATTGTCACGGCAAAGCGCTTGACCCTCGCGCGCAGGCAATGCCAAGATCATGAATCCACCCCCGCCCTTCATGCGCTAAACCGCTGCTGCTCAAGGAGATTGGCTTGGAACCGTTTTGCCACCCGCTAGAAGTGCGCTGGTCCGACTGCGACGCCAACCAGCATGTCCGCCATACCGCCTATGCCGATTTCTGCACCCATGCCCGCATCGAATGGCTGCGCGGCCAGGGTTTCGGTTTCGAGCAATTTCAGGCCCAGGGTTTCGGCCCGGTCATTTTCAAAGAGTGGACCGAGTATTTCAAGGAACTGCGGCTGAGCGAGCGCATCCACGTGCGGCTGGCCATTGCCGGCCTGAGCCAGGATAGCAAGCGCTTCTGCATCCGCCACGAGATTTATAAGGAAGACGGCCGCCTGGCGGCGCGCCACGAGATCAGCGGCTCATGGATAGACCTGACACTGCGCAAGCTGACCACTCCGCCGCCGGAATTGGGCGCCATCTTCGCTTGGGCCGAGCGCACCGAGGACTTTCAGGCGCTGGATTGAGAAGCGCCAGACGCGAAAAAGCCCTGACTGAAAAGTCAGGGCTTTTTGCTTGCTTTGGCGGAGAGGGGGGGATTCGAACCCCCGTTAGGGTATTACCCTAAACACGCTTTCCAGGCGTGCGACTTAAACCACTCATCCACCTCTCCGGAGGTGTCTTGCTAGTTTGCGCCGGCGGAACCGGAGCAATAAAAAAACCGCCAGGGCAGTTTTTGTCAATTCTGGCGGAGAGGGGGGGATTCGAACCCCCGTTAGGGTATTACCCTAAACACGCTTTCCAGGCGTGCGACTTAAACCACTCATCCACCTCTCCAGAATCCCTGTGGAACAAGGCGCTTGGCGTTTCGTTCACAGAGGCTGCGCAGTATATAAGCTCTATTCATCCGGCGCAAGTGTTTTGTAAGCGGAATGAGAAAAAAGCGTGTCGACATACTCGTCCACCCCTTCCCGCTCGCGCCGCAGCCAGCCGGCTATCGCGCCGCGAAAACGCGGATCGGCAATATAATGGGCGGACCAGGTGCGCTCCGGCTCAAAGCCCCGCGCCAGCTTGTGCTCGCCCTGTGCGCCGCCCTCGAAACAATGCAGGCCGGCGCGGATCGCATACTCCAGGCCCTGGTAATAACACAGCTCGAAATGCAGGCAGGGAATATCGGCCAGCGCGCCCCAGTATCGCCCATACAGCACACCGTTCTGCACCAGGCACAGGCTGGCCGCCAGCGGCGCGCCGTCCCGTTCGGCGACGAACATCAGGCAATGCTGCCCCAGCCGCTCCGCCAGCAGCGCGAAGAAGGCCGGATTCAGATAGGGCGCGGAGCGGCGCTCCAGATAGGTCTGCCGGTAGCAGCGGTAGAAAAACGCCCAGTCCTCGGCGACTATCGCCTCGCCGCGCAATACTCGCACGCCGATGCCGGCCTCGGCCACCTTGCGCCGCTCCTGGCGGATCTTCTTGCGCTTGTCTCGGCTCAGCGTGGCCAGGAAAGCGTCGAAGTCGGCATAGCCGCGGTTGCGCCAGTGGAACTGCACGCCCTCGCGCAATAGCCAGCCGGCCTCCTCCAGGGCGCGCGCCTCTTCGTCGGAGGGAAACAGCACATGGGCCGACGACAGGCCATGCTCCTCCACCACCTGCTCCAGACCGGCGATCAACTGCGGCCAGGCCGCCGCGTCGCCCAGCAAGCGGCGGCCACTCACCGGGCTGAACGGCGAGGCCACCACCAGCTTGGGATAATAGTCCAGGCCGGCGCGGGCATAGGCCTCGGCCCAGGCCCAGTCGAACACGTATTCGCCACGCGGATGCCGCTTCAAATAGGCCGGCGCCAAGGCGCGCAATTCTCCATCCAGCTCCAGGCTCAGCGGCAAGGGCAGCCAGCCGCTGGCCTCGCCCACGCAGCCGGCTTGTTCCAGCGCCTGCAGCCAGCGCCAGCCGGTGAACAGATTGCCGCCCGCCTCCAGCGCGGCCCATTGTTCCGCGCTCCAGGCGCCCACTCCCTCACGCAGTTGCAGTGACACCATGATTCCTCTCGGGCATTTGCGCCATCTATCAGGTAAAATTCCATCTATCTCGAAACATTCGGTTCCCTATCAAGATGCGTATCGCGCTCGCCCAGTTCAACCCCGTTGTCGGCGATATCACCGGCAACACCCGCAAAATCCTCGACCTCGCCCATGCCGCCATCGCCCAGGGCGCCGACGTGCTGGTCACGCCGGAACTGGCGCTGACCGGCTACAGCCCGGAAGACCTGCTGCTGCGCGACAGTTTTTACCGCGCCTGCGGACAGGCGTTGGACGAGCTGCTGGAACTGGACGGCATCACCCTGGTGATCGGCCACCCGGCGCGCATGGCCGCGGAACGCTTCAACGCCGCCACCGTGCTGCGCGACGGCAACCGCCTCGGCCAGTATCACAAGATGCAGCTACCCAATGACGAAGTATTCGACGAATGCCGCTACTTCACTCCCGGGGCCGCGCCGCTGGTGTTCCAGCAGGGCGATGCCAAGGTGGGCGTGCTGATTTGCGAGGACATCTGGTCGGTGGACCCGGCCGCCGAGGCCGCCGACGCCGGCGCCGACGTGGTGGTGGTGCTCAACGCCTCGCCCTTCCATCGCAACAAGATTGAAACCCGCCACGCAGCGCTGCGCTACCGCGCCGAGGAAACCGGCCTGCCCTTCGCCTACGTCAACCTGACCGGCGGCCAGGACGAACTGGTGTTCGACGGCGCCTCCTTCGCCGTCAACCGCGCCGGCGAAGTGGTGGCCCAGGCCGCAGCCTACGACGACGAACTGCTGATCGTCGATTTCGACGGCGGCGATCTGCTGCCCGGCGCCAAGGCGACGCTGCCCGGCCCGCTGGAAAGCGTCTACCGCACCCTGGTGACCGGCGTGCGCGACTACATCGGCAAGAACGGCTTCCCCGGCGCGCTGCTGGGCCTGTCCGGCGGCATAGACTCCGCGCTGACGCTGGCGGTGGCGGTGGACGCGCTGGGCGCGGACAAGGTGCACGCGGTGATGATGCCCTCGCGCTATACCGCCGATATCTCGGTGACCGATTCCCGTGACATGGTGAACCGCCTGGGCGTGAAATACGAGGAAATCGAAATCTGGCCGATGTATGAAAGCTTCGTGCAAGCGCTGGCGCCCAGCTTCGCCGGCCTGGCCGAGGACACCACCGAGGAAAACCTGCAGGCGCGCATCCGCGGCACCCTGCTGATGGCTCTGTCCAACAAGAGCGGCAAGCTGGTGCTCACCACCGGCAACAAATCGGAAATGACCACCGGCTACTGCACCCTGTACGGCGACATGGCCGGCGGCTTCGCCGTGCTCAAGGACGTGGCCAAGACCCTGGTGTTCGAACTGTGCCGCTGGCGCAATCTGCAAGGCGAGATCATCCCCGAGCGCATCATCACCCGGCCGCCGTCGGCCGAGCTGCGGCCGGACCAGACCGATCAGGACAGCCTGCCGCCCTATGAGGTGCTGGACGCCATCATGGCGCGCTATGTCGAGGAAAACCTGTCCGCCGACGCCATCATCGCCGAAGGCTATGCCGAGGCCGATGTGCGCCGCGTGGTGCGCCTGCTGAAGATCAACGAATACAAGCGCCGCCAGGCGCCGGTGGGGCCGCGCGTCACCCATCGCGGTTTCGGCAAGGACTGGCGCTACCCGATCACCAATAAATTCAGCTGAGCCCGTAGCGAAGCGCATGACATCGGCGATGCCGGATGCGTTAAACTGTCCGGCTCGCGCCGGTCCGCCACCCCGGAGCCGGCGCCGGACCTTCGCTTAGGAAATCGCATGCAACTAAAAAAAACGGGCCTCTGCGCCGCGCTGTGCGCACTGGCGCTGCTGGGCGGCTGCGCATCGCCGCTGACCAATAAGAGCGCGGACGAAGCCACCCGCAAAGTGGTGATCCAGAACTGGAACAGCCGCGGCTACAATATCGACGCCGACATCGGCTTCGACGAATTGCGCATGGCCAAGCCCAAGCACGCCGACGAAGAAGTCAGCGAGCTGGAAATGACCGAGGTGATGGATCAGGTCGCGCGCAGCATGCGCTTCAGCGTCAAGGGCGCGCTGGACGCGTCCGGCGGCAGACTGGAACTGATCCCGGCGCTGCGGCTGGAACGCCGCAATCTGCTGGTCAGCGTGCAACTGCCGCTGCAATTCCACGCCAAGGACATGTCGCTGCTGGTGGACCCGTCCGCCGCCTATCTGTTCCTGCCGGACCTGCGCCCCTATGAAGGCAAGTTCCTGCGCGTGCGCCTGCCGCAACGCGTGGCCGACAACTTCCCGCTCAAGGCCATGTACCAGGCGATGCCGAAGCTGCTGGACGAAGCCTACGCCAAGGTGGACAAGCAGGCGTTCAGCTTCCAGCCGCTGGATGAGCGCGCGCGCGAACTGGGCGCGCGCTACCAGCTGCGCATCGCCATGAACCATGCCCAGGAAAATCAGCTGGCCACCCATATCGTCGACGGCCTGATCAAGGTCGCGCAGCAGGAAGCCGCGCGCAAGCCGCAGCTCAAGCCCGGCCCGCTGGGCAGCGAAAGCCTGCTGCAGCTGATCAAGAGCCTGCTCAGCGTTACCGAGGCCAACCCGCTGAACAGCAATACCGTCAGCGATCTCTATGTCAGCCGTGGCGGCGACCTGCTCGCCATCCGCCAGACCATACGCTTCAACAGCCCGGACTTCCGCGGCCAGGCGCACGCCGACATCCGCTACAGCCATCTAGGCAAACCGGTGTTCGCCTTCCAGCCTGGCGCCGCCGACATCGTGGACCTGGAGCAGTTGGAGAAGCCGGAATGGCTGAAGCCGCTGGGCCTGGCGCTGCGCGCGCTCAACCAACCGCCGGCCGCCGCCGGCGAGGGCGCGGCCGAAACCTCCCCGGATGCGTCCGCCGCACAATAATCGCTAAGAACGTGTTTACGATCTCGCGAGCTAAGGCGAGACAAGGCGAAAACCGCTGAGAAAGCGGAATGTACAAGTGGTACATGAGCATTTCGAAGCGGTACTCACCGTGTCACGTCTCACGACGCGCAGCAGATCGTAAACAGGTTCTAACACAAAAGGCGCCGCCGCCGCGTCCACAACCGGAAACCGCGGCCGGCGGCGGCAGTCTCACCTGCTTTGCGACGGCCGCGCGCCGCGCCAAGGACCAGAACCGCATGAAGATGAAAACACTGATTTCCGCCTCTTTCGCCATCGCCGCGCTGGCCTTGCCCGCCGCCGGCCACGCCGCCGCCATCGCCCAGCTCAAGGCCTTCGTCAACGGCAACAAGACCCTGAGCGCCGACTTCAAGCAAGTGGTCAGCAACAAGGGCAAGCGCGAGGAAGCCAGCGGCCGGCTGGAAATCGCCCGCCCCGGCAAATTCCGCTGGGAATACAGCAAGCCCTACGAGCAATTGATCGTCGGCGACGGCAAGACGCTGTGGGTCTACGACAAGGACCTGGCCCAGGTCACCCGCAAGGCGCAGGGCGCGGCGCTGGGCTCCAGCCCGGCGGCGCTGCTGGCCGGCAGCAACGCCATCGAACAGAACTACCAGCTGAAGGAAGCCGGCAAGACCGGCGAGGTGGAATGGCTGTCCGCCAGCCCCAAGCAGGCCGACAACAGCTTCAGCGCCATCCGCATGGGCTTCAAGGCCAATATGCTGGTGGAAATGGAATTGACCGACAGCTTCGGCAACCACACCAAGGTCAGCTTCAGCGCGCCGCAGAAAAACCCGGCGCTGGCCGCCTCCCGCTTCGCTTTCGTGCCGCCCAAGGGGGTGGACGTGGTCAGCGGCGACTAAGCCGCCCCGCCGCCCTCCAGCCGCCTCCGGGCGGCTTTTCTTTTAGCGCCGCTTCATGCCCCCTTGCTCGCCGTGAGACGCTGCGCGGTGAGCAACGCCTTGAATGCTCATACGCCACCAGCGCCGTCCACCATCTCAGCCGTATTCCTATTGTCGCGCTCGCGAGAGCGTGGACAGATGCGGACATCGTGCCAAAAACGCCACAAATCATCGTTGTCCTTGCTGGGTCGGCTTGACTTTATCCTATCTAAAAACATATCTTAAGATATATTTTTCAGGAGAGCCGCCATGCATCACCCTCTTGGTACCCTGCTCCGCCAACTGAGCGGACGCAATGCACATCATCGTCTCCACGCGATGGCCCGCCACGGCCACGGCGGCGCTCATGGCCGGCATGGAGGCTTTGGCGGCTTCGGCGGCGGCGACGACGAGAACCTGACCCGCGGCCGCAAATTCAGCTCCGACGAATTGCAGCTGTTGTTGCTGGCCCTGCTGGAACAACAGCCCAGCCACGGCTACGAGCTGATCAAGGCGCTGCAGAGCCGCAGCAACGGCTTTTACAGCCCCAGCCCCGGCATGGTCTACCCGGCGCTGACCTATCTGGAAGAATTGGGCCGCATCTCGGTGAGCGAGGAAGGCAAGCGCAAATGCTATGCGCTGACGGCGGCCGGCCGCGACTACCTGGAACAGAACCGCGAGCAAGTGGAATGGATGATGGCGCGGCTGCAGCACATCGCGCGCAAGATGAACTCGATCCGCCGCGCGCTGACCGGTGAAATGCCGCCGCCGGACGATGCCGCCGGCAGCTGGATTCCAGAACTGACCCGGGCCCGCGGCGAACTGAAGCAGGCGCTGATGCGCACCGCCAACGTCGACGAAGACGAGCAGCGCCGCATCGCCGCCATTCTGCGACAGGCCTGTGAGCAAATTCTGGGCGATACTGGCTAGAGAGAGTGTTTACGGCTCCAAGCGCCCAGCCATGACTTCAAAGACAGGACTCCCGATGACCACATCCGATCTGACCGTTCAACGCCTGCGCCACCCGCTGCGCTTCCGCCTGCTGCAAGTGCGCGCCATCCGCCCGCTCGGCCCCACACTGCTCTGCGTCACCCTGGGCGGCGAGGAACTGGCCGGCTTCACCTCCGCCTCCTTCGACGACCACCTCAAGGTGTTTTTCCCCGAGCACCCGGACGGCAAGCCGGCGCTGCCGGCGCTGGTGGACGAAACCCTGATCTACCCGGAAGGCGAACCGCGCCCGACCGCGCGCGACTACACCCCCTGCCGTTTCGACCCGGAACGCCAGGAACTGGACCTGGAGTTCGCGCTGCACGAGGCCGGCCCCGCCACCAGCTGGGCGGCCCAGGCCAAGCCCGGCCAATACCTGGGCATAGGCGGCCCGCGCGGCTCCTTGGTCATTCCGGCGGCTTTTGACTGGCATCTGCTGATCGGCGACGAATCCGCGCTGCCGGCCATCCGCCGCCGCCTGGCCGAACTGCCGCCCACCGCCAAGGTCATCGCCCTGCTGCAAAGCAGCGAGGCGGGCCAAGACTGCGAACTGCCCGCCCACCCCAATGCCGACATCCATTGGGTGCACCAAGGCGCCGACGCCGAACCGGCGCTGCTCACCGCGCTCAAATCCCTGGCCTTGCCGGCGGGCGAAGGCTTTGTCTGGGCCGCCGGCGAATACCACGCCATCCGCGCGGTGCGCGTGCATCTGCGCGAGGAGCGCGGCATCGACAAGAGCCGCATCCGCGCCGCCAGCTACTGGCGCGAAGGCCGGGCCGCCAGCCACGAAACGCTGGAAGACTAAGCCGCGACCCAAACGACAAAGCCCCCTTGAAGGGGGCTTTGTCCAAGCCGCAACACAGAAGCCAGCTTATTTCGCCTGCAACATAATGAATTCGGCCGGCACCTCATCCGCCAGCCACACCATCTCATTGCCGTGATAGAACGCCGCTCCCGCCGCATAGGCGGCGGTGGCGTCCACCTTGAGCAAGACCGGCGCGGCGGCCTTGCGGCCACCCACCTGCATCGCGGTTGCCGTATCCACCGACAAATGCACATACTGCCGCCCCATCGGCCGCAGGCCTTCCCGCTGGATCAACTCCGCGACTTCCGGCGACGTTCCATGATAAAGCCACGCCGGCGGCGCGCTTTGCTGTTTTGACAATTTTCCCGGCAGCGAATGACCATAAAACGCACGGATGCGGTCACCATCGATCTCATGTCGCTTCTTCTCGGAGCGCGCGATCATTTCAAGCAGATCGGCAAGCCCCAGATCGCGCCACTCTCTACGCTCCACGCGCAGGGCCGCCAGCAAGGCTGTCAGCGGCACCCAGCCGGCATCGTCCAGTTCCAGTTCATATAGCCAAGGTTCGTGACGCAGCGCGTGTGACACGGTCCGGCTCAAGTTTTGGTAATCCATGATGCTCTTTCACATGGCAGCGACCAGGGCCGCGGCCTGACTATCCATGCAGGGCAGCACTCAGTTGCGCGTCACCGCGTCGCCCGGCGCATAAGCCGCA
Source organism: Chromobacterium sp. LK1 (assembly GCF_001043555.1). Classification (NCBI taxonomy): domain Bacteria; kingdom Pseudomonadati; phylum Pseudomonadota; class Betaproteobacteria; order Neisseriales; family Chromobacteriaceae; genus Chromobacterium; species Chromobacterium sp. LK1. The sequence continues at coordinate 49,613 of NZ_LDUI01000060.1, read as the reverse complement.
GCGTCGATGGGCGAATGCGCGGCGATGTACTCGCGCAGCATCTCGGCGTCGACGAAGCCGGTATTGACGAAGCCCGGATGCTTGTTCATCAGCGGGTAGCCGTCGCCGCCGGCGGCGATGAAGCTGTTGATCGCCATCCGGTAGGTCTTGGCCGGGTCGATGGGCTGGCCGCCGATCAGCGCCTGCTGCAACTGCCCACCGACGATGCGCAGCTTGACGCCGGCGAACTGGGCGAAGGCGCCGGCGCCGGGCGTCATGCGCGCGGCCGCTTTCAGGTAATCCAGCGCTTCCTGGCCGTTCAGGTCGACATAGACCAGGGTGCTGCCGAAGGGATACACCTTCAGCACATCGCGGTAATTGATCGCGCCAGCCGGCAGCGAATCGCGGATGCCGCCGGAATTATTGACCGCGAAGTCGGCCTTGACCTTGGCCATCATCACCTGGCCGATGAACACCCCCAGATTGGTGGGCTGACTGCGCACCGAGCCGCGGTCGCCGTCCAGCTTGGCGCTGCTCTGCCCCACCGGCACCTCCAGCGCCGCCTGGCCCTTGTTCTGATAATTCTGCAGGAAGTTGCGCAGCTTGCCGTCTTCCTCGATCAATTGGGTGTAGGGTACTTTCTGGTCCTTGCCGTCCGCGCCCTTGACCGTTTTCTTGAGGTTGACCGGCAGCAGACGGTACTGGGTCAGCTTGAGCGTGCCGTTGCGGAACTCGAAATCAGCGCGGCCCACGTATTTGCCCCATTCATGCGCCTGCACGATCCAGGCGCCGTTCTGGCGATCCGGCGCGCAGGGCATGCCCGGCACATAGGCGTCGTCGCGCAGGTTTTCCGCCTTCATGCACACCGGGTTCTGGCTATGGCCGCCAACGATCAAATCCAGCCCCTTCACCGCGCGCGCCATTTCCACGTCGCCCGGTGCGTTCACGCCGTGCTGGCCGTCGGTATAGTGACCCATATGGGTGGCGGCGATGACGATGTCGGCGCTCTGGCGCAGCTCCGGCACCAGCTTGCCGGCCTCGGCGATCGGGCTGCGGAACTCGATGCCCTTGACCTGCTCCGGGTTCACCATCTTGGCGGTGTCGTCGGTGGTCAGGCCCAGCACCGCCACTCGCACGCCGCCCAGGTTGAACATCGTGTACGGATCGAACATGCGCTGGCCGTCCTTGTAGATATTGGCGGACAGCATGGGGAAGTTGATCCACTGGCGCTGTTTCATCAGCACCGGCACCGGCTTGTCGAACTCGTGGTTGCCCACCGCCATCGCGTCGTAGCCGATGCGGCTCATGCCGCGGAAATCCGGTTCCGCGTCCTGCAGATCGGACTCCGGCACCCCGGTATTGACGTCGCCGCCGGACAACAGCAGGGTGTAGCCGCCAGCGGCCTTGACCTCGGCGCGCACCTGGTCCACCAAGGTTTTCTGCGCGGCCAGGCCGTATTCGCCGTCGCTATTGGGCCAGAAGCGGCCATGATGGTCGTTGGTGTGCAGGATGGTGATCTTGTAAGTCTTGTCTTCGACATAATTGCCCTTGCCGGGGGTGGCGGCGCAGGCGGAAAGCAGGCTGGCCGCCAGCAGGGACAGGGCAAGCGGTTTCACGGACAGTTTCATCGTTAATCCTTGATTTTTATTGGCATGCGGCGGCGCGGGTGCGGGCTGCAAAAATGGCGGACCCACGGGCCCGCCATTGCTGAAAGTCATGTCCTCGCCGAACGCACGGAACATCCGGCCAGGCGCTCGAGCTTACTTGCTCCAGCTGTCCTTCAGGCCCACGCTGCGGTTGAACACCGCCTTGACGCCAGGCTGGTGCTCGTAACGGTCGGTGACGAAATAGCCCAGGCGCTCAAACTGAAAGCGCGATTCCGGCGCCGCCTGCAGCACCGAGGCCTCGACATAGGTCGGCACCAGCTTCAGCGATTCCGGGTTCAGGAACTGGCGGAAGTCCACGTATTCGCCATCCTCGCCGCGCACCGCGTCCGGGCGCGGCTCGGTGAACAGGCGGTCATACCAGCGCACATCCGCCTCAATCGCGTGTTCCGCCGACACCCAGTGGATCACGCCCTTGACCTTGCGGCCTTCCGGGTTCTTGCCCAGGGTGTCGTGGTCGATCGAGCACTTCAGCTCGATGATCTCGCCAGCGGCGTCCTTCACCACTTCCTCGCACTTGATCACATAGGAGTAGCGCAGGCGCACTTCGCCGCCGGCGGTCAGGCGCTGCCACTTGGGCGGCGGCACTTCGGCGAAATCGTCGCGCTCGATCCAGATCTCGCGGGCGATGGGCACTTCGCGCTCGCCGAACTCCGGATGATGCGGATGGAAAGGCGCGCTGCGGCTGGCGGTGACGGCGGCGTCGTAATTGCTCAGCGTCACTTTCAGTGGATTCACCACCGCCATCACGCGCGGCGATTCGTTTTCCAACGTCTCGCGCACCGCGCCTTCCAGGATGGCCATGTCGATGATGTTCTCGCTCTTGGACACGCCGATGCGCTGAGCGAACAGCTTGATGCCGGCCGGGCTGTAGCCGCGGCGACGCATGCCGGCAACGGTGGGCATGCGCGGATCGTCCCAGCCGCTCACCGCGCCTTCGTTCACCAGCGCCAGCAGCTTGCGCTTGGAAGTCAGCGTGTACAGCAGCTCCAGCCGCGAGGATTCATACTGGCGCGGGTGGCAGCCGATGCTGATATTGTCCAGCACCCAGTCATACAGCGGGCGGTGATCTTCGAATTCCAGCGTGCACAGCGAGTGGGTGATGCCCTCGATGGCGTCGGAAATGCAATGGGTGTAGTCGTACATCGGGTAGATGCACCACTTGTCGCCGGTACGGTGATGGTGAGCGCGGCGGATGCGGTAGATGGCCGGATCGCGCAGATTGATGTTGCCGGAAGACATGTCTATCTTCAGGCGCAGCGTCTTGCTGCCGTCCGCGAACTCGCCGTTCTTCATGCGCGCGAACAGGTCCAGGTTCTCCTCCACGCTACGCTCGCGGTAGGGGCTGTTCTTGCCCGGCTCGGTCAGGCTACCGCGGTACTGGCGCATTTCCTCGGCGGACAGATCGTCCACATAGGCCTTGCCGGCCTGGATCAGCTCCACCGCGTAACCGTACAGGCGGTCGAAATAGTCGGAGGCGAAGCGCACGTCGCCATCCCACTTGAAGCCCATCCAGCTGATGTCGTCGATGAAGGACTGCACATACTCCGGCGACTCTTTCTCCGGGTTGGTGTCGTCCATGCGCAGATTGCACTTGCCCTGGTAGTCCTCGGCCAGGCCGAAGTTCAGGCAGATGGCCTTAGCGTGGCCGATGTGGGCGAAGCCGTTGGGCTCCGGCGGGAAGCGGGTGACGATGCTGCTGTGCTTGCCGGAAGCCAGATCCTCGTCAATGATGTTGCGGATGAAATTGCTGACAACCGGCGCGTTGTTTTCCGTGCTCATTCGTTTTGTGCCGTGCGATTTATGACTAATCGAAGATTGTAACCGATTTTTGCCCAATACTTGAGACCCCGCACGCCAACGTTTTTGCTACCTGGCAACGCGTCAATTCCGCCTATCGGCAAACATTGAATAATCGTAGTCGTCCAGGTTCAAACCGGATGCATCTCCCAATACCGACCCACCAAAACCGCAGTCCGGATTCGGGCAGATCGCGGAACGGCCATCATCCTGCCATCTCAGCACAGCAGAGGGAGGGAAGCGGAAGTAGCACGCGGTACAGATGCACTCCCGACTGGCCATCACTTCATCACGGTTGTCCCAAACGTGATCATCAGCAGCCTCCCCCAAACAACGCAGCCGCTCCTCACTGAACCCTTTCGGATTCGTTGACAGTTTGGTGGATATTTCGGATACAGGCACCGCACACCCACTCAACCATTCTTTCAGCCACCTAAACACCATTTTCATCCTCAAACCAGTGACTTGCCGATCATGCCTTCCAACAAACTCAGCGGGGAGCGTTTCGAATCGCTCATCGCCGCCGCCGGCAGCCAGAAGGTCTGCTCCAGCATGAACTGGCCGGACATCACCGCGTGCGACGCGTGGTCGGAAAAGCACACCCAGGCGCAGCCGGGTGGAAACGGCATGGTTTCCTGCGGACATTGGCCCTGGTACTCCAGATCCGCCTTCATCGCGTCGTGCAGATGCAGCATGATGTGATCGTAGGCGCTGCGCTTGCGCTTGGTGATTTTCAAGGCCGCCAGCAAGGCCGCCGAGCCCGGCCACTGCCGCGGCACCCTCGGCAGCATGCGCCGCGCCATGTCGGCGAAGGGCTCGCCCACCCGCCACACCCTGGGCTCGCCATCGGGATTGATATTGCAGAACACCCGCAGAATGCGCTCGCCGTAATTGGGACGCGATGGAAACGCGTCCACGTGCAGCCGGCTGTCGTCCTTGCGCCAGGAAGTCCGGCGCCCCTCCACCCGCAACAGCCGCAGGCTGGTGGGCGCCGCGCGCAGCCTGCCCTGGTACTCCGGCAGCAGCCGCGCGGCCAGATCGGCGGCGGCCCGCTGATAGCGCGCGATCAAGCCGCGCACCGCGGCCTCCCGCTCCGCGCCGCCCACCACCCCGTGCAGCGCGCCGTTGTCTGGCTCCAGGCTGATGTTCTTGCGCTTGGGATCGGCGATGGCCGGGTCCAACAAACCCCGCTCCTCGTCCAGCAGCCTGAAATCGAAACTGGGCAGATACAAGACCTTGCCCTGCTCCAGCTCATCCACATAGCGGCCTGGCGCCGCATCCTCCACCCATACGATCTGGCTCGCCATGATCGGCTCCCCGCTCCAACAATGGATCACAAGAAGCGGCTGCAAAGCTCGCCGGCCCACACCGGCGCAGCCATGAGAACCTGTTCAAAATCTTTTCCACGCCCGGCATCCGCACAAGCGACGGACGCCGACGAAACAAGACTTTGAATAGACTTTATAGCCGCCCACCTCCAGCGGCGCTCAGCGCCGCCGCCCTCGCCGGCCACGACCGCGGCAGCGAAATGGGCGGCCAGCATACGCCCGCGGCGCGGCAAAGTCATGCCGGCGGCGTCCGGCCAGTCCCTGTGGACAGGCGGCGCAGCGCCTTGATTTGACGGAAAAATCCGGCCGCCTGGCAAAACCCTACTCCAAACCCAGGCAATTCCCAATAAAAAACAAGCGCTTATTCCACAAGCAAGCCGCAACTATGGCATAATGTCGGGTTGCTCGAACTTCAGTCCATAGCCAGCATGACGACCGCACACGCCGCCAAACCGATCACCTCCTACCGCAAGTACTGGGCCAGCCGCTTCGGCGCCGCCCCGTTCCTGCCGATGACCCGCGCCGAGATGGACCAGCTGGGCTGGGACTCCTGTGACATCATCCTGATCACCGGCGACGGCTATATCGACCACCCCAGCTTCGGCATGGCGCTGGTGGGCCGGCTGCTGGAAGACCAGGGCTTCCGCGTGGGCATCATCGCCCAGCCGGATTGGCACTCCGCGGACGCCTTCCGCGAGCTGGGCAAGCCCAATCTGTTCTTCGGCGTCACCGCCGGCAATATGGACTCGATGATCAACCGCTACACCGCGGACCGCCGCCCGCGCTCGGACGACGCCTACACCCCGCACGCCGCGCCCAACAAGCGCCCGGACCGCGCCGTCACCGTCTACGCCCAGCGCTGCCGCGAAGCCTATCCCGGCGTGGGCGTGATGGTAGGCAGCATCGAAGCCAGCTTGCGCCGCATCGCCCACTACGACTACTGGAGCGAGAAAGTGCGGCCGTCGGTGCTGATCAACTCCAAGGCCGACCTGCTGCTGTACGGCAACGCCGAACGCGCGCTGGTGGAAGTGGCGCACCGCGCCGCCAGGGGCGAAAAGCTCAGCGAGATCCGCGATGTGCGCGGCACCGCCTTCATCGTGCCGCACGGCTGGCGCCCGGACGAAGAATGGCAGGAAATGGATTCCAGCGTGGTGGACCTGCCGGGCAAGGTGGACGTCCACCTCAACCCCTACCAGGAAATCCCGGAACAGGCGGCCGAAGCCACCAAGGACCAGGACCCGTCCAAGCCGCAGGTGATCCGCATCGAATCCCGCGAAGAACGCCTGGCCAAGCGCCGCGCCGAACGCGCCAAGACCGTGATCCGCATCCCGGCCTACGAGGCCGTGGCCCACGACCCGGTGCTGTACGCCCACGCCAGCCGCACCCTGCACCTGGAATCCAACCCCGGCAACGCCCGCGCGCTGGTGCAGATGCACGGTGAGCGCGACGTGTGGCTGACCCCGCCGCCGATTCCGCTCTCCACCGAGGAAATGGACCACGTCTACGGCCTGCCCTACGCCCGCAACCCGCACCCCAGCTACGGCGACGCCAATATCCCGGCCTGGGAAATGATCAAGTACTCGGTCAACATCATGCGCGGCTGTTTCGGCGGCTGTACCTTCTGCTCCATCACCGAGCACGAAGGCCGCATCATCCAGAGCCGTTCCGAGGAATCCATCCTCAAGGAAATCGAGGAAATCCGCGACAAGACCCCGGGCTTCACCGGCCATATCTCGGACCTGGGCGGCCCGACAGCGAATATGTACCGCCTCTCCTGCAAGGACCCGAAGATCGAGCGTTCCTGTAGGAAGCTGTCCTGCGTGTTCCCGGACATCTGCGAAAACCTGAACACCGACCACAGCCACCTGATCCAGCTTTACCGCAAGGCGCGCGCGCTGCCGGGCGTGAAGAAGATCAACATCCAGTCCGGCCTGCGCTACGACTTGGCCGTGCGCTCGCCCGAATACATCAAGGAACTGGTGCAACACCATGTGGGCGGCTATCTGAAGATCGCCCCGGAACACACCGAGGACGGCCCGCTGTCCATGATGATGAAGCCGGGCATGGGTGCATACAACAAGTTCAAGGAACTGTTCGAACGCTTCAGCCGTCAGGCCGGCAAGGAACAGTATCTGATCCCCTACTTCATCGCCGCCCACCCCGGCACCAGCGACGAAGACATGATGAACCTGGCGCTGTGGCTGAAGAAGAACAACTTCCGCCTGGATCAGGTGCAAACCTTCACCCCCACGCCGATGGCGATGGCCACCACCATGTGGCACACCCGCCGCAATCCGCTCAAGCGCCTGAGCCGCAGCTCGGAAAAAGTGGACGTGGTGCGCGACGGCTACCGCCGCAAGCTGCACAAGGCCTTCCTGCGCTACCACCACCCGGACAACTGGCAGATCCTCCACGACGCGCTGATCCAGATGGGCCGCAGCGACCTGATCGGCCACAGCAAGCACTGCCTGATTCCGCCGACGCCGCCGGGCGACAAGGCCGCCGCCGTGCGCCACCGCATGGGCGCGCCGCTGTCGCGCAACAAGGCTCCCGGCCAGCGCACCGCGGCCCCCGCCGGACACGGACAGCGCGGCAAGCCCGCGCAGGCCAAAGCCATGGCCAAGCCCGGCGCCGGCCAAGCGCCGGCCGGACGCGGCAAGCCCGCGAACAAACCGGGCAGCAAACCCGTCAGCAAACCGGCCGGCAAGGGCCGCAGCCGTTGAATCCAGCCGCCCACGGGCGGCTTTTTGCCGGCCGGCGGCCGGGCACTTTGCCGCGCCGCCGGCGTCTCAGAACGTGTTTACGATCTCGCGAGCTAAGGTGAGACAAGGCGAAAACCGCTGAGAAAGCGGAGTGTACACACGGTACATGAGCATTTCGAAGGGGGTTTCAACGCCGTATCACCGACGCGCAGCAGATCGTAAACAGGTTCTCAACCCCATACTCCGCCCAGCGAGCCCGCCATGATCCACATCGACTTCGACCACAGCTACGCCCGCGACCTGGCCGACGCCTGCGCGCCGGTGCAACCCGAACGCCCGCCCGCGCCGGCCCTGCTGTACTGGAACGCCGAACTGGCGCAAGAGCTGGGCCTGGACAGCGCCCAGGCCGACGCCGCCGAGCTGGCCGCCGCCTTCTCCGGCGCCGCCTTGCCGGCCGGCGCCAAGCCGGTGGCCCAAGCCTATGCCGGCCACCAGTTCGGCGGCCTGTCGCCGTCGCTGGGCGACGGCCGCGCGCTGCTGCTGGGCGAAATCATCGACCGCAACGGCCAGCGCCGCGACATCGCCTTCAAGGGCAGCGGCCGCACTCCGTTCTCGCGCCGCGGTGACGGCAAGGCCGCGGTGGGGCCGATGCTGCGCGAACTGATCATCGGCGAAGCCATGCACGCGCTCGCCATCCCCAGCACCCGCGCGCTGGCCGTGACCGCCACCGGCGAAACCGTCTACCGCGAACAAGCGCTGCCCGGCGCGGTGCTGACCCGCGTCGCCGCCAGCCATCTGCGCGTCGGCACCTTCCAGTACTTCGCCCTCCGCGGCGAGCGCGACATGCTGCGCCGGCTGGCCGACTACACCCTGGCGCGCCACTACCCCGAACTGGCCGGCGCCGAACAACCCTATCTGGCGCTGCTGCAAGCGGTGGCGGAACGCCAGGCGGAACTGATCGCCCGCTGGATGCACGCCGGCTTCATCCACGGCGTGATGAACACCGACAATATGGCGCTCAGCGGCGAAACCATAGACTACGGCCCCTGCGCCTTCATGGACGTCCATCATCCGTCCACCGTGTTCAGTTCCATCGACAGCGGCGGCCGCTACGCCTACGGCAACCAGCCGGCCATCGCCCAATGGAACCTGGCCCGGCTGGCGGAAACCCTGCTGCCGCTGCTGGACCCGGACGAACCCAAGAACGCGGTGCCGGCGGCCACCGCCGTCATCGAAGACTTCGCCGAACGCTACCAGGCGCATTGGCTGCGACAGGCGCGCCGCAAGCTGGGCCTAAGCCAGGCGCAGGACATCGACCAGGAACTGGCCGAAGACTGGCTGGCGCTGCTGGCGCGCCAGGACGCCGACCACACCCTGGCCTGGCGCCGGCTGGCCGACGCCGCCGAAGGCCAAGACCAAACACTGACTCAGCTCTTCAACGACCCGGCCGCCGCCGCGCCGTGGCTGGCGCGCTGGCGCCAGCGGCTGGACGCCGAACCGCAAGCCGGCGCCGAACGCGCCGCCGCGCTGCGCCAGGCCAACCCGCTCTACATCCCGCGCAACCACCTGGTGGAAGAAGCGCTGGCCGCCGCCAGCGATCATGGCGACATGGGCCCGACACTGGCGCTGCTGGACGTATTGCGCCAGCCCTTCACCGAACGCGCCGGCCTGAAGCGCTACACGCTGCCGGCCGCGCCGGAAGTGGCGCAGGGATATCGGACCTTCTGCGGCACCTAAGCAACTCCCTAGAACCTATTCCCGATCTTTGCGGCCCGAGGGTATTGCTCAAGGTAAGACATCGAATCCGCTACGCGGATGATGGTTTTCATTGCCGGGGCTGCCCGGCAAGCAGGAAGAGGGTATTTGCTTGGCCAAATATCCTCTTCACTTAAAGGCCACCCTGCAAGCCTGGCCTACGGCTACCCGCCGGGACCCGTCAGGTCCGAAGCGAGGCTGGACGCGCGATTTGCTAACGTCAAATCGCTCAAACAAAACAGCCGCTTAAAACCTCGGACCTGCCACCCGTCAGCAGGCATGAAGGGAGTTGGGCCACATCGAAAGCATGCCGTCCTTTGCGTTTAGCCTAGTTCATCAACCATGCAGCTGATCACCCACCTCTAAAAAAACGTGAGCGGGATGAACCTTCCGACCATCAAAATATGACAAAAAGCTTACCAAAGAGGTACCCTACCTCTAAGTGCACCACACTTTAAAACCAGCCTACTTAAACTTAGCCTCGTAAAAAATGGAGATGGTTTATGGCTCATCAAGTACTTTTAAACCTGAGTGAAAAAATTATTCTTCACAAAGACGTTGAGATCGAAGTTAAGGTTGATAGCACAAGACTTGGCAAGCTATTGATCAGCAAAGGCAACATCGAATGGCTTCCCTCAGGTAACTCGGTTAACAAACATCGTCTCTCGTGGACAAAATTTGCTCAACTAATGGAAACTCAGGGCAAGCCAACCAAGGTGAAATAGCTGCACCTGATGGAGGCGATAAAATATTGCCTCCCATCGCTTTACCCATTCCTATTCATTCTGCTAGATTCCCTCTTGGTGCTGAACACACCTGTCAGGCGGAACCCGCGCTCGTCAGTCGCGGCTTCTCAGTCATATTCCCCATCCCGCCAATGCGGACGAGGAATGCCATGCCAGGAGTTCATCATGGATAAACATCCCATCCCCACTGCCACTCTCTCCAAACTCGAAACCGCGGACGCGCTGGCCAATGGCCTGGAAGCGCTGAACCTGTTGCGCCCGCTGCTCGCCAGCATGCGCCAGCAGATCACCGTGCCGCAGCCGGACTTGGAACAGCTGAAAGGCTTGTGCCAAGCGGCCAGCTGGATCGCCGACGAATACCACAACTACCTGGACGCGATGTGGCGGGACGAAGCCCGCGCCAAGGCCACGGCGTCCTAGAACTAACCGTCACCGCGCCCCCAGCACCTAGGCGCTGAAACGCAAACAGCGCAAGGCCCATCGCCTTGCGCTGTTTTCCGATCCGCGTTCGCGACGAACGCTGGCGCCTCAAGCCAAGCGCTTCGCCATCACATAATCGTCCATCACGAAGCCGTTGCCGATATCGAACACCGCCTCCTCCCGCAAGGTAAAACCACGCTGCTTGTACACCGCGATAGCGCCGGCATTGTGCTTGTTCACCGTCAGCACCAAGGCATGGCAGCCGTGCCGGCGCGCCGCGTCTTCCGCCGCGTCCAGCATGTAAGCGCCCAGGCCGCGGCCACGCGTCTCCGCCAATAGATACAGCTGCTCCAGCTTCATCTCCCCCGGCGTCGCCGTCAGCGCGTAACTGCAATAGCCCACCGCCCGGCCATCCAGCTTCAATAGCCCGAACCAGCGGTCCGGCGCGTCCAGATAAGCGGACAGCTTTTCCGGGACATAACGGCCGGCCAGCATGTATTCGATCTGCTCGCGGCTGATCATGCTGATGAAATGCTGATGCCAGATCTCGCCGGCCAACTCGGCCAGCACGGGAAAATCGGCGGGGGTCAATGGCTCCAGACAAACGTTTTGGCTCATGCGCGGCATACTCCGGGTTTCATGGGATCACCTACAGACAATGCGGACAACTGCCGGCATTCACAAGCCCGCGGCCCGCCAGTTTGTCGCGGCGGCTTCACCCGAGCAGGTGAGACAGTTAGAATACAAACATCATAAAGCGGCGCTAAAACCCGCCGCCGCCACCTCCCCGCAGCGAGACCTCATGCACTTCATCTTCGATATCGACGGCACCATTTGCTTCAACGGCAGAACCATCAGCCCGGCCATCCAGGACGCGCTGGACAGCCTGCGCCAGCGCGGCCACCAGCTGGGCTTCGCTTCCGCCCGCCCCTACCGCGACATCCTGCCCTTGCTGGATGCCCGCTTCCACGACGCGCTGATCATCGGCGCCAACGGCGCGATGAGCCACCGGCAAGGCCAGCTGCACCGGCTGACCCCCATCCCGGACCCGGTGTTCGCCGACATCACCCAGTTGGCGCAACGCTTCGCCGCGTCCTACCTGGTGGACCTGAGCTGGAACTACCACTACAGCGGCGATGCCAGCCATCCCTTCCTCAACAAGGTGGACCCCGGCAAACTGGCCAGCCATGTCGGCGCCGAAGACATCCGCCAACCAACCAAGCTGCTGATCACCGCCTGCGCCGACGTCCCCGGCCTGCGCCAGGAGCTGGACGCCCACGCCGGCGTGGAGCTGCACCACCATTCCGACGAACAGATCTTCGACATCACCGCCGCCGGCGTCAGCAAGATGGCCGCGCTGCGCCAATGCGGCATCGCCGCCGAGGAGCTGATCTGCTTCGGCAACGATAGCAACGATGTCAGCATGTTCCTGGACGCCGGCCACTCGGTACAGGTGGGCGCCCATCCGCGGCTGGCGGAACTGGCCAGCGAGCGCTTGCCGCTGGACCAGGACATCGAAACGCGGCTGGTGGACGTCATCGCGCGGCTGAGCCGCGAACGCGCGCCGGCGCGGCGGGATTGAAAAAGCACGCGTCGCCGAGGATAAATAGGGTAGCGCCGCTCACAGAGATGCCGCGCGGCTCCGGCTTGCCGTACTCAATGTACTGTCCGCGCCAGCGCGGCTTGCCCCCGCGTCTCTGCAAGGTTTTGTGAGCGGCTTCGCCGCCCCTCCCCCGCCCGCCTCAACCCCATGGAGCACGCATGATCGCCACCCTGAAGCTGTCAGAACTGATCAGCTCGCTAAGCTACGCGCTGGACATCACCGAAGGCCAGCCGGAGGGCCACTGCGTCCGCAGTTGCTGGATAGGCATGCATATCGGCCAAGACATAGGCCTGCCGCCGCAACAGCTATGGGATTTGTACTACTCCATCCTGCTCAAGGACCTGGGCTGCAGCAGCAATGCGGCGCGCATTTGCGAGCTGTACCAAACCGACGATCGCAGTTTCAAACAGGACTTCAAGCAAGTGGGCGCCAGCCTGCCGCAGATGCTGGGCTTTGTGTTCAAGAACACCGGCACCCACAGCGAGGGCTGGACGCGGCGCGCGGGCTCCATTCTCAAAGTGCTGCGTCACGGCAAAGCCATGGCGGACGAGTTGATCAATATCCGCTGCCACCGCGGCGCCGACATCGCCCGCCAGCTGCGCTTCAATGAAAGCGTGGCGCAGGGCATCCAGTCTCTGGACGAACACTGGGACGGCTCCGGCCGGCCGCTGGGGCTGCGCGGCGACGCCATCCCGCTGAATTCACGCATCGCGCTGCTGGCTCAAGTGATAGACGTGTTCCACATCACCCACGGCCGCCACGCGGCACTGGAGCAGGCGCTACACCGCTCCGGCGGCTGGTTCGATCCGGAGCTGGTGGCCGCCTTCCGCCGGGTGAGCGCCCGGCCGGACTTCTGGCGGCAGTTGGAGGCCGACGACATCGACCAGGCGGTGCTGCGGCTGGAGCCGGCCCAATGCGCGGTGCCGCTGGACGAGGACTATCTGGACGAGATCGCCGAAGGCTTCGGCCAGGTGGTGGACTCCAAAAGCCCGTTCACCGCCGGCCACAGCCAAAGAGTGGGCCATTACGCCGACCAGATCGCCGCGGAGCTGGAACTGGGCCTGGAGCGACGGCGCTGGCTGAAACGCGGCGCGCTTCTGCACGACGTGGGCAAGCTGGGGGTCAGCAACTCCATACTGGACAAGCCCGGCAAGCTGGAGGCGGATGAATGGGAGGCGGTCAAACGCCACGCTGGCTACACCGAGGCCATTCTGGGCCGCATCGAACACTTCGCCGAACTGGCCTGGGTGGCCGGCGCCCACCACGAGCGCCCGGACGGCGGCGGCTACCCGCGCGGCCTGTCCGGCGACGCCATCGCGCTGGAAACCCGCATCATCACCGCCGCGGACATCTTCGACGCCATCAACGCGGAACGCCCCTACCACCCGGCCACCCCGGCGCCGCAAACCCTGGACATCATGCGCCGGCACCTGGGCAGCGCCATCGACGCCACCTGCTTCGCCGCGCTGGAACAAGTGCTGCGCCAGGAAGGCGCGCTGTCTTGAGCGCGTGAAAAAGCCGGCCCCGCGGGGCCGGCTTCCACGCCGATTCAAGCCGGCTGCTGCTGTGTCGCGCAGTGGATGCCGCCGCCGCCGGCGGCGATGCCGTCTATATTCAGCTGCACCACCTCTCGCTGCGGAAACAGCTCGCGCAGCGCCGCGCGCGCGTTGCGGTCGGCCTTGGCGTCGCCGAACTCCGGCGCGATCACCGCGCCGTTGCAGACATAGAAATTGATGTAGCCGGCGGCCATCTCGTGGCCTTCGTACTCCGGCCGTACCCGCTCCGGCCCCGGCAACACCACCACCTCCAGCTTGCGGCCGCGCGCGTCGCGCGCCTGGCGCAGCAGGCTCAGGTGATGGCGAGTGACCGCGTAATCGTAGGACTGCGGGTCCGTGTCCAGCCCGGCCACCACCACGCCGGGACGGACAAAACGGGCGTAGAAGTCGGTGTGGCCGTCAGTGATGTCGCGGCCGGCGATGCCGGGCAGCCAGATCACTTTTTCCACGCCCAGCAAGCGGCGCAGCTCGCGCTCGCACTGCGCCTTGCTCCAGCCGGGATTGCGGTTGGCGTTGAGCACACAGCTTTCGGTGATGATGGCGCTGCCTTCGCCATCCACCTCGATGCCGCCTCCTTCCAGCACCAAGCGGGTAGACACGACGGGCACGCCGGCCTTGGCCGCCACCGCGGCGGCCACCTTGGCGTCCCTACGGTGCGCCTGCTTGCCGCCCCAGCCGTTGAAGTTGAAATCCACCGCCGCCGCCCCGTCCTTGCCCTTGACGAAGATCGGGCCGCTGTCGCGTATCCACAGATCGTCCAGCGGCTGCTCCACCAGTTCCACCTTGGGGCCGCACAGCTTGGCCGCCAGCGCCATGTCCTCGGCCCGCGTCAGCATGCGCACCGGCTCGTGGGCGGCGATGGCCTGGGCCACTCGCGCCAAATCCCGCCGCACCACCGGCAGCAAACTCGTGCCCCACACCTCCAGGCTGGGACCGAAGGCCATCCAGGTGGCGGCGTGGCCTTCTCCCTCGTCCGGCATGCGATAGCCGGCCGCGCTCGGCTCCGCGCTCCAAGCGCGGGCGGCCATCATGCCGCCCGCCGTCAACAGGCTTGCGCCCAGGAATTGTCGTCTAGTGCTCATCGCCGTGTCTCCAAGGCCGGTTTCCAGCCACATGGCCGTGCTTGGCATTGTGCAAGCGGACATGCATTTAAAAAAGCGATGAATTTTGCGGAAACCTATCAATTTCTATCATGCATTTGCCGCCGCCGCGCGCTGGCGGGAAGAATGACATAAGCTGAAGACGGAATACAGGAGGGACCGGCATGCGTCTCGCGCTTTGCATCATCATCGCCGTCATCGCGGCCCAGGCCCGCCTGGCCCTGGCGCAAGATCCGGAACTGGTGATGGGCTACCGCACCAATGAACGGCGTCCCTATATCGACGACGACAACGACGAAGGCATCTATAAAACCCTGTACAGCCGCGCCTGCCAAAGAATCGGCTGCACGCTGAAAGTGGTGCGCCTGCCAAAGAAGCGCTTGCTGCAAGCGCTGGCGCAGGGCGAGGTGGACTTCTATCCCGGCTACACCTACAACGCGGAGCGCGAGCCCATCGCCCTATTCCTGCCCAACGGCCTGCGCGAGCGCCATGTCGTCATTACCCGCGCCAGCCACCCCGCCGTACGCGGCTACGCCGATCTGGGCAATGGCGTGGAACTGCGCAACCTGGGCAACCCGGACCTGATTCCCCTGCTGTGGCAAGCGCGCATCAAGGTACTGCAAGTGCCCGAATTGGATGTGGAACGCGCCTTCCGTCTGATCAGCGCCGGCAAGGGAGATTTCTACATCTACGACGAACTCACGCTGCGTTTCTACTGGGAGCGGCTGCGGCCCACCGGGCTGACGCTGCACCCGTCGCTGGAGCCCTGGCAAGCCATGCATATGGGCTTTTCCAAACACTCCCGCTTTTACCGCGCGCAGCCCAATCCGGATTACCGCGCCGACCAGCCCTTAAGCCCGGACAACTATCCGCTGCGGCTGGACCCGGCCTCGCTGGCCGGCAGACTGACGGCCGCCTTGCAGGCGATGAAGCAGTCCGGCGAAACCGAACGCATCGTCGAGCGCTTTCTCCAGGCGCCGGCCCGTTGAGAGCGCCCGGGCTTCTGTTTGGACAAACGCCACGGACAAAACCCCTGACGCCGTCTTGCGATGCGCAGGGGTTTTCCGGTAACGGAGAGCCTATTCAAAGTCCTGCACACTAGGGCATGACGAGGCGGAAACCGATGAGAAAGCGGAATGTACAAGCGGTACATGAGCATTTCGAAGCAGTACTCACCGTGTCACGTTTCACGACGCGCAGCAGATCGTAAACAGGTTCTAAGAGCCGCTAACAAAACCGCGCAGCGCACCTGAGCCAAGGCGCGCCGACGCAGGCAGTACAAGTAGTACGACAAGGAGGCGCAACGCAGGATCAGGGGTTTTGTTAGCGGGTCTAAGGCGTGACCCGCATATACGGCGTAGTACTCAGCGTCGCGCTGATGGTACAACCGCCGGACAACTGCGCCGCGTCCAGGCCGATCACGGTTTCACTGCCATTGTCGGCGACGCTGCCGACAATCTTGCTGGGCCCGCACAGGCCGCCGGCGATCGGCGATTTGACGTTCACCGCCACATTATCCAGCGTCAACTGGGTGGCGGTATCCACATGGCCGGTCCACGGCGCGATGACCGAGGCTGTGGGCTTGATCAGCTTGCACAGCGCGCCGCCGCTGAAGGAGGCACTGGTGATGGCGACATTGCCATAGCCGTCCACGGTGCCGCTGAACACCGCCTTGCAGTCCAGATCGATGCCGAACTTACCCACCTTGGCCGGCCCCACCGCGGAAAACGGCATAGGCGCGCCGCCGGGTCCGGGCGGAGTGATGGTGACGGCAAAGGCGGATGCGGTGGCCAGGCTGAGCGCGGCGATGGCGAGACGATGGGATAAGGTCATGATGGCTCCTTGCTTGAGAAGGTTGATTCATGCCAATCGGCAAGAAGCCAATAAATTAATATTCCAATTGAATTGAACGTTTGATTTCAATCAAGCCGCGGCCCGCGCCGGCCCTGGCCTATGGGCTGATGCACAAGCGTCAGCTGTCGGCGCCGACGCGCACGACCATGGGCAAGAACAAGACAAGGCCTTGCGGCTGAAGAAGCGGAATCTGCAAGTGGTACATAAGCATTCCGAAGCGGAGCTTACCGTATCGAATCTCACGAAGCGCAGCGGGCTTTGAACAGGCTCTCAGGGAATCATCACCGTGAACTGGCCGGGCGCGTTGATCTTGATCACCCCGCCCCAGTTGCACATCAGCATGCTGTTGCTGTCCAGCGCCGGCATATTGGCGATCAGCACCGTGGGCGCGCCCGGGGTCCATGGCGCGGCGGTGACCGGGATGCAGGGCATGGGCGTCAGCACGCCCATCGCGGCGGCGGTGGCGGCCGCCACCATAGGGTTGGCCGGGCTTTGGCACATGCCGAAGGGCATGATGTTGAGCATGGGCACGTGGTCCATGATGTTGGCGGCCGGCACGCCGCCGGCCATCACTCGATTGACCGGCAACACCACCAGGCTGCTGGGGGCGACGCCGAAACTGCATTGCAGCATCGCGCCCATGCATACTTGCGGACATCCCATGCGGCGTCTCCTCGCTCTGGCGGAAAATGAAATGACATCGTCACGCCAAAGCCCAGTGCCGTCAAGCGCGGCCGCGCCAGCGCTGGCCGCGCCGGCCCAGCACTCGTTCCAGCCCCAACAGCAGCAGCGACACCGCGGCCGAGCTCAGCGCGATCAAGCTGGCCATCGCCGCCGCCGCCGCGGTGTCGCCGGCATCGTCCATGGTGACAATGGCCACCGCGGCCAGGCTGTTGTCCGGGCTGGCGATGAAGATCAGCGCCGACAACGTGGTCATCGCCGACACGAATAGATAGCGCATCACGTCCAGCAGCGCCGGCAGGCACACCGGCAGCGTCACCCGCCGCAGCGTCACCCAGAACGGCACTTTGAGCGAGGCGGCCACTGCTTCGAATTCGCCGTCCAGCTGTTTGAGCGCGGTGCTCATGGTCAGGTGGGCGGTGGTGTAGAAGTGGGCGATGGTGCAGGCCGCCATCAGCGTCATGCCGCCGTAGAGCGCATGCAGCGGATTGGCCGGGTGGTTGAAGAAGAACACATAACCCAGGCCCAGCACCAGGCCGGGCACCGCCATCGGCAGCATGGCGAAGAAGCGCAACAGCGCGCGGCCCAGCGGCGCCGCCGGCAGCTTCTCGCAGGCGTAGGCACCGGCGAACACCAGCAGGCTGCCGATGCCGGCAGTGATGGCGGCCAGCTTCAGGCTGTTGAAATAGGCGCTCCAGCCGCCGCCGTCTACGCTGTCGAACTGGTAGTGCGCCAGCGTCAGGCTCAAATCGTAGGGCCAGTATTTGATGAAGGAGGCGACGATGCCGACGCCGAGCAAGGCCAGCAGCGGCAGCGAGATCACCGCTAGCAGCAGCCAGGCGGCCAGGTCGCGCCATAAGCCGCGGCCCGGCGAAAACGGCACCGCGCGCGCGCTCAGCGCCGCCTGCTGGCGGCGCGCCATGCGCCGTTCGATGAAGAAGGAAAACACCGCCGGCAGCAGCAGCATCAGACCCACCACCGCGCCGCGCGGGAAGTTCTGCTGCCCCACCACTTGCTTGAAGGCTTCCACCGCCAGCACATTGTAGTCGCCGCCCACCACCTTGGGCACGCCGAAGTCGGTGATCACCAGGGTGAACACCACCAGGCCCGCCGACACCAGCCCATAACGCGCGCCCGGCAGGGTAATGGTGAGGAAGCGGCGCAGCGCGCCGGCGCCCAGCGCGCGGCCGGCCTCGTACAAGCGCGCGTCCGACGCCGACAGCGCGGTCAGCAGGATCAGCAGCGCGTGCGGAAAAGTGTAGAAGGCTTCGCCCAGCACCATGCCCCAGAAGCCGTAAATGCTGGCGCCGGCCAGCCAGGATTTGAGCAGACCCTGGTTGCCGAACAAATACACCAGCGAGATGGCCGGCATCAGGGACGGCGCCAACAGCGGCGACAGGGCGATCTGGCGGAACACGCCGCCGCCCCAAACGCGGCTGCGGCTCAGCCCCCAGGCGAAGGCGAAAGCCAGCGGCAGCACCAGCGCGGTGACAGTCAGCGCCAGCCACAGGCTGTGGCGGGCGGCGCGCATCAGGCCGGGGCTGTCCAGCACCTGGACGAAGTTGGCCAGGCCGACGAAGCCGTCGTCCATGTCCAACACCGATTTGCCGAAGATGAACAGCAGCGGCAGGCCCAAGGCCAGCGCCAGCAGCGCCGCCAACGTCCACACCAGCGCGGAAGCCAGCCGCCGTTCGCCATTGGCGGCGCCGGCCGGCGCGGCGCGCCATCCGTTCAAGGCGCGGCTCAGCATGCGCCCTCCCCGGCATAGGCCCGCAACAAGGCGGCCGGCAGTTCCACCGGCACCACTTCGCCCGGCGCCAGCGGCTGGCGCTGCAACATGGATGGGCAGATTTCGGCATGCAACACCAGGCCGGGCATGGCTTCCGGCTGCAGGCGCAGCCGGGTCATCGCACCGCCGAAGCTGACGTCGTCCACCCGCGCCAGCAAGGTGTTGGGCGCGCCGTCCCAGCGCGCCTTGACGATGATGTCTTCCGGCCGCAGAAACAGGGTCAGCGCCTCGCTGTGCGGCAGCCGCGTGTCCAGCCGCAGCAGGCAATTGCCGACGGCGGCGCTGTGCGCGTCCCGCCGCCGCGCCGGCAGCCAGTTGGCGGCGCCGACGAATTCGGCGACGAAGCGGCTGGCCGGCCGGCGGTAGATTTCGGCCGGCGTGCCGATCTGCTCGATGCCGCCGGCGTTCATCACCACCACCCGGTCGGCGATGGCCAGCGCCTCGGCCTGGTCATGGGTCACCATCAAGGTGGTGACGCCCAGGCGCTTTTGCAGGCCCTTGAGTTCGTCGCGCAGCTTGTCGCGCACCCGCGCGTCCAAGGCGGACAGCGGTTCGTCCAGCAGCAGCAGGCCGGGCGAGGTGGCCAGCGCGCGCGCCAGCGCCACCCGCTGCTGCTGGCCGCCGGACAGCTGGGCCGGGTATTTGTCCTCGGCGCCGGGCAGGCCCACCAGATCCAGGAGTTCGCGCACGCGGCGAGCGTGACGCGCGCCGCCGCCGCGCGGCTTGAGGCCGTAGGCGATATTGTCGGCGACATTGAGATTGGGGAACAGCGCATAGCTCTGGAACACGATGCCGTAATCGCGGCGCGCCGGCGGCTCGCGGGTGATGTCGCGCTCCAGCAGATGAACGCTGCCGGCGTCCGGCTGGTCCAGCCCGGCGATCAGGCGCAGCAAGGTGGTCTTGCCGCAGCCGGAGGGGCCCAGCAGGCAGACGAATTCGCCCTTGCGTATGGACAGCGATACGCCGTCCAGCGCGGTGAAGCCGCCAAAACGGCGGCTGAGGCCGCGGACGGACAGGTGTTCGGACAAGCCGCTGAGGCTATCGGCCGGTTTCATGCGCAACTCCAGGATGTCTTGCAATGGGACGACGCCGCCCGGCGGACGGGCGGCGTGACAGAGGAAGCCGGATCAGCTTTTGGGTTCGGCCTTGCTTTCATAGCGGCGCGACCATTCCTGCAGGATGGCCTCGCGCTGCTTGGCGGCCCAGGCGAAGTTGTTCTTGCTCAGGCGCTTGGCGTAGTCGGCGGGGATGAAGGGATTGGGCTTGGCCACGCCGGGCATGGCCAGCACCGCGTAGTTCTTTTCATACAGGCGCATCGCCGGCAGGCTGACCGAGAAGTCCGCCAGCTTTTGCGCGGCGGCCAGCTTCTTGCTGCCCTTGAGAATGGCGGTGGCCTCCAGGTCCCAGCCCAGGCCTTCCTTCGGGTAGATCAGGTCTATCGGCGCGCCCTTTTCCTTCAGTTGGGCGCCGCGGTATTCGAAGGAGATGCCTATCGGGTACTCGCCGGCGGCGGCCATCTTGCACGGCTTGGAGCCGGAGTGGACGTACTGGGCCATATTGGCGTGCAGCTTGTCCATATAATCCCAGCCCTTTTTCTCGCCCATCATCTGCAGCCAGGCGGACACGTCCAGATAGCCGGTGCCGGAGGACGCCGGATGCGGCATCACGATCTGGCCCTTATAGGCCGGCTTGGTCAGATCCGCCCAGCTCTCGGGCTTGGGCAGGTTCTTCTTGGCCGCTTCCACGGTATTGAAACAGATGGTGGCCGCCCACACGTCCATGCCGGTCCACTTGGGCGGCTTGGCCTTGTCCACGAAGGCCGGGCTCAGCTTTTCCACGCCCTTGGGCGCGTACGGCTGCAGCATGCCCTGCTGGTCCAGGATCATCAGGCTGGTGGCGGCCAGGCCCCACACCGCGTCGGCCTGCGGATTGTTTTTTTCGGACAGCAGCTTGGCGGTGATGATGCCGGTGGATTCGCGCACGAAGCGGATCTCGATGTCCGGGTTGGCCTTCTCGAAAGCCTCCTTGTATTCCTTGACCTGGTCCGCTTCCAGCGCGGTGTACACGGTCAGGGTGGTGGCGGCCTGCGCCAGCGGGGCCATCAGGCCGGCCAAGGCCAGGCCGGCGGCCAGGACAATCTGCTGTTTCATCGACATCGCTCCAATGGGTTTAGATGTATAGACCTTATGGTCCGCACACCATCCGTGAATCAGCCGCCACCTTACGACGCGTCGATGACAGCGCGGTGACGGCCGGGTGAAGCTTGTCTTGCGCAGCTGGATGTCCTGCCGCCGGCAAACAGCCTACCAGGCCAGCGGTCCTTTCTCGCCGTTGGCGTGCTCGCCGTAATACAGCGATGGCAAGAGCCGCGCCAGGCAGCTGAACTCGTTGTAGCAATGGCGCATCAGCTCCAGGCCCAGTTGCTCCGGCACCGCTTCGCCGCAGCCATCGGCCGCGCCCAGCAGAAAGCGGCTGCGCAGCACCGCGCCATGGGCGGTGTCGCGCGTCAGGTGCACCATCTCCCCGTCCAGCGGATCACCATCGGCGCTGAGCCGCGGCTCGTCGCCAAAGGCGATGCGCGCACACACCGCGGCCGAAACATCGCCGCAAGCGCGCGCCGCCTTGAGCAGGCCGGCGCCGAAAAAGCTTTCCGCCGGGTGGAATTTCAGCACCGCCGACACCGGCGGGATCTCGCCCAAGGCCTCCACCGCGCGCACCGTGGCGCCGACATAGCTGCCGCTCTGCCGGCGCGACTCGCTCCAGCCGTGCAATTGCACATGATCGTGCGGATGCCACCAGCGGATATGCTGGGTGGTGTCGAAGAAGTTAAACCACCAGTCGAACATGCGGCCGGCGCAGCCGGGCAGCTCGGTGCGCACCGCCACCAACAGCCTGCCGTCGTCCAGCCGGCGCACGCCGGTTTCCAGGGCCAGCGGGCCCGGCTGCAGCAATTCATCGTAAATGCCCGCATGGCGCGGGCGTGTTTCCGTAGTCTGATTCACAGTACACTCCTTGGACAGGTAAAGACCATGGCGCGGCGACGCGCCTCCACAAATTAAGAAACGTTATGCGTTTCCATATTGAGGAAAGCTCATTCAGATGTCAAGCCAGGACCAGGCGCCGCGCTCGCGCGGCCGCCCCGCCGTGCCGGAACAGGAATTGCGCCAACAGGTGCTGGACGCCGCCACTGAACTCTTGCTGAACCAGGGCTATCAGGCCGCCACCATGGCGGCGGTGGCGCAGCGGGCCGGTGTGGCCAAGAAAACGGTGTACCGTTTCGCCGACAACAGCGAGCAATTGCTGGGCGCGGTGATCCACGACTGGACCGATGACTTCGTCGCGCCGATGCAGGCGCCGCTGACGGACGCCGCCGATCTGCCGCAAGCGCTGGAAGCCTTGCTGAACACAGTGGCGGCCAAGGTGCTGTCGCGCGAAGCGGTGGGACTGTTCCGCTTATTGGTGGGCGATTTTCCCGGCAAGGAGCGGGCGCTGGAACAATACGCCGAGCACGGGGTGCGGCGCTGCGCCGCCTTGCTGGCCGGCTGGCTGGAGCAGCAGGCCGCGCGCGGCCTGATCCGCTGCCCGGACCCGATGCAGACCGCCGAACTGCTGCTGGCGCTGACCATCGCCGAGCCACTGCGCCAGATGGCGCTGGGCCTGACCCCGCCGCTGCCGGACAGCGACCTGGGCGCGCGCACCCGCGCGGCGGTGGCCTTGTGCTGCGTCGGCCTGCTGCCGCGCTGATCGCCAGCGGCGCATGTCCAACATACAAAACGCAAAGTCTGGCCTAGACTATGCTAATGACTACCATATTTTGCGACCATGAATCTGCGCAGCATCTTCGCTAGCATCGTGACCCGCCTGCTGCTGCTGGCGCTGTGCATCGTGACCCTGGGCGCGGTGGCGCGTTACTACGCGCTCAGCCATTTCCTGCGCGAAGATCTGAGCTCGGTGGTGCAGAATCAGCAGATGGCGCTGGCCAGCTATGTCGCCCGCGACCTGGACTTCAAGATAGAGCAGCGCCAGGCGCTGCTGCGGCGCCTGGCGAGTACCCTGCCCGCCGCGCTGCTGCAACGGCCGGCCGAGCTGCAAGCCTGGCTGCGCCTGCATTGCGATTTCCAGTGCCCGTTCTCCCAAGGTTTGTTCGTGGTGACGCAGGAGGGCCGCGCCATCGCCGATTACCCGCCCTTGCCCGGCCGTGTCGGCAGCGACTTTTCCGACCGCGACTATATCAGCGCCGCGCTGTCCGCCCCGGCCAGGCTGGACCGCATCGTCATCGGCCGCCCCGTCATCGGCCGCGCCAGCAAAAAACCGGTACTGCCCATGGCCGCGGCCTTGCCGTGGCGCGATGGCCGCCCGCAAGGCGCGTTGGCCGGCATCACCGCGCTGGCCGCGCCGGGCTTCATGGATTTGCTGCTGGCTTCCCACATCGGCAGGCCGAATAGCGGCTTTTTGCTGATCTCGCCGCAGGACAAGCTGTTCGTCGCCTCCTCTCAGCCGGACATGGTGCTCAAACCCACGCCGCCGGCGGGCATCAATCCCTTGCACGATCGGGCGATGGCCGGCTTCCGCGGCGTGGGCATCACCATCAACGCCAAGGGACGCGAGGAAGTGTCCGCCATCGCCTCGGTGCCCAGCACCGGCTGGTTCGTGGTGGCGCGGCTGCCCAGCAGCGAGGCCTTCGCCACCGTGGGCAGGGCGCAAGCCTTTCTGCTGAAAAACGCGGTGATCGCCATCCTGATCTTCGGCGTGGCGGCAGGCATCGGCCTCTATTTACTGTTCCGCCCGCTGTTCCGCGCCGCCAGCCACGCCGATCGCATGACCCGCGGCGAGCTGCCGCTGGAGCCACTGCCGCTGACGCGCAACGACGAGGTCGGCCATTTGATCGCCGCCTTCAACCGGCTGTTGAACAAACTCAACCAGCAACAGACCGAGCTGGCGCGCATGGCCCACCACGACGCGCTGACCGGGCTGCCCAACCGCGCGCTGCTGTCGGACCGCCTGAACATGGCGCTGGCGCGCGCGCAGCGCAATGAGAGAAAGCTGGGCCTGCTATTCCTGGACCTGGACGGTTTCAAGCTGATCAACGACAACTATGGCCACAAGGCCGGTGACAAGGTGTTGTGGCAGGCGGCGCAGCGGCTGAGCGGCATCGTGCGCCAGACCGATACGCTGGCGCGCATCGGCGGTGACGAGTTCGTATTGTTGATAGGCGACCTGGGCGCGGACGCGGAGGACGTGGCGCGCATCGTCGCCGCCAAATGCCTGGAAGCGATGCAGGAGCCGTTCGACATCGGCGGAGAACAGCGTCAGCTGGGCATCTCGATCGGCATTGCGCTGGGCGGCGGCGCCAGCAGCGCGGACAGCCTACTGCAGGCGGCGGATCAGGCGATGTATCGGGCCAAGAAGTCCGGGCGCAGCGGCTGCGAAACCATCACTCTGTAAGAACCAGTTTACGATCTCGCGAGCTAAGGCGTGACAAGGCGAAAACGGGCGAAAAAGCGGAATGTACTCGTGGTACATGAGCATTTTGAGCTTGGTTTCAACGCCCATTTCTATCCATCCCGCCGACGCGCAGCAGATCGTAAACAGGTTCTAAGCACCCGGCGGTCCTGCCAGGCCGCCGGAACAAGCCGTGGCTACACGATTTCCGGGATGTGCTCGATAAAGGCCACCCGCTCATTATTGTGCAGCACTTCCACCGATTTGTACGGCGGCGCGCCCGGCGGCAATACCCGGTCATAACGGGCGTGCGCCACCGCCAGCACCTGCGGCCACATGCCGGGTTTCTGCACCAGGTGCAGGTCAAGCATCAGGATGGCGGGGTTGATGCCCTGCGGCTCGCGCATGGTCAGCACCGCTTCCACCCCGGGATTGGCCACCACCACGTCACCTGCCACATGCAAGCTCTTGGGGTGGCCCGGCATCGCGTTCAGCCAGGCATGCCAGTTTCTTGATTGCAAAGCCATGTCCATTCTCCAGCCAATGGCGGAACGCGCTAGAGCGGCTGCGCCGGCCCAGGCGTTCCGCGGCGGGACCGGTGCGCGGTCCGCCGCGACGCTGCCGGCGAACTGCCCCGGTTATAGCAAGCGGCGGCGCCGACGCCGACGCCGTTTTCCCATCATTAAGTACAGTTCTCACTTAAACTGTCCGTCAGTAGCCGCAGCAGCCGCTCGCCGGCCTCGGCCAATTCGCCGTCGTTGCGCAACACCGCCGCGCCCGGCGGCGCTTGCAGCGCCGCCGCTTCTTCCAGCCGCGCGGCGATGCGCTCGGCCGATTCGCGGCCGCGGCCGGCCAGCCGCGCCGCCAGCACCTCGGGGCTGGCGACTATCCACACCGGGCGCAAGCCGGGAAAGCGCCGCGCCGCCAGCGGCAGCGCCGAACGCGAGCCATTGACCACCACGTCCAGGCCCTGCTCCAGCCACAGCGCCACCTCCACGCCCAGGCCATAGGCCAGGTCATGCCGCCGCCAGCTCAAGGCGAAACAGCCGCCCTGTTCGCGCTGTTCGAACTCCTCCCGGCTCAGCGCCACATGGTTCTCGCCGCCGGCGTCGGCCGGCCGGGTAATGTAGCGATGCGCGAACACCAGCCGCCCGGAGGCCGGCAACCGCGCCCGCACATAGGCGAGCAGGCTGTCCTTGCCGGCGCCGGACGGGCCGATCACATACCACAACACTCCGGGCTCAGACTTCATAGCGCGCCACCTGCCCGTCGAAACCGCAGTGCGCCAGATAGCGGAAGGCCTGGCCCGCCGCCGGCTCCATGAACAGCGCCACGCCGTCCACCCGCGCGCGGGAAAAAGCGGCGAACTGCCGCCGTGCAGCCTGCTCCAGCGCGCGCCCCGCCGCGCTGTCCGGCGCCAGCCGGCCGCTCAGCGTCAGGTGAAAACGGTACTGCTCGAATACATAGGGATAGCCCCAACGCAGGTTCAAGCGCTCCTGGCGCGGGTCCAGTCCGGCGCGCGCCTTTAGCGGCCGTTCGCGGTCGGTCAGCGCGTCCAGCTCGATCACGCAGGCGGCGGCCAGCTCGGCCAGTTCCGGCGGCGGCTCCGCCGGCCGCAGCGCCAGAAAATCCGCCAGCCAGGCCACCTCCAGCTCCAGCTCGAAGGGCTGGAAGCGTTGCGCCAGCGCCGCGGTGCGCTCCAGCAGCGCCGCCTCCTCCACCCCGGCGCGCAAGGCGAACGGCGCTTTCAAGGTGGCGTGCCAGCCATAGCGTGCAGGCTCCGTCGTCAGTTCCGTCAGGGTCTCGGCATCCATGCCCGGCGCGTGCGGCTGCAACACTTGCAGGCCGCTGTGCGCGTCCTGGCCCAGCCAGCCGCTGCCGGCGCGCCAGAAGGCGCTGTCCGGGCGCGGCGCGTAATACAGGGCGTAGCGCATCAAGCGTCCTCCATCACCAGTTGCACCAGGTCGCCGTTGAAACAGGTGACGCCGTACTGCACCGGCCGCCCCTGCGGGTCCACGTTCAAGGACTTCACATGCAGCACCGGCCGGTTCTTGGGAATGCCCAGGTAGTCCACCGTTTCGCTGTCCGGCAGCCGCGCGGTGACGCGGGAAAAACGCCGGGTGTAATCATCGATGCCGAAATGCGCCAACGCGCGCGTCACCGAGCGTTCGCGCCGGTAGATTTCCGGCAGGCCGGGAAAACGCGCCGCCGGAAAGAACAGCGTCGCCCAGTCCACCACCCGCAGTTCCACCCGGCTCAGGGTCTTGATGCGCAGCAGCGGCTCGCCCACCGCCACTTGCAGCAAGTCGGCTAGTTCGGCATTGGCCGGCACCGTGTCGCTGGCCAGGATATCGATGTCCGAGTTCAGGTTCTGGCTGGCCATGTTCTGGGAGAAGCGGGTGCGCTTGCTGATCGCGTAGTCGATCGCATTGTCCTGCACGAAGGTGCCGCGTCCCTGCTCCACCCGCAGCAGGCCGCGCTCCACCAGCGTGGCCACCGCGCGCCTGATGGTATGGCGGTTGACGCAGAAGCGCTCCGCCAGTTGCAGCTCGGTGGGCAGCCGCTCGCCAGCGCGCAAGGCGCCGACGGCGATCTGCTCGGCCAGGCTGTTTTCTATCTGCCGCCAGACGGCGACGCCGGAACCGCGTTCAATCATCTTTCAAGCCCTTTCTCTCCCGCGGCGGCCAAGGTCTAGCGCCGCCACCCAATCGTCACAAAACCTTCATCGCCGCATGCTGTTTGCGCTTGGTCACGGGCCATTATCATGGATACATCTATACGTTTATATGAATTTTTGTTGAAACCACATAGGGCGATACCCGATATGGAAACCTCGACCAGGCAAGACTGGCTCAGCCTGCTGGCCCACACTCCGCTACCGCGGCTGCGCCGGCTGCTGACCCCGCTGCTGCCGCCGGCGCCGCGGGTGGAATGGCTGCGCCGCGCCGAAACCGGACTCATCATGCTGCAAGGCCGCGCCGGCGGCAGCGGCACCCGCTTCAACCTGGGCGAGGCCAGCGTCAGCCGCGCCAGTTGCCGAATAGACGGCCGCCTGGGCCACGGCTGGGCGCTGGGCAGCAATGGCGAACACGCCGAACTGATCGCCCAGGCCGACGCGCTGTTGCAAGACCCGGCGCGGCAAGAACAACTGCTGGCGCAATGGATCGCGCCCTTGCGCGCCGAGCGCGCCGAGCGCCGCGAACAGGCTGCGCGTGAAGCCGCCGCCAGCAAGGTGGAGTTCTTCACCCTGGTCAGGGGGGAATGAAATGAATGAAATGCGCGCCGCCTTCGCCGATCCGGTTCACGACAGCCAACGCTGCTTCCGCGCCACGCTGGCCGCGCTGGCCGAACCCCTGCAACCGCAGACGCTGCCGGCGCTGCCGGCCGAACTGCCGGGCCTGATGCCGGCCACCGCCGCCCTGCTCTACACCTTGCTGGATCAGGACGTCAGCGTCTGGCTGCCGCCGCTGCCGGCGGACACCCTGGCCAGCCTGCGCTTTCATACCGGCCTGCGCCTGGCCACCGCGCCGGAACAGGCCGACTTCGTGGTGCTGCCGCTGGGCGCGCCGCTGCCGCCGCTGGCCGCGCTCAAGGCCGGCGAGCCCGAATACCCCGACCGCTCCGCCACCGTGCTGCTGGAAACCGCCGGCTTCAACGCCGAGCAGGTGGAAGCCTGCGGCCCGGGTTTCGCCGCGCCGCGCCGCTTCGGCATGAACGGCGCGCCGGACGATTTCTGGCGGCAGTGGCGGGACAATCACGCCCGCTTTCCGCTGGGCGTGGACATCTTGCTGATCAGCGGCGAGCGCGTGGCCGGCCTGCCGCGCAGCACCCGCGTCAAGGAGGGTTGATATGTATGTAGCCGTCAAAGGCGGAGAAACCGCCATCGCCCGCTCCTGGGACTTGCTGGCCGCCAAGCGCCGCGGCGACGCGGCGACGCCGGAACTGAGCCTCGCGCAGATCCGCGGCCAATTGCGGCTGGCGCTGGCCAGGGTGATGCAGGAAGGCTCGCTGTACGACGAGGAACTGGCGGCACTGGCGCTGAAGCAGGCGGCCGGCGATTGCGTGGAAGCGGTATTCCTGCTGCGCGCCTTCCGCACCACCCTGCCGCGCTTCGCCGCCAGCCGGCCGCTGGACACCGCGGCGATGCGGGTGCGCCGCCGCGTGTCCGGCACCTTCAAGGATGTGCCCGGCGGCCAAGTGCTGGGCCCCACCGCAGATTACACCCAGCGGCTGCTGGACTTTGACCTGGCCCAGGCCGGCGAGCCGCCGCTGCCGACGCTGGCGGACGCACCCTTGCCGGAACGGCTGCCCTGCGTGCTGGACACTCTGGCGCAGGAAGGCCTGATCGAGCCGGAAACCCCGCCGCCGGGCGATCCGGAACCGGCCGACCTGACGCGCGAGCCGCTGCTGTTCCCGGCCGGCCGCGCCGCCCGGCTGCAAAACCTGGCGCGCGGCGACGAGGGCTGGCTGCTGGGCCTGGCCTATTCCACCCAGCGCGGCTACGCCGAAAGCCACCCCTTCGCCGGCGAAATCCGCATGGGCGAAGTCAGCGTGACGGTCTGCCCGGAAGAACTGGGCTTCGATATCGATATCGGCGAAATCACGCTGACCGAATGCCAGATGATCAACCAGTTCGCCGGCAGCCGCAGCGCGCCGCCGCAATTCACCCGCGGCTACGGCCTGAGCTTCGGCGAAGCCGAGCGCAAGGCGATGGCGATGGCGCTGGTGGACCGCAGCCTGCGCGCCGCCGAGCTTGGCGAAACGGCGCACGCGCCGGCACAGCAGCCGGAATTCGCGCTGTGCCACAGCGACAACGTCGAAGCCTCCGGCTTCGTCCAGCACCTCAAGTTGCCGCACTACGTCGATTTCCAGGCCGAGCTGTCGCTGATACGCCAGTTGCGCCGCGAGCACGCCGCCGACAAGGAGAAACAGGCATGAGCACCGCCACGCAATGGGCGTACAACTTCGGCTTCCTCGATGAAAACACCAAGCGCATGCTGCGCCGCGCGCTGCTCAAGGCGGTGGCCATTCCCGGCTACCAGGTGCCGTTCGGCAGCCGCGAAATGCCCTTGCCCTACGGCTGGGGCACCGGCGGCATCCAGCTGACCGCCAGCGTGATTGGCCGCGACGACGTGCTCAAGGTCATAGACCAGGGCGCCGACGACACCACCAACGCGGTCAATATCCGCCGCTTCTTCGCCCGCGTCGCCGGCGTGGCCACCACCACCCGCAGCGCCGAGGCCAGCCTGATCCAGACCCGGCACCGTATCCCGGAAACCCCGCTGCGCGCCGGCCAGGTGCTGGTGTTCCAGGTGCCGGAGCCGGAGCCGCTGCGCACGCTGGAAGCCAGCGAGCAGGAAACCCGCAAGCTGCACGCCCACCAGGAATACGGCCTGATGCACGTCAAGCTGTACGAGGACATCGCCCGCTACGGCCACATCGCCACCAGCTACGACTACCCGGTGCTGGTCAACGGCCGCTACCTGGCCTCGCCCTCGCCCATTCCCAAGTTCGACAATCCCAAGCTGGACATGAACCCGGCGCTGCTGCTGTTTGGCGCCGGCCGCGAAAAGCGGCTGTACGCGATCCCGCCGCACACCCGGGTGGAAAGCCTGGCCTTCGACGACCATCCGTTCCAGGCGCAGCGCTGGGAACAGGCTTGCGCGCTATGCGGCGCCGACGACAGCTATCTGGACGAAATCATCACCGACGACGCCGGCGCGCGCCAATACGTCTGCTCCGACAGCGACCACTGCCAGCAACGCCGCGACACACAGGAAAGCCCGCAATGAATCCGCCCCTACTCAGCGTCCGCGGCCTCGGCAAGGACTACGGCAACGGCAATGGCTGCTTCGGCGTCGATTTCGAGCTCTACGCCGGCGAAGTGCTGTGCGTGGTCGGCGAATCCGGCTCCGGCAAATCCACGCTGCTGGCCGCGCTGGCCGGCAAGCTGGCCGCCGACGCCGGCAGCGCGCGCTTCCGCGACCGCGACGGCCGCGAGCACGAACTCACCGCCATCGCCGAATCCGAGCGCCGCCGGCTGGCGCGCAGCGAATGGGGCTTCGTGTCCCAACACGCCCGCGATGGCCTGCGCATGGACGTCTCCGCCGGCGCCAATATCAGCGAGCGGCTGATGGCGCTGGGCCAGCGTCACTACGGCCGGCTGCGCCAGACCGCCGGCGACTGGCTGGAACGGGTGGAAATCGGCCGCGCGCGGCTGGACGACGCGCCGAGCGCCTTTTCCGGCGGCATGCAGCAGCGGCTGCAGATCGCCCGCAGCCTGGCCACCCATCCGCGGCTGGTGTTCATGGACGAACCCACCGGCGGCCTCGATGTCTCGGTGCAGGCCCGCTTCCTGGACCTGACCCGAAGACTGGTGCGCGACAGCGGCATCGCCGTCATCATGGTCACCCACGACCTGGGCGTGGCCCGGCTGCTGGCGCAGCGCACGCTGGTGATGCAGCGCGGCCGGGTGGTGGAAGCCGGCCTCACCGATCAAATCCTGGACGATCCGCAGCACCCTTATACCCAGCTGCTGGTATCCTCCATTCTGCAGGCCTGAACGCGATGAACTTGTTGATAGACGCTAGCCGTTTGAGCAAAACCTTCACCCTGCACCAGCAGGACAGCCTGGCGCTGCCGGTGCTCGACGATGTTTCGCTGCAAGTGGCCGCCGGCGAATGCGTGGCGCTGGCAGGTCCTTCCGGCGCCGGCAAGAGCACCTTGCTCAAGGCGCTGTACGCCAACTACCTGGTGCAAGGCGGCAGCATCCGCATCCGCCACCGCGACGCCTGGCTGGACATGGCCGCTGCGCTGCCGCACGAGATCGCCGACGTCCGCCGCCACACCCTGGGCTATGTCAGCCAATTCCTGCGCGCCATCCCGCGGGTGGCGGCGCTGGACATCGTCGCCGAGCCGCTGTGCGAATGGGGCATGGACGCCGATGCGGCGCGACGCGAGGCCGGCGCCTGGCTGGCGCGGCTGAACATCCCGGAACGGCTGTGGCGGCTGCCGCCGGCCACTTTTTCCGGCGGCGAGCAGCAGCGGGTCAATATCGCGCGCGGCATGATAGCGCCGCGGCCCATCCTGCTGCTGGACGAGCCCACCGCCTCGCTGGACGCCGCCAACCGCGCGGTGGTGATTGAATTGATGCGCGAAGCGCTGGCGCGCGGCGCGGCACTGGTGGGCATTTTCCACGACGAGCCCACCCGCGACGCCGTCGCCGACCGCGTGTTCGAAGTCCCGCTGGCAAACAAACCGGAACACCAAGCATGAAACGAATCCTGAACAATGCCCGGCTGATCCTGGCCGACGGCGTCGTCGAGCGCGGCGCGCTGGAAATCGACAACGGTGTGATCGTCGCCATCCATGCCCAGGCGCTGAGCGCGCCGCCGCCGCACAGCGAAGACCTGGACGGCGACGATCTGCTGCCCGGCCTGGTGGAAGTGCACACCGATAATCTGGAAAAACACCTGATGCCACGCAACGGCGTGCTGTGGCCGACACTGCCGGCCGTGGTCACCCATGACGCGCAATGCGTGGCCGCCGGCATCACCACGGTGCTGGACGCGCTGTCGGTGGGCGATCTGGAAGGCGACAGCGTGCGGCTGGACACCTTGCAAAGCGCCTTCGACGCGATAGACGCCGGAATGCGCCAGCGCGTGTTCCGCGCCGAACACCTGTTCCACCTGCGCTGCGAGCTGGCCTATCCGACGCTGCTGGACGCGCTCGCGCCCCTGCTCGACCACCCGGCGGTGCGCCTGGTGTCCTTGATGGACCACACCCCCGGCCAACGCCAGTACCGCGACCTGGCGCAATACCGCAAGTATTACGCAAAGAAGAACGTCAGCTGGAACGACGATACCTTCCTCGCCGCGGTGGAGCAGCGCAAGCTCAAGCAGCGGCAGTACGCCGGACGCCATCGCCAGGCGGTGGTGGAACTGGCGCGCGCGCGCGGCATCGCGCTGGCCAGCCATGACGACACCGAACTCGGTCATATCGACGAAGCGGTGCGCGACGGCGTGGCCATGTCGGAATTCCCCACCACGCTGGCCGCCGCGCGCGCCGCGCGCGAACAGGGCCTGATGACGGTGATGGGCGCGCCCAACATCGTGCGCGGCGGCTCCCACTCCGGCAATGTCGCCGCCTTGGAGCTGGCCAGCCACGGCCTGCTGGACATCCTGTCCTCGGACTATGTGCCGGCCAGCCTCTTACACGCGGCCTACTTGCTGGGCCGCCAGCCGGACTGGAACCTGAGCCGCGCCATCGCCACCGTCAGCGTCAATCCGGCGCGGGCGGTGGGGCTGGCGGATCGCGGCGCCATCGCCGTCGGCCAGCGCGCCGATCTGGTCCAGGCGCGCGAGCAGGACGGCATCCCTTTGGTGCGCCAAGTGTGGAACGCCGGCCGGCGCGTATTCTGAGAAGCTGTTCAAAGTCTGCTACGCTTCGGCGATACGGCGTTGAAAACAAGCTCAAAATGCTCATGTACCACGTGTACATTCCGCTTTTTCGCTCGTTTTCGCCTTGTCTCGCCCTTGCTCGCGAGACTTTGAACAGGCTCTGAGCATCATCCATGCAAAGGGCCGCGTTATCGCAACGCGGCCCTGTTTGCATTTCCCATTCCAAAATCGCTGACTCTTTATTCTCCGTCGGCCGCGCGCGGCGTGCTGCCACAAGCCGCGCGCCTGCGATCAACTGCGCTGCGACAGCGCTTGCTGCGCGCCTTCCTTGCCTAAATGCAATAGCAGCAGCAAAACACCGATACCCAGCGTTTTCATCACGCACCAGAACAGAGCAATGCTCAATACCCGATAACAAACAAAACTGACCAAAGACATTATTTATCGACTTCCATTCAGCAATAAGAATCGACCACTACGCCAAACTACACCGAAAATGACTCCGACTTCACCGCCCAATAAATATCCAGCCGCTCTTTGCGCGTCAAATACACCTTGCCGCCGGCACTACTACTTTTCAACGCCACGCTGCAGATTCTCAAGGCCCGATATAAGCTGGGCACCACCGCGCCCATTGCGCTGGTTTTGCGAATCAGGTTTTCAATATAAATAGCCAGACTTTCCAAATCGCGCGACCAAACCACCGCGCTCCCTCGCGCCAGGCTTTCCAAAATTCTCGAACCGCTCGCTGCCGGCATGACTTTTTGCTCCAAAAATAATTGAAGGCCATCCTATCCGGCATTGATACTGAAAGTCTTTATCTAAACAAGAACAATTCTTTGCGTTTTATTAGAAATGATTATCGTTTGCCCCGCATCCAAGCATCCGCAACGGCCAGGAAAGCCATACGCCGCCATGCGTCGCGGCGCGCGGCAATCATTACCATTCCTTATCGCCCCTGTCCAAAAGCTTAATTTACCGGGCTGACAGCCCCTGCCATCCAAGCGGCATGCTATGATTTCGCCTCGGTAGCACTGGAACGGCGACAGACCGCTTCCAATCCGTGTATTGAACAACAACACCACATCATCATACGCATGCAATATAAAAACAAAGACCAAAACCAGGCCGGCGCATCCATGCTCGACTCCATCGCCAATACCGCAAAACTATCCGCCTTGCTGATGTGCCTGGACCAGGCACAGTTATTGAGCGAGCAGTTATTGAGCGAGTTGAAAAGCCGGGACAAGCAAATCAATGCCATAGAACAGGAATTAGAAACCGCCAGGCAGGAAATTCAGAATTTGCGCTCCACGCATTAAAGCGCCGCACGATTTTCTTCTCCGGCAAGCCAATACGGCCGGCGCCCATTCATTCCCCATGGGTTTTGCCGCCGGCCGTTCGCCGGATTCAATCCTGCCCCGATGGCATTCATCGCCCTCGTTCCGACGCTGTAATCGGCTTGCTACAATTCCGACGGCGTTGAAATAAGCTCCGATCCGGCCAGCTTTAGCCCGGATTTCCCCTCCTCGTTGCGCTCAGACAACGGCGGTTTTCCAGGCCCCCCCGATACCTCATTCAGCGCTGCAGCCCAAGTCAGGCCTGAACTCCAGCGCCAAGCCCGCATTTTGTCCGCCACCGCAGTCGGCGCGCGGCAGCGCCATCCTCTTGAACCTGGCCACATTCTGTTGGAGAATGAACCGCATCAAATCAAGAGCGCGCCCAGCGCTCTTGTCATTTTCCGCTCATCTTCTCGGATTCACGCAACTCCACTTTGCAAGGCGCTGCTTGGCAGCGGAATGTTGCCGCCTATAATCCATCTAGAGCAAATTATCTAGCGAGCCATTTAAAATATCGCCAAATCAAGCGCCATCGGCGCGGCCGCCGGGACAGCGGCGCGCCGGCTTTGAAGGTTTAAGCCTGGCGTAAATAAGAAAGATTATAAGAATGAGATTTCATATCGAGGACAAGGTGATATTCGATCCCGACTCGGGCAGCCTGCAGCCCGGCGATCAGGAAAAAATTATCCTGAAATACAATGAGGCGCAGTTGTTGAAACTGCTGTTGTCCGGCCTGTTCGAGAAGAACGAGCTGATAGACAAGGTGTGGGGCAAGACCGTCGTCACCGACTCCAGCTATCACAAGCTGGTGTTCGACCTGCGCGCGCAGTTGGAAAAAAGCGGGCTGGACCCCAAGATCGTCAAGACCATTCCACGCCGCGGCTGCCAGTTCGTCGGCGTCTTCACGCCGCTGGACGATGCCCCGGCCACAGCCGACAACGACACGCCCCCGGCCGAGGACGCCGCCGCGCTCGCCGAGCCGCCCCCCGCCATCCCTTGCCCGCCGCAGCGGCCGCGCCGATGGCCGGTTTTCCGCATCGGCCGCGGGCTGGCCGCCTGCTGCGCCGGCGCGGCGGCGCTGGGCTTGGT
Organism: Chromobacterium sp. LK1; assembly: GCF_001043555.1. NCBI lineage: Bacteria > Pseudomonadati > Pseudomonadota > Betaproteobacteria > Neisseriales > Chromobacteriaceae > Chromobacterium > Chromobacterium sp. LK1. The sequence continues at coordinate 14,366 of NZ_LDUI01000060.1, read as the reverse complement.
GGCCGGCTGGCATTTGTCCTGGCTGATCCCGCAGATGAATATCCACAAAATGCCCGATGGCGCGCGCAGCCTGTTCGTGGTGGGCAATGTCTACCGCGACGCGCCCAAGCTGCCGGAAAGCGGCGGCGACGCGTTTTTCATCAAGAGCGGCAAATGCACCGCCAGCTATCTGTGCGATAAAAAATACGGGAGCGATCTCAATTGCAAAAACAAAATCGTGTTCTGATCGTGCTCGGCCTGTTCCTGCTCACGCTTTACCTGGGCTATGCCGGCCACAACTACATCATGGACAGCCGCACCCTGTGCACCGCGCGCATTTCCGAGCTGCGTTTCCCGCGCCACAGCGGCGAAATCGCCACCACCAGCGGCTTCATCGACCTGGACATGAAGAACGAGACCATCCATTTCTTTCTGCATTCGCCCACCGGCGACTACATCAACCGCCTGCTGCAATTCAACACCAGTTACGGCTGGAACGGCGAAGCCAACGCGGTCACCATCGTCAAGAAAACCAAGTCGCCGTCCGAGTACGGCAGCCTGGCCAGCGAATACCATATCTTCGACATCGGCACCCGCCACCTGATCAATATGGTGCCGGTGACCCGGCACGTCACCCAGGTCAACTTCGACTCGATCAGCTTCTTCTGCGAAACCCAGGAAATCCTGTGAGCCCGGCCCGGCGCGTCCACGCCGCCGGGCCTTGAGCCGGACTATCAGAACCTGTTTACGATCTCAGAACCTGTTTACGATCTCGCGAGCAAGAGCGAGACAAGGCGAAAACGGCTGAGAAAGCGGAATGTACATATGGTACATGAGCATTTCGAAGTCGTTTTCAACGCCGTATCGCCGCAGCGCAGCAGATCGTAAACAGGTTCTCAGAAATACGCCATCGCGTAAGTCATCGCCCCCACCAGGCTGCAAAAGATCAGACTGTGCTTGAGGGTGAAGCGGAACAGATCCGCCTCCTTGCCCACCAGCCCCACCGCCGCGCAGGCCACGGCGATGGACTGCGGCGAAATCATCTTGCCGGTCACGCCGCCGGTGGTATTGGCCGCCACCAGCAGGATGTCCGACACGCCCAGTTGATGCGCGGTGGACGCCTGCAAGGCCGAAAACAAGGCATTGGACGAGGTGTCGGAACCGGTCAGGAACACCCCCAGCCAGCCGAGGAAGGGCGAGAAGAAGGGAAAGGCCTTGCCGGTGTTGGCCAGGCACAAGGCCAGCGTGCTGGACATGCCGGAATAATTGGCGACAAAGGCGAAGGCCAGCACCATGCCGATGGACAGAATGGGCCGCTTCAGTTCAAGCAGGGTTTCGCCGAAGGCGGCGGCGGCCTGCGCCGGGCGGAAGCGCAGCAGCAACATGGACAGCAAGGCCGCGACAAAAATGGCGGTGCCCACGGCGGACAGCAGGTCCAGCTTGTACAGCGCCTCGTAGGGCTTGTCCGCGGCCACGATGGGCGCGGTCTTGATCACCAGATTGTCCAGGTGGGGCACATGAAACTTCAGCACCCAGTGCTCCAGCGCGCCGCCCTTGGCGAACAAGGCCTTGAACGGCTTCAAGCTCCACAGCGTCACCAGCGCGGTCAGGATCAGGAACGGCCCCCAGGCGCGGGCGATCCGCCCCAGGCTGAAGCCGGAAGGCTGGCGCGGGCTGGGCGCGCGGCGGCCGGCGAAGGTGAAGATCTCGCGCGGCTGCCACACTTTCAGGAACAGCGTCAGGCACACCAGGCTGACCAAGGCCGAGGTGATGTCCGGCAGCTCCGGTCCGATGTAGTTGGAAGTGAAATACTGGGTAATGGCGAAGGAGCCGCCGGCCACCAGCACCGCCGGCCAGGTCTGGCGCACGCCCTTGAGGCCGTCCATCATCATCACCAGCCAGAACGGCGCCAGCACCGACAGAAACGGCAGCTGATGTCCGGCCTTGGCGCCGATGGCGAAGGGATCCAGCCCGGTGACCTGGCCGGCGACGATGATGGGGATGCCCATCGCGCCGAAAGCCACCGGCGCGGTATTGGCGATCAGGCACAGGCCGGCCGCGTACAGCGGATTGAAACCCAGGCCCACCAGCAGCGCGGCGGTGATGGCCACCGGCGCGCCGAAGCCGGCGGCCCCCTCCAGGAAGGCGCCAAAGGAGAAGCCGACCAGCAGCATCTGCAGGCGCTGATCCTCGGTCACCGACAACACCGAGGCGCGGATGATGTCGAACTGCCCGGTCTTGACGGTGATCTTGTACAGGAACACCGCGGCGATGATGATCCAGGCGATGGGCCACAGACCGTAGGCGAAGCCGAAACCGGCGGCGGCCAGCGCCATGCCCGCCGGCATGCCGTAGAACAAGATCGCCACCAGCAGCGCCAGCAGCACGGTCAGGCTGCCGGCGACATGGCCCTTGAGCCGGAACACCGCCAGCGCCAGGAAAAAGAAAATGATGGGCAGCGCCGCCATCAGCGCCGACAGCGCCATGCCGCCGGAAGGGAAGTAGTTTTGGGTCCAGATCATGATGTCTCCTCTGCAGTCTCTCCTTCTTCTTGCGCGCACAAACATCCGCGCGGCGGCGGAGCTAGCCGCGGCCGTGTGGACGGAATGCGTTCAGGGAAGGATGTTTACGGGCGTTTCAACTCGGCGCCGGCCGCCCGGGCGGCGGCGCCATCAATGCGGCCTTCATAGCGGGCCGCTTTTAGAACCTGTTTACGATCTGCTACGCGTCGGCGATACCGCGTTGAGAACGTCTTCGAAATGCTCATGTACCATCTGTACATTCCGCTTTCTCAGCCGTTTTCGCCTCGTCTCGCCTTAGCTCGCTAGATCGTAAACACGCTCTAGGGGTGGTGCAAAAATCCAGCAGCGCTTCGATGCTGCGGTATTCAAAGCCGGCGTGTTCGCTCAGGCCGATCTGACAAGTGCGGCTCATCGACACACCGTGGCGGCAGCCCTGGGGCAAGGCCGGCGGCAGCCGTCGCAAGCTGTGCGCGTTCAGTTCCGGCACGGTGAAGCCCTTGTCGCCGGCAAAACCACAGCAGGCGATGTCCGGCGTCGTCAGCCGCTCGGCGCAGCGGCCGGCCAGCCGCTTGAGCGCGTCCGCCGCGCCCATCTCGGCGGCGCTGCAAGGGATGTGCAGCGCCAGTTGCGCCAGCTTGCGCGTCACCGCCAGCCGCGGCGCGACGAAGGCGTCCAGGAAGCGGGCCGCGTCGAACAGACGCAAGCACGCGTCCAGCCGGCCTTGGCGCTGAGCGGACAGGATGCGCGCCGCGCACGGCCCGTTGTCCAGGTAAACCGGATGGCGGCCGTCTTCGCTGGCGGCCAGCAAGGCCAGGTTCAGCGCGTTCTGACTGATGTCCAGCGCCTCCGCAGCATTGGCCGAAGCGAAGGGCTGGCCGCAGCACAGGCCATCCTGGCCGGACGGATAGCGAGGGCTGAAACCGGCGCGACGCAGCAAGGCCAGCGTGGGCGCGGCGGCGTTGCCGCCGTCGGCGTCCGCGGCCAGCGCGCGGTTGACGCAGCTGAGGAAGAGCACCACCGGCTCGCCGTCGCCGCCGGCGGCGGGCAGACGGCCGGCCGGCCGCGGCAGCTGCGCGGGCAGCAAGGGAATCACCTTGTGGCGGCGACGCAGCCGCAAGCTGATGCGGTGCAGCCGCTCCGGCCCGAATAGATGCGCCAGCGCCAGGCCGGCGCGGACGACGGACGCGGCGGCGCCGATATGGCGGGCGGCGAAGCGCGCGGCGCGCGGCCGCGGCGACGGTCCTTGCAAGCGCTTCATCAGATCGCCGGTATTGATGCCCACCGGACAGCGCGTCGCGCACATGCCGGTGGCGGCGCAGGTGTCGATGGCGCGGTAGCGGAAATCGGCGCGCAGCGCGGCCAGCTCTTCCACCGCGCCGCCGTCGCGGCTCAGTTGCTGGATGCGGCGCCAGGCGACGATGCGCTGGCGCGGACTCAGCGTCAGCCCGTGCGACGGACAAGCCACCTCGCAAAAGCCGCATTCGATGCAGCGGTCGACGATGGGATCGGCCGCCGGCAAAGGCTTGAGGTTTTCCAGGTGCAGCCGCTCGTTGTCGGTGATGATCACGCCGGGATTGAGCAGGCCGTCCGGGTCGAACAAGGCCTTGATGCGGCGCATGATGTTCCAGGCGGCGTCGCCCCACTCCTGGCGCACAAAGGGCGCGACATTGCGGCCGGTGCCGTGCTCGGCCTTCAGCGAGCCGTCGTATTCGCCGGCCACCAGCGCGCTGACGTCCTGCATGAAGGCGTCGTAACGCGCCACCTCGCGCTCGCTGTCGAAACTGGGCGCAAACACGAAATGCAGATTGCCGTCCAAGGCGTGGCCAAACAACAAGGCCTCGTGATAACCGTGGCGATCGAACAAGGCCGTCAGCCTGGCCACGCCGTCGGCCAACTGCGGAATCGGAAACGCCACGTCCTCTATCACCACGGTGCTGCCCAGCGGCCGTACCGCGCCCACCGCTGGAAACAGGCCCTTGCGCAAAGCCCAATAGCTGTCGCAGACCGTGGCCTCGCGGCTGAAGCCGCTGGACAGACGCGGCGCGAAACCGGCCAGCAGTTGGTCTATCGCCGCGCAATGGCGCGCCAGTTCCGCCTCGGAACCGGCGCGCGCCTCGATCAGCAAACAGGCCTCCTCCGGACCGAACGGCCGCGCCAGGAAATCCGGCAGCCCCGGCTTGCCGTGCAAGGCGCGCAGGCTGCGGCTGTCTATCAGCTCCACCGCCGCCACGCCGTGGGCGTTTGCGGCCGCGCTCAGCGCCGACACCGCTCGGCAACAGGGTTCCAGTGCGTCGAACAGCAGCAAGGCCGAGGCCTTGTGCGGATGCTCGATCACGCTGTGAAAAGTGATTTCGCTGATGAAGCCCAGCGTGCCCTCGGAGCCGATCAGCACATGGCTGAGCATGTCCACCGGGTCGTCGAAATCCAGCAAGGCGTTGATGCCGTAGCCGGTGGTGTTCTTCAGCCGGTATTTGCGGCGCACCCGCTCGGCCAGCGCCGCGTCGGCGCGCAGTTCGGCCGCCAGGCCGGACAAGCCGGCCAGCAGCGCGGCGTGAGACTGGCGGAAAGCCGCCACGCTGGCGGCGTCGCCGGTGTCCAGCGCGGCGCCGTCCAGCAGCAGCAGGCGCATCGCCGCCAGCGTGTGATAACTGTTGTCGCGGGTGCCACAGCACATACCGCTGGAATTGTTGGCGGCGATGCCGCCGATCTTGGCGCTATTGATCGACGCCGGGTCAGGGCCGATCTTGCGGCCGTAAGGCGCCAGCAAGGCGTTGGCGTGGCTGCCTATCATCGCCGGCCCCAGCCGGATGCGCGCGCCGTCGTCCAAGACCTGGCCATGGTTGAAGCCATCGCCCAGCAAGACCAGCACCGAATCGCTGACCGCTTGGCCGGACAAACTGGTGCCGGCGGCGCGGAAGGTCAGCGCCACCCGGTGACGGCGCGCCAACGCCAGGATGGCCGCCACTTCCGCCTCGCTGTCGACGCGGGCGACGATTTGCGGCCGCAGCCGGTAGAAGCTGGCGTCGGTGCCGTAAGCCAGCGTGGACAGCGGATCGGTGTAGATGCGCGCCGCCGGCATCGCCGCCAGCAAATCCTGATGGAAAGCCTGATGCGCCGGGCTCATGCTCATGGCCGCTCCCCGGCGGCGCGGCGCGCTTCGCGTTCGCGCACCAGCTCGTGCAGGGTCTTGGGCGCCGGCGTCAGCGGCGCGTGGTTCTGGGTCCAGCCCAACTGGCCGCCAAGCGCGAGCTTGCGCAGCCGGGTGGCGCCCCAGCCGAACCAGCGGTATAGCCGCGGCGAAGCGTTGACCTGGCGCCAGCCCTTCCAGGCCAGCCGCTCCGCCGCGCTCGCCGCCGCGCCCTGGCCGCGCAGCGGATGGCTGACCGCCTCCTCGGCCGGGCGCTGGCTTTCCTCGCGCAGCCGCATCAGCATCTCGGGGATGGGGATCTTCACCGGGCAGACCTCGCCGCAAGCGCCGCACAGGCTGGAGGCGGTGGGCAGGTCGCGGGTGTTTTCCAGGCCCAGCAGATGCGGCGAGATGATCTCGCCTATCGGCCCCGGATAGGTGGTGCCGTAAGCGTGGCCGCCGATGCGGGCGTAGACCGGGCAATGGTTCATGCAGGCGCCGCAGCGTATGCATTGCAGGGTCTTGCGCAATTGCGCGTCGGCGTAGGCCTGGCTGCGGCCGTTGTCCAGCAGCACCAGATGCACTTCACGCGGACCGTCTTTTTCGCCGGCGCGGCGCGGGCCGCTGATCATATTGAAATAAGTGGTGATGGGCTGGCCGATGGCGGAGCGGGTCAGCAGGCTGTACAAGGGCGGCACGTCGGCCAGCTTCTCCACCACTTTCTCGATGCCGGTGATGGCGATGTGCAGGTCCGGCACCGTGGTGCACATGCGGCCGTTGCCTTCGTTCTCCACCAGGCACAGCGTGCCGGTTTCCGCCACCGCGAAGTTGACGCCGGATAGGCCGACGTCGGCGTCCAGATAGAGCCGGCGCAGCGCGCCGCGGCCTATCTGTATCAGCTCGTCCACGTCCTCGGTGTAGGGCGTGTCCGGCAGCTTGTCGTGGAATAAGCGCGCGATGTCGGCCTTGGTCTTGTGTATCGCCGGCATGATGATGTGGGTGGGCTTTTCGCCGGCCAGCTGCACGATGTACTCGCCCATATCGCTTTCCACCGCGGCGACGCCGCGCGCTTCCAGATAATGGTTGAGTTCGATTTCCTCGCTGACCATGGACTTGCCCTTGACCATCAAGCGGCCGGAACGCGCCTCTACCAAGCCGTGGATGATGCGATTGGCCTCGTCCGCGGTCTCGGCCCAATGCACTTGCACGCCGTTGGCGCTCAGCCGCGCCTCCAACTGCTCCAGCAAGTCCGGCAGCCGCGACAGGCAACGCTGGCGAATGGCTTCGCCCAATGCGCGCAAGGCGTCCAGTTCCGCCGGATCGTCGAAGGCAGACAAGCGCTTGGCCATCAGGAAGTCCATCGCCCCGCGCAGGCTGTGGCGCAGTTCGCCGTCGGCCAATGCCGCGCGCGCCTGCTGCTTGAATTGGCGCGAGGGATAAAGCTCGATCTTGTGCTCGCTCATGGTCGGGCCTCCTCCGCCTGCTCCAGCTGCGCCGGATCGATGTGCTCGGGCAGCTGCGCCAGCACCAGCAGTTCACGCGGGCCGTGCGCGCCGTAGGCCAGCGTCAGCTGGATGTCGGCGGTCTTGGACGGACCGGAAATCAGCAAGGCGTTGGTAGGCATGCCGTCCTGCCAGTTTTCGCAACGCATCGCGCTGTAGAAGTCCGGATAGAGCGTGGCGGTGTCGAACAGGACGATGTGCAGCGGCGGCACCAGGCTCATGGTTCGCGGCTCCTGCGCGTCCGGCCACAGCACCAGGGTGCCGGTGGCGGCGATGCCGCAGCGCGCCGCGGTGAACGCGGCCTCGATCTCGAACAGCTCGGCCTTCCAGTCGTCGACGGCGCGGTCGAAGAAACGCAGCGCCGGCGGCGTCGGCAGGCCTTGCAGCACCGTCTCGGCGCGGCGGCCGTGCGCGGTGTCGGACAGCAGCAAGGAAGCAGGCCGCCTCTGCGCGATCCACACCGCCAGCCGGGTGTGCCAGTCGTCGGCGCGCACCCATAGCACCTCGGTCTTCACCGCCCGCATCGCCCGCGCCCAGCCGCGCAAGGCGTCCAGGCTGTGCTGCGGCGGCGTAAAGCGCCGGAAATGCGCGTCCAGCTCCGGCCGCGGCAACTCCTCGCGCGGCGCGGCGCGCAGCTTGGCCAGAATGGCGTCGCGGGCGCTCATGCCTTGCCTCCCACGCGCTCCAGCAGAAAGCTGGCCAGATGCCGGCCCCGAAACGCCCCGCCCTCCTTGGCCAGCTTGCCGTTGATATTGAGCAGACAGCCGCCGTCCGCGGTGATGAACTCCACCGCGCCGCTGTCCCGCAGCGCGGCGGCCTTGTCCGTCACCATCGCCCCGGCGATGTCAGGATGCTTGATCGAAAAAGTGCCGCCGAAACCGCAGCACTCGGATTCATGGTCGTGCACCACCCGTTCCACATTGGCCAGCCGCTCCAGCAAGGCCCAAGAGGACAGATGCACATTCATTTCGCGGCGGGCGGAACAGGAGGTATGCACAGCCACCTTCACCTTGGGCCCCTGATCTTGCGGCCGCCAGTCCAGATGATTGAGCAGAAAATCGCTGAACTCCACCACCCGCGCGGCCACCGCGCAGGCGCGCGCCTCGTCCGGCTGGCCGGCGAACAGCTTGGGCCAGTGATGTTTGATCATGCCGCCGCAGGAACCGGACGGCACCACGATGGGCCAATCCTCGGCGAAACAGTCCAGCTGCACCCGCGCCACCGCCAGCGCTTCCGCCGGATGGCCGCTGGTATAGGCCGGCTGGCCGCAACAGCTTTGCTGCTGCGGAAAGTGCACCCGCAAGCCCAGCCCTTCCAGCAAGGCGATGGCGTCGACACCGGCCTGAGGCAAAAACAGGTCGAGCAAGCAGGTGCCGAACAAATAAACGTTGGCAGGCTTCATCCGGTTTCCTTTGTAAATTGGTAAGACCAATTATTTTTATCAAAACAACTCTAGAGTGATTGCTTGAATCCGTCAATATGACAGCGCGGATTCCAGCGCCGGCTGTGGTAAGCTGCACCCACTCTGGTCTGACCAATTTTTCCGAAGCGACAAGCCCGGCGCCATGGCCTATCCCAAACTGAACATCCCCAAGCTTTCCGACGTCATCGTCGAACAACTGGAAAAACGCATCCTGGACGGTGTGCTCAAGCCGGGAGACCGCCTGCCGCCGGAACGGCAGCTGGCCGAGGAATTCGGCGTGTCCCGTCCCTCGCTGCGCGAGGCGATTCAGCAACTGGCGTCGCGCGGCCTGCTCAGCAGCCGCCAGGGCGGCGGCACCTGGGTGACGGATCGGCTGGAAACCGCGTTTTCCGACCCCTGGGAAAAACTGCTGAACCAGCATCAGGACTTGCACGGAGACTTGTTGGAGTTCAGACGGGTGCTGGAAGGCGCGGCGGCGCGCGGCGCGGCCACCCGCGCCACGCCGGCCGATCTACTGCGCCTGGAACATTGCGTGGACCAATTGCAGAACGCCTACGATGGCGGCGACCTGGCCCAGCAGGCGCAGGCCGATGTGCGTTTTCACCAGGCAGTGGCCGAGGCTTCGCACAATGTGTTGTTCGCCCACCTGAGCGGCAGCCTGCTGGCCATGCTGCACCGGCACGTCAAGGACAATATCGCCGACTTGTTCGCGGTGGGCGAAGTGGCGGAAGAACTACGCGCTCAGCATTTGGCCATCTGGGAGGCCATTCGCGACAAACAGCCGGACGCCGCGCAACAGGCGGTGGAAACCCATCTGGACTTCGTCGCCACCACGCTGCGCACGCAGCAGCGGCAGGCCGAGCGCGATGCCAAGGCGCGGCTACGCTTGGAACAGCTGGACCTGCCCTGAGCGAGAAATCCAAGCACCCGGCCAACCGCCCTTAGAACCTGTTCATAGTCTGCTGCGCTTCGTGAGACGTGGCACGGTGAGTACCGCTTCGAAAGGCTCATCTACCACGTGTACATTCCGCTTTCTCAGCCGCAACGCCATGTCTCGCTCTTGCTCGCGAGACTTTGAACAGGCGCTTAGTTCAGGACACAAGCAAGAACCGCCCACGCCGCTTGGAGCCGGTTCAAAGTCGCCCCGCCCGCGGCGGGATATGCAACGGCTCAGCGGGCACTGGCGCTCTCGCGAGCCAGCGCGGGACCAGATGCGGCGGCGGAGCATTCAAAGCCGCACTCACCGCGCCACAATTCGCGACGCGCAGCGTATCGTGATCCGCGGCTTAGCCGGCGTTGATTTTTTTCTGCCTTTTGATGGCGAATTTTTCCCTATCCTCGCCGCGCGCTTCCGCCTCGACCAGCCAAACCGGCGGCCGGCCGCGGCCGGACCAGGTCTGATGCGGCATCGCCGGGTTCTGATACTTGGGCGTCACCCCGTTCTTGGCGTACAGCTTGGGCAGAATCAAGCCGTAAGCCGTGGCCAGCCGTTCGATTTCCTCTATGCCTTTTTGCTGGCGCAGCTGAATGCGATCCGTCAGCGTATTCAACAGAAAAACCGCCGCGTCCTTCAGCGTTTGGTCCGAGCATGAAACCAGCAGTTCCTCGTTGATCAGCACCTTCTTATCCATAACACCTCCTTAAGCATGCCAAGCCGCCGGCCTTCTCCAGCCGGCTGTTGTCATTGCAAGCCCATGTCTACGCCATACATCGTTGCAGTCGCTTTTCAGCAGACATTAACGCCCGTCCATGCACTAAAACTTTGTGCGAATCTCGGGCCTGAACTGTTTTTGATTATTTTATCCTTTACTCCCCAATGACTTGGAATAGGAAAATCCTTATTTTTCCAAGAAAAATGCGCTGGCCTAGCGCGCGCCCATCGCCCCGCGATGATTGGGGCGAAACATCGGCGAGGATGGCTGTCCGCAAACAGGAAAAAATCAAAAAACGCCGTTTTCAGGCCGGATATTCTCGGAATCGTCCAAAGGCGCATTCTTCCCGCCGCCGGGCTCTGAAAATATTTTTCAAAAAACCTTGCGCGGCCGGAAAAGCCTAGGTATAGTTCGCTTCCTGTCGAGACCGAAGGGTCCCGAGAGAAGCCCGGAAGGGTGCAGTATCTGTGGGGGTATAGCTCAGTTGGGAGAGCGCTTGCATGGCATGCAAGAGGTCAGCGGTTCGATCCCGCTTACCTCCACCAAAATTCAGTCCCCATCGTCTAGAGGCCTAGGACATCGCCCTTTCACGGCGGTAACCGGGGTTCGAATCCCCGTGGGGACGCCAGCATACCGGGGGTATAGCTCAGCTGGGAGAGCGCTTGCATGGCATGCAAGAGGTCAGCGGTTCGATCCCGCTTATCTCCACCAAATATAAAAGCCGAAATCGAAAGATTTCGGCTTTTATTCATTTCATCGCCATCTCTTCATGATGCCGCCGCCCCGTTCCCCGCCAACCTGAATTCATTCTTGCCCGCGCGCTTGGCCTCATACATGGCCCGATCCGCCGCATGCAGCAAGTCGGCGGGCTCCCCACCGCTATCGGGGAAAAAGGCCACGCCTATGCTGGCCGACACCGTGCAGACACCAACGCTCAAGGCCACGGGCCGCGCCAGCATCGCCAGCAGACGCCGCACCATCACGCCACAGGCATCGCCCCGCTCCAGACCCGGCGCCACCACCAGGAACTCATCCCCGCCCAAGCGCACCACCACATCCTCGGCGCGCACATGCTGACGCAAGCGCTCCGCCACTTCCACCAGCAAGGCATCGCCGGCCTCGTGACCCCAATCGTCGTTCACCGACTTGAAGCCATCCAGATCAATGAACAGCAACGCAATGCATTCATTGCGCCGCTTGGCCCTGGCGATCTCCTTTTCCAATTCCACCTGCAGAAAATGGCGATTGCCCAAGCCGGTCAGTTGATCGTGATACGCCAGGAAATGGATATGCGCCTCCGCCGCGCGGATCGCCGAAATATCCGAGATCGCCAGCACATAATGACTAACCTTGCCCTCGGCATCGCGCACCACAGACGCATGCTGCCAGCATGGGAAGGTTTCATTGCGCCGCCGGCACAACACCTCGCCCTGCCAGAATCGACGCTCCCCCTCCAGGCGGCGATAGAAACCCTCGTCATGCGGCTCCACATGCAGACACTCGTCCGGATCGCGCCCCAGGGCGGACTCCGCGCTCAAACCGGTCAAGCGATAGAAGGACTCGTTCGCCGACACGATGCGCCGCAGATGGTCCAACACCAGAATGCCTTCCGCGCTGGCCTGAAACACCACGCTGGCCTGACGCAGACTGGCGGCGTTCAAATGCGCCTCGGTCACATCCCGCGCCACCCCCACCCAGCGCGCCGGCTCGCCCTTGGCGGCGAAATTGCGACCGCACAACTCCACCCAGCGCCCCACGCCATCCCTACCCACTCGCACCGTGCGCTGCAACACCTGACACACCTCCAGCTCGCGGGACAGCTCCATCGCCTCGGCCTCGGCCAAGCCCGGCAAGCCCAGCGCCTCGCCGCCAGCGGAGGCAAACGGAAACGCATCCGGGAACTCGCGCTCCCACTCCATCCTGCCCTCCACCCCACTCCACTCCCACACCCCCAGCCGCGCCGCCTCCACCGCCATGCGCAAGCGGCGGCGCTGACGCTCCTCCTCGCGCTCCGCCCTGCGTCGCGCCAGCCCCATGCGCACCGATGCGTTCAACTCACGCAACTGGTAGGGCTTCAATAAATAACCGTAAGGCGCGCTGCTCTCCGCATTGCGCAGCATGTCCTCCTCGGCATAGGCGGTCAGGAAGATGGACGGGATCTGAAAACGCTCGCGAATCACCCGCGCTGCCTCGGTGCCCGGCACCTCGCCGTCCAGGTGGATATCCATCAGCACCAAGTCCGGTCGCAGCGCTTCGGCGCAGCGCACCGCGTCGTCGGCATTGGCGCACACGCCAAGCACCCGGTAGCCCAGCGACTCCAGGCTGGTGCGCAAATCCAGCGCCACCACGCCCTCATCCTCGACAATCAGCAAGCCATTGCCAATGCTCATTCCTGATTCTCCGGCTCATCGCTGAACGCGATTTCCACGCAGCCGCCGCCCGCCTCCGGCCGCAACAGGCTGGCAACCCCTTTCAATTGCCCCACCAGGATGGGGATCAGGCGAAAACCCAGCGAACTGACCTCTCCCAGCTGGACCGACTCCGGAATGCCGACACCGTCGTCCGACACCAGGATCCGGCAGCGCCCATCCTCGGCCCGCTCCAAAGCCACCTCCACCGTGCCGCGCCGCCCGGGAAAAGCGTGCTTGAGCGCATTGGTCACCAGCTCGTTCACCAGCAGACCGCAGGGAATCGCCCGTTGCATGCCAAGGTATACCGCCACCTCCATGCCGCGGCAGCGCACGCGCACCCCGCTTTCGGACGCGCTGCCGCTCAGCAGCTGGGTCAGACGCTCCAGATAAAGTCCAACATGGATGCGGGAGAAATCGCCGTGCTCGTACAGCAATTGATGGATCAGCGCCATCGCGCGGACATGGTTCTGGCACTCCACCAGCACCGCCACAGCCTCCGGCGGCGCCGAACGCGTTTGCAGATTCAACAAACTGGAAATCACTTGCAGATTATTCTTGACCCGATGGTGCACCTCGTTGAGCAAGGCGGTCTTTTCCTTCAAGGCCAACTCCAGGCTGGCTTGCGCCGCCTTGCGCGCGCTGATGTCGGTGATGGTGGCCAGCACTTGCACTTCCTCGCCATTGCGCACCGGAGTCAGGCCGATCTCCGCTGGAAACTCGCCGCCGTCGCGACGCTGGCCAAAGATTTCCTGCTGCCGCGCCATCTCTCGCGCCTCCGGATGACGCATATAGCTCTTCATCAAGCGGCCATGGCCATCTCGAAACCGCTCCGGCACCAGACTGGCAATCATCATGCCCTCCATGCCGACGCCTTCGTAGTCGAACATCACTTCGGCGCGATGATTCGCCATCAAGATGCAGCCACCCTGGTCTATCATCACCAGCCCGTCCAGCGCCGAATCCACCACCATGCGCAACCTAGCCTCTCCCTCGCCGCGCAAGCGCTCGGCCAAGCGCTCGCCGGCCACATCGCGCACCACCGCCACCACCCCAACCACCTCCGCCGCCACGGAATACGGCAGATAACTGATCTGCCATTCCCGCCGCGCCACCCTGCCGCCGGCATCCACCCAGGAGTTGACGCAAAAATCGATCACCGGCTCGCCACTGGCGATGACTTGACGCATCAGCGACTCCAGAAACTCACCTATCAGCGGCAACACCTCCGCCACGCGCCGCCCCAGATGATCGGCACAGGGCAGGCCATTGGCCTCGGCCAGACGCTCATTGATCAATCGATAGCGCATTTCTCCATCAATCAGCGCCACCCCCACCGGAACCGCCTCCAGCACATTGGACAGCACCTGCTCGATACAACCCAGCGCACCACCTTCGTCCATCAGGGACCCAGCCACCCAGCCTCCTCGCTCCGCCCCGCCTCGCGCCGCGCGCGAACGGCGCGCAAACAGGGCAGACAGGGCGATAAACTTGTTACCAGCTTGTGTTATATGACGGATGGAAAAGGAAACATACTGTTAAAATTGCTTAGAACCCGTTCAAAGTCTCGCGAACAAGGGCGAGACAAGGCGAAAACGAGCGAAAAAGCGGAATGCACGCGTGACACATGAGCATTTTGAGCTTGCACTCACCGTGCAAGGCCTCACGAAGCGCAGCAGACTTTGAACAGGTTCTTAGAACCTGTTTACGATCTTTTTGTAAGCGATAATGAGCTAGTGAAGAGAAAATCCTA
>NZ_LDUI01000006.1:0-136057 GCF_001043555.1 Chromobacterium sp. LK1 | reverse complement strand
TTCGCATGGTTGGAAAAGAGCAGAAGGCTGTGGAAGAACTGCGAGCGGAAGCTGAATACCAGCTTGCAGTTCATCCACTTGGCTTTCCTGGCTCTATTGCTCCGGAGATCGTAAACAGGTTCTAAGACCCGCTAACAAAACCCCTGATCCTGCGTTGTGCCTCCTTGGCGTACGACTGGTACTGCCTGCGTCGGCGCGCCTTGGCTCAGGTTCTCCGCGAGGTGTTGTTCGCGGCTCTAAATGCCGTCGTCGGCCGGCAATGCCGCCGGCGGCGCCGGCAAGCGGGTCAGCAGGATCTTGTCGACCCGGGTCTTGTCCATATCCACCACCTCGAAGCCGAAGCCGTTCCAGTCGAAGCGGTCGGTGACGCACGGTACTCGGCCCAGTTGGAACATCACCACGCCGCCCAGGGTGTGGATATTGCCGCCGGCTTCGCCCGGCAGCGCTTCGGCGATGTCGAAAAACTCCTTGAAACGGTCCAGCGACAGCATGCCGTCTATCAGCCAACTGCCATCCTCGCGCTGCGCGATCTCGTCCTCATCAGCGCTGATCGCCGGCATATCGCCGACGATGGCTTCAAGCACGTCGTTCATCGTCACCAGGCCTTCCAGCTCGCCGTATTCGTCCACCACCAGCGCCATATGGTGGCGGGTCTGCTTGAATTGCTCCAGCAACTGCATCAGGGTGACGTTGGCGGGCACGTAGAGCGGCTGCGCCAATTCTGCGGCGATATCGGGCTGCTCGCCGGCCAGCAGCCTGTCCAGCACCCGCTTGGCGTGCAATACGCCGACGATCTGCTCCACGCTGCCGCGGCAAACCGGGAAGTGATTGAAATGATGGTTCTGCAGCACGTCATGGTTGAGCGCGGGCGGATCGTCCAGGTCCAGCGCCACGATGTCCTTGCGCGGCGTCATCGCCGCGGCCACCTTGCGGTTGTCCAGCCTGAAGATATTGGTTACCAGTTCCTGCTCGGCGCGGTCGAACACGCCTTCATCGGCGCCTTGCTCCATCAGCACCCGGATTTCCTCCTCGGTGATGGACGGATCGCTGCTCTTCTTGGCGCCCAAGAGCCGCAGCAGGCCGTCGGTGCTGTGGCTCAGCGCTTTCACCAGCGGAGAACTGAGCCGCGACAGCAGCAGCATCGGTCGCGCCAGCGTGGTGGCCACCGCTTCCGGGTTCAGCAAGGCCAGCCGTTTGGGCACGAGTTCACCGAAGATAAGCGACAATAGCGTGATGATGAATACCATCAAGGCCACTGACAGTGGCTTGCTGTATGGCGCCAGCAAGGGGATGTCCTGCAAGAGCCAGCGCAGCTGTTCGGACAGCGCCGCCTCGCCGTAGACGCCGGACAGAATGCTGATGGAGGTGATGCCTATCTGTACCGTGGACAGGAAGCGGCTGGGATCGTTGGCCAGTTTCAGCGCGGCCTGGGCGCCGCGTTGGCCGTCATCGGCGCGTTGCAGCAGCCGGACTTTGCGGGAGGAAACGATGGCGATCTCCGCCATCGCGAACAGGCCGTTGAGCAGGATCAGGCACAGCAGGACGAGGATTTCCACGGGCGGACACGGGATAGAGACTGGAGCCCTAGCTTAGGCCATGGCGGCGCGGCGGAAAAGAGCCTATCGGGCAGGAGGCGGCGCAGGGAGCGCCGCCGGCCGGGTTCAAAACAGGCTGTTCTGCGGCGCCGGCGCGCCCCATTGTATGGTGCCGCGGCCGCGCGACAGCAGCCAGGCATTGACCTGGGAGAAGTGGCGGCAGCCGTGGAAGCCGCGGCTGGCGGAGAGCGGCGACGGATGCGCGGCGTTCAGCACCAGATGGCGCGAGGCGTCGATGCGCTCGGCCTTGGTCTTGGCCCAATTGCCCCACAGCAGGAACACGCAGCCCGGGCTGTGCGCGTTGACCGCGTCGATCAGCGCGTCGCTGACGCTTTGCCAGCCCAGCTTGCCGTGGCTGCCGGCCTGATCCTTTTCCACGGTGAACACGCTGTTGAGCAAGAGCACGCCTTGCTGCGCCCAATGGCTCAGGTCGCCGCTATTGGGCACGCCGCAACTCAGGTCCGCCGCCAGTTCCTTGTACAGATTGCGCAGGCTGGGCGGCACTCGCACGCCGGCCGGCACCGAGAACGACAGGCCCATCGCCTCGCCGTCGCCGTGATAGGGGTCTTGGCCCAGGATCACCACGCGCACATCGGCCGGAGCGGTGAAGGTCAGCGCGTTGAAGGTTTGCGCCGCTGGCGGGAATATGGTTTTGCCCTGCTGCTGCTGGGCTTGCAGTTCGCGGTCGATGGCCGCTAATTGCCGCTGTATTTCCGGTGTTGACAACACTTGTTCCCAGGCGGGATGGATGCGGGCAATGGCGGGGGACAGGTAGGACAATGCTTGCATAAAAAAACTCTGCTTCTTGCTATCTGAAGGGATTTGGAACCCGGCGCGCCGGCTTTGTTCCATGAAAAAGCCGTTCCCGCGGGAACGGCCGGCAATGCTGGTGGATGGCTGGTGTTTCAATAACGCGCCATTTGCGGGTCCACTTCCGCGGCCCAGGCCTCCACGCCGCCGGCCAGGCTCAGCACCTGCTCGAAGCCGGCGTCCAGCAGGAAGCGCGCAACGTGGGCGCTGCGCACGCCATGGTGGCAGATCACCACGATGGGCGCGTCCGGCAGCTCGCTCATGCGCAGCGGGATCAGGTTCATCGGGATGTGCTGCGAGCCGGGAATCATGCACAGCTGCACTTCCCATGCTTCGCGCACATCCAGCAGCAGCGGCGGCTCGGCGCTGTTGTCGGCCAGCGCCGCGGCCAGATCGCGGGCGCGGATTTCCTGGACCATCAAAACGCGAAGCGCTCCGGCTCTACCGCTTCCGCCTTGGCCAGGCGGCCGATACAGGTTTCGAACAGGCCGGTTTCGCTGAAGCTGGTTTCGGTTTCACGCTTGATCAGCTTGCAGGTCATCACCGGCAGGTCGCCCACCACCATGATCAGGCGGCCGCCCACGGCCAGCTGGTCTTTCAGTTCCTGCGGCACCACCGGCAGCGAGCCGCCGACCACGATCACATCGAACGGCGCTTGTTGCGGCAGGCCCAGCACGCCGTCGCCCGCCACCAGGGTGACATTGACGATGCCGGCCTGTTTCAGGTTGGCGGCCGCGGTCTCGCGCTGGGCGGCGTCGATCTCCACGCTGTAGACATGCTGGCCCAGCTTGGCCAGCAGCGCGGTCAGATAGCCGCTACCGGTGCCGATTTCCAGGATCTTGTCCTGGGCCTGGATGGCGGCGTCCTGCGCCAGGCGCGCTTCCATTTTCGGCTGCAGCATGAAGCTGCCATTGGGCAGCGGCAGCTCGGTGTCGACAAAGGCCAGGCTGCGTTTGTCGGCGACGACGAACTGTTCGCGTTTCACGTGAAACAGCAGGTCCAGCACGTTCGTGTCAAGTACGTCCCACGGACGAATCTGCTGCTCGACCATGTTGAAACGGGCATTCTCAAAATCCATCAGCTCACTCCGGAGGGGCTTGCCGCCACGGGAAAAAAGCGGCGGCGTGTCATGACGATAACTTGCGATTATCCCACATTTGCCGTACCTTCACAGCATCGCTAGGGGTCCTGCGCGGCGGTCGGCAAGATGGTCCATATCCTTGAAAGGATAGGATAATCGTTAAAGATTGTTGCGCGGGTGAGAAACACCCTTGGAACCTGACCCGGATAATACCGGCGTAGGGAAGCGCAACTTGCTGGCGGACCGTTTTAATCGCAATGAAACCGTCCGCAGCCCGCCCAAGCGGCGGCTCGCTCCTTGCGCCATTCATCGACCAGGAGAACCGCCCGATGAACGCGCCCGCAACACCCAAGCCCTCCATGGTGGTGGACACCGCCGCCATCCAGCCCTTGCCGAATTCCCGCAAGATCCACGTCGCCGGCAGCCGGCCGGACATCCGCGTGCCCATGCGCGAGATCAGCCAGAGCGACACGCCCACCCAGTTTGGCGGCGAGGCCAACCCGCCCATCACCGTTTACGACACCAGCGGCCCGTATACCGATCCAGCCGCGCGCATCGACATCCAGAGCGGCCTGGCGCCGTTGCGCGCCGGCTGGATCGCCGAGCGCGGCGACTGTGAGCAGCTGGCCGGCCTGTCCAGCGAATACGGCCGCGCCCGCGAGGCCGATCCCAAGCTGGCCGAGCTGCGTTTCAACCTGACGCGCCAGCCGCGACGCGCGTTGCCGGGCCGCAATGTCAGCCAGATGCATTACGCGCGCCGCGGTATCGTCACGCCGGAAATGGAGTTCGTCGCCATCCGCGAAAGCCTGCGCCGCCGCGAATACCTGGACTCGCTGCGCGCCGCCGGCGGCAAGAACAGCAAGCTGGCGGAACTGATGACGCGCCAGCATCCGGGCCAGGCTTACGGCGCGGCGCTGCCGGAGGAGATCACGCCGGAATTCGTGCGCGCCGAGATCGCCGCCGGCCGCGCCATCCTGCCGGCCAACATCAATCACCCCGAATCCGAGCCCATGATCATAGGCCGCAATTTCCTGGTCAAAATCAACGGAAACATCGGCAATAGCGCAGTAACGTCTTCGATCAACGAAGAAGTGGACAAGATGACCTGGGGCATACGCTGGGGCGCCGACACCATCATGGACCTGTCCACCGGCAAGAACATCCATGAAACCCGCGAATGGATCATCCGCAATTCTCCGGTGCCCATCGGCACCGTGCCGATCTATCAGGCGTTGGAAAAAGTGGGCGGCAAGGCCGAGGACCTGAACTGGGAAATCTTCCGCGACACCTTGATCGAGCAGGCCGAGCAGGGCGTCGATTACTTCACCATCCACGCCGGGGTATTGCTGCGCTATGTGCCGATGACCGCCGGCCGCATGACCGGCATCGTGTCGCGCGGCGGCTCCATCATGGCCAAATGGTGTCTGGCCCATCACCGCGAAAACTTCCTCTACACCCATTTCGAGGATATCTGCGAAATCATGAAGGCCTACGATGTGGCCTTCAGCCTGGGCGACGGCCTGCGGCCGGGCAGCGTCTGGGACGCCAACGACGAGGCGCAGCTGTCGGAGTTGAAGACTCTGGGCGAACTGACCGAGATCGCCTGGAAGCATGATGTGCAGGTGATGATCGAAGGCCCCGGCCATGTGCCCATGCAGTTGATCAAGGAAAACATGGACAAGGAGCTGGAGTGGTGCCGCGAAGCGCCGTTCTACACCCTGGGGCCGCTGACCACCGACATCGCGCCTGGCTACGATCACATCACCTCGGCGATAGGCGCGGCGCAGATAGGCTGGTACGGCACCGCGATGCTGTGCTACGTCACCCAGAAGGAACACCTGGGCCTGCCGGACAAGAACGACGTCAAGGAAGGCATCATCACCTACAAGCTGGCCGCGCACGCGGCCGACTTGGCCAAGGGCCATCCCGGCGCGCAGATCCGCGACAACGCGCTGTCCAAGGCGCGTTTCGAATTCCGCTGGGAAGACCAGTTCAACCTGGGCCTGGATCCGGACAAAGCGCGCGCCTTCCACGACGAAACCCTGCCCAAGGACAGCGCCAAGGTCGCGCATTTCTGCAGCATGTGCGGCCCGCACTTCTGCAGCATGAAGATTACCCAGGACGTGCGCGAATACGCGGCCAAGCAGGGGATCAGCGATCAGGACGCGCTGGCGCGGGGCATGCAGACCAAATCGGTGGAGTTTTTGAAGGGCGGCTCCAAGCTTTACGACAAGGTGTGAGCCCGTAGTCAGCTAAAACGGCGGCCTTGGCCGCCGTTTTGCCTGCCGCAAGGCTGGCTGCGCCGCCGCCGATTCGGGGCTATCATCAGACATCCCTTCACAGGAGAAGCGTCATGGACACCAGCACGCATTCCTTGTCCGGCCTGTTCCGCCAACTGGGCCTGGCCGATGAACCCGCCGCTATCCGCGCCTTTATCGCCAGCCATCCCTTGCCGCATGGCGCCGCGCTGGCCGATGCGCCATTCTGGACGCCGGCGCAAGCCGACTTCCTGCGCCAGGCCTTGGCCGAGGACGCGGACTGGAGCGAGGAGGTGGATGAGCTGGCGGTATTGTTGCAGGCGGTTTAGAAGCCGCAACAGCAGCGCATTGCCGGCGCGCAGTGGATCAAACTAGCGCTTCAGCGCGCGCAGCAGCCCCCGCACCGTATTGGCGGCATTGTCGGCGGCGATCTGCATGAAGGTGTCCATTTCATTGGCGTGCTCGCTGCCGCCGGCCAGATCGGACAAGCTGCGGAAGGCGATGAAGGGCACGCGGTTGGCGTGCGCCACCTGGGCCACCGCCGCGGTTTCCATATCCACCACCTGGGCCAGGTAGGTCTTGGCCAGGTAATCGCGATAGCCGGCATTGTCCATGAAGATGGGGCCGGACAGGCCGCTGCCGCCGGCGACGATGCGCGGCGGCGCGGATAGGCAGCGCTGGGCGGCGTCGCAACGGCGCAGGGTATCGGCCGGCAAGCCCTTGGCCAGTTGCAGCAAGCCCGGGTCCACCTCGAACCAGAAGCGGGTTTCGCTGCCGCCGTCGGCGGTGGCCAGCTTGATGTCGCGCGGGTGGATCATGCCGTAGTTGGCGCGCGCGGCCGGGTCCGCGTACGGTGGCGGCGCGTAGCGGCCGGGCGCGGTTTCGCGCGCGTAGATCGCTTCGGCGTAATTGCCCCAGCGCCGCGGCACCGCCACGTCGCCGATGCGCAATTGGTCGTCCACGCCGCCGGCGATGCCGCTGAACACGATGCGGCGCACATTGAAGCGATCCAGCGCCAGCTGGGTGTTCATCGCCGCATTGCTCATGCTCACTCCGCTCATGAACAGCAACACCGGTTGGCCTTCCAGCAGCGCGGTGGTGAAACGCACGCCGTTGACCAGGTGTTCGCGTTTGTCGGCGGCCTGCTTCAGCAGCAGGGGTTCCTCCGGGCCGAAGGCAGAAACCACGGCGGTGCGCGGCGTGGCGTCAAGGACGGGCGCCGCTGGCGCGGCGGCGCTGAGCGCCAGCAGCGCGCAAGCGCTTGCAAGCTTGAATGATGGCATGCGGAAAATCCTGGTGAAGATGATATCGCGCCATGATAAACGCTTTCCCCGCCGCTGCAGCGCCGGCATGCGCATGGCCATCCAAGAACGTGTTTACGATGTCAGCAAGTATCGGAATGCCGGACGGGCGCTTAAGCCCGAGACTGAAATCCCCGCGACGCGAGGCGCTTAGCCGGCGCGCGGGCTTTTCATTCTCGGGAGGATATCCAATGGCAGCATTGAGCAATAAAACCGCCATCATCACCGGCGCCAGTTCCGGCATCGGCCTGGAAGCGGCCAGGCTGTTCGCGCGCGAAGGCGCGCGGGTGGTGCTGGTGGCGCGACGCGCGGCGGAGCTGGACCGGCTGGTGTCGGAAATCGTGGCCGACGGCGGCCAGGCGGCGGCGCTGGCCGGCGATCTTACTTCGGAGGAATGCGCGCGGGCGGCGGTGGAGCTGGCGCTGGACCGATTTGGAGGGCTGGATATCGCCTTCAACAACGCCGGCAGCCTGGGCGCGCTGGGCAGCCTGGACCAGGTGTCGCTGGAGAGCTGGCGCGCGACGCTGGACAGCAATCTGAGCAGCGCCTTCCTCTGCGCCAAGCATCAGTTGCCGGCCTTGCTGCGCGGGGGCGGCGGTTCGATGATCTTCACCTCGTCCTTTGTCGGTCACGCCATCGGCTTTCCCGGCATGGCCGC
This sequence comes from Chromobacterium sp. LK1, assembly GCF_001043555.1. Taxonomy (NCBI): domain Bacteria; kingdom Pseudomonadati; phylum Pseudomonadota; class Betaproteobacteria; order Neisseriales; family Chromobacteriaceae; genus Chromobacterium; species Chromobacterium sp. LK1. The sequence goes on along the minus strand of NZ_LDUI01000006.1, from coordinate 128,354 downwards.
TTACGCGGCCAGCAAGGCCGGGCTGGTGGGACTGGCGCGCACGCTGGCGGCGGAATACGGCGCCCGAGGCCTGCGCGTCAACGCTCTGCTGCCGGGCGGCACCGACACCGAGATGGGCCGCGCCGCGGCGGCGACGCCGCAGCAGCGCGAAATGGTGGCCAGCCTGCACGCGCTCAAGCGCATGGCCGCGCCGGAGGAGATCGCGCGCGCGGCCTTGTTCCTGGCGTCGGACGCGTCCAGCTTCGTCACCGGCACCACCTTGTTCGTCGATGGCGGCGTGTCCATCGGCAAGCTGTGATCAGAAGCGCGCCACCATCTTGCGCTTCACCGTGTAATCCGGGCGCAGGCTGGCCTCGCTGTCCATGAAATAGCGATTGCTGTCCAGCAGGAAATGCGGGTCGTTCAATTCTTCGGGATCGGCCCAGTCGCACAGCAGGTGATAGAGCGCCTGCGCGCTGTGGCAGCGTTCCAGCGCCTGGCGGAACGGCCGTTCCGCGAACATGCGCGCGCAGCTGGCCAGCAGGTGCAGATGGGCCTCGCGGCTTTGCCGCGGCAGGAGCAGCACCAGCGCGGTGTGCACCGGCTGCTGGTCGGGCGCGTCGAAGGCGATGGGGGTTTGCAGCCGCAGCAGCAGCGCGCGCGCTTCCTCCAGGCCGTCGATGCGGGCGTGAGGCAGCGCCAGGCCGTGGCCGAGCGCGGTGCTGCCGCCCTGTTCGCGCTCGCGCAGCGCGGCGGCCAGCGTCGGGCGGTGCAGCGCGTGGCGCTGCGCCAGTTGGAACGCCGCGCGTTCCAGCAATTCGGTTTTATCGGCCAGGGTTTGATTGAGCAGGATGTCTTGCGGGCCGCAGAGGTCGGGCAGGGTGAGCATGGCGGATTTCTCCTTTGGCTAGGGGGCGACCTCATCCTAGTCAGCGGGGGCTAAAGATCCGCTAAAGAAAGCGCGCGGCGGCGTAAAAATGCCGCCAATGCGCGCTGCTGGATTGCCGTGGTTTATTTCTGTTCCGGCTGGGCTTTCTGCTCTTGCGCCTTCAGCACGCCTTTGACGGCGGAGGCCTGTTCCTTCAGCTTGTCCACCTGCTCTTTCAGTTCCGGGCTCAGCGCGGCGGCCGCGGCGCCGGCCTGCTTGGCCGCGCCGATGGCGGCGCTGGCTTGTTCCTTTAGCTGGCCCAGCGGGGCGCTGCTGTCCTGCAGCGAGTTATGCACCGTGCCGATGGCGCTGGAAGCGGATTCCTGCAATTGGGTGGTTTGTTTCTCGCTGCAAGCGGCCAGGGCCAGGGTGGATGCGACGGCGATCAGAAGCGTGGCGCGCATGGGGGTGTCCTCATCATCGGGGGAAAATGCTTTATTGAGCGGCGGCGGGCCGGCTAAGTTCCGGCAGTGGTTCCCGGCGGCGTGGTCAAGTGGTTCTTATGACGCTGCGCTGGTTTGGCGACAATGGCGTTTTTCAGGCGAATCAGGAGATAAGCATGAGCAATACGCTGAGCATACGTCCGCTGCGGGACGGGGATTTCGACGCTTGGCTGCCGTTGTGGCGCGGCTATCAGGATTTTTACCGGGTGGAACTGGATGAGGCCGCGGTTCAGGGCGCCTGGCGGCGTTTCCTGCTGCCTGAGCACGCGATGCGCGGCTGGCTGGCCTGGGACGGCGAACGCGCGGTGGGACTGGTGCACATCGTGTTGCATCCCAGCAGCTGGACCTTGGGCGATTACTGTTATTTGCAGGATCTGTTCGTGGCCGAGGATTGCCGCGGCCTGGGCGCCGGCCGGCGCCTGATCGAATCGGTGTGCGAATGGGCGCGGCAGCGGGAGTGTTCGCGAGTGTATTGGCACACCCATGAAACCAACGCCACCGCGCGGCGGCTCTACGACCAGGTGGCGGAAAACGCCGGCTTCATTCAGTACCGCAAGCTGCTGACGCCACTCTAGGCCATCAGTTCGGCCGCCAGATTTCCCGGCGCGCGCGCCACGTGCAGCCGCGGCGCGCCGTGCCAGTCGGCCAGCTTTTGCAGCGCGGCCTTGAGATCGGCGGCCAGCCGCGCGCTGTGGCGCACGCCGGCTTCCAGATAGAGCGCCTTGACTTCGAACACGCCCTGAGCGCGATGGGCCTTGGCGTCCAGCCGGCCCACCAGCTTGCCGCGGTTGAGAATGGGCAACACGAAGTAGCCGTACTGGCGCTTGGGCGCCGGGGTATAGCATTCGATGCGGTAGTCGAAGTCGAATAGTTCCGATGCGCGCTTGCGGTCCCAAACCAGCGGATCGAACGGCGACAGAATGGCGGTGGCGCTGGCCTTGAGCTCGCCGGCGGCGACTTGCTCCAGCTGCGGCGCCAGGCCGGCATCGATAAACACATCGTGTTGCCAGCCATCGATGCGCGCCGGAATCAGTTCGCCGGCATCGGCCAGCTGGTGCAGCATGGCGTCGTAGCGGCCGCGCTTGAGCCGATAGTAATCGGCCACCCAGCCGGCCTTGACCACGCCCAGCGCGCGGCAGCTATTGCGCAGCATCCGCCATTGCGCCTGCTCCGCCGTCGGCAGATCGCGCGCGTCGTCCCAGCCGGGCAGCACCCGTTCCGCCAGATCGTAGACGCGCTGGAAATTGCGCCTTTCCTTCACCATGACCCGGCCCAACGTGAACAGCACCTCCAGATGGCGCTTTTCCGGTTTCCAGTCCCACCAGCCGCCGCCCTTGCCGTCCTTGCGCTCGAAATCCGCCGAGCGCACCGGGCCGTTGGCGCGTATGCCTTCGATCAAGGCGTTGATGTCGGCGCGGTGTTGTTCCAGCCAGCGCGGCGGGTTTTTCCAGCCCATCGCGTCCGGGTTCAGCATGCGGTGGCGCAGCAGACCGTAGTCTTCCGTCGGCACGAAGCAGGCTTCGTGCGCCCAGTATTCGAACACGCTGCCCTCGGCCAGCAATTGATCCAGCCAGGCGGTGTCGTAGCGGCCCAGGCGGCTGTGCAGCACCAGATAAGGACTGCGCGCCACCACGTGTATGGTGTCGATCTGCAATAGCGCCATGCGGCGGATGGCGGCCAACACATCGGCCTTGTCCGCCTTGCGGCGTGGCGGGGTCAGCAGGCCCTGGGCCGCCAGTTGCAGGTGGCGGGCCTGCTGCAGGGATAGGTGGAGGCTGGACATGTCATGGTCATGATCGGAAGCGATGAAGGACTATATCAAATCCTTGCGCCGGCTTGCGCGGCGATTCAGGGCTTGTGGCCGCGGCTGGAGAAAAACTGCTTGATCAGCTGTTGATAACTGCCGTCCTCGCGCATTTTCTCCAGCGCCTGATTGAAGTGCTGCAGCAGGGGCAGTTGCGGCGAGGCCTTGTTGATGGCGAGATAAGTGGCCTTGCTGGCCAGGATGACCGGCGCGACAGCCAGGCCGGCATAGGCGCCGCTCTGCAGCTTGGCGTCTATGCCTTCCTGCAGCATCAGCACCGCGTCCAGATTGCCGCGCAGCAAGAGCTGCAGGTTCTGCGCGTCGGAATCGCCATCGTAGGCCTTGAAGAGCCGTTCGGCGCGGGCATTGTCGAACTCGTCGCCATAACTCCAGCCGGCCATCACGCCGATGCGCTTATGGTCCAGATCCGGCAGGCCGCGGAAGTCGAGCGGATGCTGACGGAGGTAAACCACCACCACGTGCTCCTGGTACAGCGGCAGGCTGAAGTCGTAGCGCTGCGCGCGGCTGGCGGTCTTGTAGATGCCGGCCGCCGCCATCGCGCTGCGGTCAAGCTCGAACATCGCGCGGCGCCAGGCCAGCGCGCGCAGCCCGCAAGCCATGCCGGCCCGGTCGCAGACGGCGCTGACCAGCAGCGGATACAGGCCGTCTATCTTGTCGTGTTCCTGGTACATGAACGGCGGCGCATTGGCGTCCACCGCCACGGTGAGGACGTCGCCGTCCTGCGCGCGGCAGGGCGCGGACAGGCTGGCGCCAAGCAGCAGGACCAGGCCGAGGCGGCGGATGCTAGCGATCATCGAGGCGAATCCGGAACACGCTGATCAGCTAAGCATAGTCGCTGTCGGCGACGGGAAAACAAAAACGGAACCGTGAGGTTCCGTTGGTTTTGCCGATCAACTCGAATTCAAGGGTAGACGATGCGCAGCAAATTGGTGGTGCCCGGCGTGCCGAACGGCACCCCGGCGATGATCACCATCGGTTTGCCATGTTCCGCCAGGCCCAGCTTGGTGGCGGCGAAAGTGGTTTTCACCACCATGTCTTCCAGGTTTTCCGCGTCCGGACCGTTATAGGCGACCACGCCCCAGACCAGGGTCAGCCGGCGCGCGGTGTCCAGCCGCGGCGAGATGCCGAGTATGGGGGTGTGCGGGCGTTCGCGCGCCAGCCGCAGGCAGGTGGAGCCGCTGGTGGTGAAGGCCGCGGACACGGTGACCGGCAGCAGCGAGCCCACTTTGCGCACACAGGCGGCGATGGCGTCGGCGCGGTCCGGCGCGTCGGCGGCGCTGTAATCCAGCGCCATCACCCGGCGGTAGTCCGGCGCGCTTTCCACGCGGCGGATCACCCGGTCCATGATGCGCACCGCTTCCAGCGGGAACTGGCCGGCGGCGGTTTCCGCCGACAGCATCACCGCGTCGGCGCCTTCGTAAACCGCGGTGGCCACGTCGTTGGCCTCGGCGCGGGTGGGGGTGGGCGCGGTGATCATCGATTCCAGCATCTGGGTGGCGACAATGACCGGGCGGCCCAGGTGGCGGCACTGATGGACGATGCGGCGTTGCACCACCGGCACGTCTTCCGGCGGCAGCTCCACGCCCAGATCGCCGCGCGCCACCATTACCGCGTCGGCCAGTTCGGTGATGGCGTCCAGTTCGTCCACCGCCGACGGTTTTTCGATCTTGACCACGATGCCCAGTTTCTGGCCCACCAGTTCGCGCAGCTCGCGCACATCGTTGGCGGTCTGCACGAAGGACAGCGCCAGCCAGTCCGCGCCTTCCTTCAGCGCGAATTCGGCGTCCAGCCGGTCTTTATCGGTGATCGCGGACAGCGGCAGAATGGTTTGCGGCAGATTGAAGCCCTTGCGGCTGGACAGCTCGCCGCCCACTTCCACCCGGGTGGCGATACGGCGCGCTTCCACTTGTTCCACGTGGAACGCCAGCTTGCCGTCGTTGACCAGGATGCGATGGCCGGGCTTGAGCGCGGCGAAGGCTTCCGGGTGCGGCAGGCTGGCGCGTTGCGTATCGCCGTCCACCTCGTCCAGCACGAAATCAAAGGTGTCGCCGGTATTCACCGTCACCGGCGCGGCGAACTGGCCGATGCGCAGCTTGGGGCCCTGCAGATCCACCAGCACGCCCAGCGGCCGGCCGACGGCGGCTTCGGCCGCGCGGATGGAGGCCAGACGCGCGCGATGGTCGTCATGGTTGCCGTGGCTCATATTGAGGCGGAACACGTTCACGCCGGAGCGCGCCAGTTCCAGGATGATTTCGGGCGTGCTGGACGCCGGGCCCAGCGTGGCGAGGATTTTGGTATTGCGAAGCATGACAGTCCTTTGTGCCCGGTCCGGCCGCGGCGTTGCGCGCGGGCGGGCATGGGCGGTGTTGATTGTGCCAATCACATCCGTGTGTCTTCCATCGAGGCTGCGCCGTGCTTGATGGAGTGTTTGTCATGCTGCCACAGTCGGACTGTAGCGGCTTGACTACGTAAGGCCGGCGGCGCCACGAGCCGGCAAATGTGCGGCGTTTGTGTGAATCCCGCCACGGCGGCCGGGTAAATGTTCGTTTTTTGCGCGTTTTGCCAAGCGCGGCCACGTGGCGGCCGAGCTGTCGAAAACCTCGTCCCTAGCGGCGTTGGGGGCGAGGACAAGGACATTTTATCTCCAGATAGAGACAAAAACTTTGTTGCAACACAGAGTCAGTGGAGAATCACGGCTGCCAATGCGCTGCAACATAGGGCTTTTACTCGATAACTTGCTGAAGCGGCACCATTTGTAGTGAGGCGCTACAGTGGCTAAACCCTTGTCTTTATTGCTTTGCAGCATAAATTGGAACAGCGCGAAAAGTTGCAGTATTAAGATTTTTTTACGAAGAACGATTGACAAGCCTTTGGCTGGGCCTAGAATGGCTCGAAAATAAAACGAACGTCATAAGTACAAAAAGAAACATTATCAATACCTTGAGCGATGGAGCACGGCGCCTTGCCGGCATCCGTCGCCGCTGGCAACGAACGAACATTCAGACATTAGGCCGCCCATCGGCTGAACAGGAGAAACCCCATGCAGGATCAATTCGTGTTGGCCTTGGATCAAGGCACCACCAGTTCTCGCGCCATTTTGTTCAATCGCAGCGGCGACATCGTGTCGCTGGCGCAGAAGGAGTTCCGCCAGATTTACCCGCAGCCGGGCTGGGTGGAACATGATCCGCAGGAAATCTGGGGCGGCCAGGTGGGCGTGGCGGCCGAGGCGGTGGCCAAGGCCGGCATCGACGGCCGCAGCATCGCCGCCATCGGCATCACCAACCAGCGTGAAACCACCATCGTGTGGGACCGCGAAACCGGCCATCCGGTCTACAACGCCATCGTGTGGCAGGACCGCCGTACCGCGGAGTTCTGCGATGAACTGAAGGCGCGCGGCCTGGGTGAATTGATCCGTTCCAAGACCGGCTTGCTGGTGGACGCCTATTTCTCCGGCAGCAAGATCAAGTGGATTCTGGACAATGTGCCGGGCGCGCGCGAACGCGCCCGCGATGGCAAGCTGGCCTTCGGCACCGTGGACAGCTGGCTGATCTGGAACTTCACCCACGGCAAGGTGCATGTGACCGATGTGTCCAACGCCTCGCGCACCATGCTGTACAACATCCATAGCCTGGAATGGGACGCCGAGCTGCTGGACATCATGGGCATTCCGGCCAGCATGCTGCCGGAAGTGAAAAGCTCCAGCGAAGTCTACGGCCATACCCACGCCGCGCACCTGGGCGTGGAAATCCCCATCGCCGGCGTGGCCGGCGACCAGCAGGCGGCGCTGTTCGGCCAGCAATGCACCCGCCCCGGCATGGTGAAGAACACCTACGGCACCGGCTGCTTCATGATGCTGAACACCGGCGACGCGCCTATCGAATCCAAGAACAATCTGCTGACCACCATCGCCTGGAAGGTGGACGGCAAGGTGCAGTACGCGCTGGAAGGCTCCATCTTCATCGGCGGCGCGGTGGTCAAATGGCTGCGCGATGGCCTGGGCATCATCCGCCATTCCGCCGACGTCGGCCCGCTGGCCCAGGAAGTGGCCGACAGCGACGGTGTCTATCTGGTGCCGGCCTTCGCCGGCCTGGGCGCGCCGCACTGGAACCCGAACGCGCGCGGCACCATCGTCGGCGCCACCCTGGGCACCAAGGCCGCCCACATCGCCCGCGCGGCGCTGGACAGCATCGCCTACCAGACCATGGACGTGCTGAAAGCGATGGAAGCCGACGCCGGCCTCGACATCGCCGAATTGCGCGTGGACGGCGGCGCCACCGTCAACGAACTGCTGATGCAGTTCCAGTCCGACATCCTGAGCGTGGACGTGGTGCGCCCCAAGATCACCGAAACCACCGCGCTGGGCGCCGCCTATCTGGCCGGCCTCGCCGTCGGCTACTGGAAGAACGTCGACGACGTGCAGGGCCAGTGGCAGCTGGATCGTCGCTTCAAGCCGCAGCTGGAAGCCGCGCAAGTGAGCGGCAAGGTCAAGGGCTGGCAGCGCGCGGTGAACGCCGCCAAGGTCTGGGCCGACGACGAACAAGCGTAAGCGGCGACGGTTTCACGCGCTGACTGGACAAGCCCGCCGCCTCTGAGCGGCGGGCGGACGCACTCCTTATCTGGAAGAAACAATCATGAATCCTTTAATGGGCGAATTCATCGGCACCGCCTTGCTGGTGCTGCTGGGCAATGGCGTGGTGGCCAATGTGCTGCTGAAAAACACCAAGGGCCACAATAGCGGCCTCATCGTCATCGCCTTCGGCTGGGCGATGGCGGTCTTCGTCGGCGTGTTCAGCGTGGCGGCGATCAGCGGCGCCCACCTGAATCCGGCGGTATCGGTGGCGCTGGCGGTGGCCGGCAAGTTTGCCTGGGCCAAGGTGCCCGGCTATGTGCTGGCGCAGATGCTGGGCGGCATGACCGGCGCCGGCCTGATGTGGCTGATCTACCGCAAGCATTTTGACAGCACCGACTGCGCCGACACCAAGCTGGCCACCTTCTGCACCGGCCCGGCCATCCGCAGCCTGCCAGGCAATCTGGTGTCCGAAATCGTCGCCACCTTCGTGCTGGTGTTCGCCATCCTCAGCATGGTGGCGCCCAAGATGTCGCTCGGCGCCATCGACGCGCTGCCGGTGGCGCTGCTGGTGTTGGGCATCGGGGTGTCGCTGGGCGGCACCACCGGCTACGCGATGAGCCCGGCCCGCGACCTGGCGCCGCGCATCATGCACGCCCTGCTGCCGATTCCCGGCAAGCGCGACAGCGACTGGGGCTATGCCTGGGTGCCGGTGGTCGGTTCCCTGATAGGCGGCGCGCTGGCGGCGCTGGCCTATACCCTGTGATACCTGGTCGGCACATGGCCCCTGTTCCGTGAACAGGCGCCGAAGGCCGGCTGCAGTTTTAGCGCGGCGGCAGACTCAACGCCGCCGCGCTGGCAATCCACAGCCGACAAAGATCGGCCCACTAAAAAAAGAGGTGTTCCATGATCAGTATGTTCCGTCCGGCGGCGCATCAGCCGCTATTGCCCTCCTCAGAGCAAGACAGCTTGTACCGGAGACTGCGCTGGCAGATCTTCCTCGGTATTTTCTTCGGCTATGCCGGCTATTACCTGGTGCGCAAGAATTTCTCGCTGGCCATGCCCTACCTGGTGGAGCAAGGCTATTCGCGTGGCGATCTGGGCTTCGCCATGTCCGGCGTCGCCATCGCCTACGGCATTTCCAAATTCCTGATGGGCGCGGTGTCGGACCGTTCCAACCCACGCGTCTTCCTCAGCGTCGGCCTGATCCTGTCCGCCGCCATCTTCCTGCTGATGGGCTTCGCCCCTTGGGCCACGTCCAGCGTCGGCATCATGTTCGTGCTGTTGTTCCTCAACGGCTGGTTCCAGGGCATGGGCTGGCCGGCCAGCGGCCGCACCATGGTGCACTGGTGGTCGCAGAAGGAGCGCGGCGGCATCGTGTCGATCTGGAACTGCGCGCACAACGTCGGCGGCGGCATGATCGGCCCGCTGTTCATCCTGGGCATGGGTTGGTTCAACGACTGGCGCGCCGCCTTCTACGTGCCGGCCGCCGCCGCCATCGGCGTCGCCATCTTCGCCTACCTGACCATGCGCGACACCCCGCAGTCTTGCGGCCTGCCGCCGGTGGAAGCCTATAAGAACGACTACCCGGAAGACTACGACGCCAGCCACGAGCAAGAACTGAGCGCGCGCGACATCTTCAAGAAATACATCCTGCCCAACAAATTGTTGTGGTACATCGCCTTCGCCAATGTCTTCATCTACCTGCTGCGCTACGGCGTGCTGGACTGGGCGCCCACCTATCTGAAAGAGGTCAAGCACTTCTCGGTGGACAAATCGTCGTGGGCCTACTTCCTGTACGAATGGGCCGGCATTCCCGGCACCCTGCTGTGTGGCTGGATGTCGGACAAGCTGTTCAAGGGCAACCGCGGCGCCACCGGCATGTTGTTCATGGCCCTGGTGACGGTGGCCACCGTGGTGTACTGGCTGAACCCGGCCGGCAATCCCACCGTGGACATGCTGGCGCTGATCGCCATCGGCTTCCTGATCTACGGCCCGGTGATGCTGGTGGGCCTGCACGCGCTGGAACTGGCGCCGAAGAAAGCCGCCGGCACCGCCGCCGGCTTCACCGGCCTGTTCGGCTATCTGGGCGGCTCGGTGGCCGCCAACGCGGTGGTCGGCTACACCGTCGATCACTTCGGCTGGGACGGCGGCTTCATGCTGATGGTGGGCTCTTGCGTCGCCGCCATCGTGCTGCTGGCTTTGACCACCTGGCATGGGCGTGATCAGGACGCCGCCTTGAACCGGATTTAGATCCCGCAGAGCCCGGCGCTGCCGGGCGCTTTACGAGGCGGCAGCTCAGCTTGCCGCCTATTTTTTTGCGTATTTCCGCGTTTGTTCGGTTAAACCGCAAAAATCGCGTGTTAACAGCATTAAAACGAAAGCAAAATGTTGTATTTTTGTTCGTTTATAATTATTCTGGGTAGGATGGCATCGCTGGAGCGCTGACGCGCGCCAGCGAGGGAATAACAGCTTCTAAGAACGTGTTTACGATCTCGCGAGCTAAGGCGAGACAAGGCGAGAACGGGCGAGAACGGGCGAAAAAGCGGAATGTACTCGTGGTACATGAGCATTTTGAACTCGGTTTCAACGCGGTATCGCCGACGCGCAGCAGATCGTCAACAGGTTCTAAGCAGGCCCCTGGGAAGAAAGAGGTAGGGAAGATGGCAGTGGAGATTTACGACCTGATGGTAATCGGCGGCGGCATCAACGGCGCCGGCATCGCGCGCGACGCGGCCGGACGCGGCCTGTCGGTGATGCTGTGCGAAAAGGACGACCTGGCCGCGCACACCTCTTCCGCCAGCACCAAGTTGATCCACGGCGGCCTGCGCTATCTCGAATACTATGAATTCGGCCTGGTGCGCAAAGCGCTGCAAGAGCGCGAAGTGCTGCTCAAGGCCGCGCCGCACATCATCTGGCCGCTGCGCTTCGTGATGCCGCACGACAAGAACCAGCGCCCGGAATGGATGATACGCTGCGGCCTGTTCCTCTACGATCACCTGGCACGCCGGGAAGTGCTGCCCGGCTCCGAAACCGTCAGCTTCGCCAACCACCCGGCCGGCCAGCCGATCAAGCCGGCGTTCAAGCGCGGCTTCGTCTACTCCGACGGCTGGGTGCAGGACGCGCGCCTGGTGGTGCTCAATGCCAAGGACGCCGCCGAGCGCGGCGCGCGCGTGCAGACCCGCACCGCCTGTGTCGGCGCCCGCCGCGACGGCGAACACTGGCTGTGCGAACTGCAGGCCGAAGACGGCAGCCGCAGCCAGGTGCGCGCCCGCGCGCTGGTGAACGCCGCCGGCCCGTGGGTGGAAAGCCTGATCAAGGACACGCTGTCCTTGCCGTCCAGCAAGTCCATCCGCCTGGTCAAGGGCAGCCACATCGTGGTCAAGAAGTTGTTCGACCACCCCTATGCCTATATTTTCCAGAACCCTGACAAGCGCATCATCTTCGCGATTCCCTACGAGCAGGATTTCACCCTGATCGGCACCACCGACGTGGAATACCGCGGCGATCCGGCCAAGGTGGCGATAGACGATCAGGAAGTGGCTTATCTGTGCCAGATGAGCAACCGCTACTTCCAGAGCCAGATCAGCCCGGCCGACGTGCTGTCCACTTATTCCGGCGTGCGTCCGCTGCTGGACGACGAAGCCAGCAACGCCGCCAGCGTCACCCGCGATTACTCGCTGGAAATGGATCTGGACGGCGCACCGCTGTTGTCGGTGTTCGGCGGCAAGATCACCACCTTCCGCAAGTTGGCGGAAGAGGCGGTGGACAAGCTGGCCCCGCTGCTGGGCAATGGCAAGACCACCTGGACCGCCGATGCGCCGCTGCCGGGCGGCGATATGCCGGGCGCGGATTTCGAGCGTTTCCTGCAAGGCCTGCGCCAGCAATATCCATGGCTGCCGGAAGCATTGGCGCGGCGCTGGGCGCGCGCCTACGGTACTCGCGTGGCCAAGCTGATCGGCCAAGCCGCCGGCCTGGAGCAATTGGGCGCGGAACTGCTGCCCGGCCTGTACGAAGCGGAGCTGCGCTATCTGGTGAACGAGGAATGGGCGACGCGCAGCGAGGACATCTTGTGGCGTCGTTCCAAGCTCAAGCTGCATTTGCCGGCGCACGCCGCGGAGGTAATCGATGCCTGGCTGTTGGGTCAGGCCGCCGCGCGCGAGCAAAGGCTGACCGCCTGAGCTTTTACGGGCGTAACGCACAAAAACCCGGCCTTGAGCCGGGTTTTCTCATGATGCGGCAAGGCATCCGCCAGGCATGTCGCAGTTATCCACAGCACGGCGTCCAAGCCTTGGTTTATCCACATTCGCCCGCGACCCCGCCGGCTTGACCGTCGGGATGCCCGCTGGGCACAATCCAGCCGCGCTCGCGAAAACCGGGCGCATCCGCAAGGTTTGGCAGTAGCTGCTTATGGATTGGCGCTGCTAGGTACTTTAGAGCCTGTTCACGGTCTCACCCGCGCGGCGGAGCGTGAACCGCTTGTTAAGTCCCCGTTGCACGCCGTCCATACCAGATCCGCCGCCGGTTCGGCCATCCTGTCCGCGCCGGCTTAGGCGCCGGGCTTCCCGTCTCTGCCGAGGCGGGGCGCGTCGCAAGACCATGGGAGGCTTTATGTCCGTACAACGTCCGCTTAACCACCAGTATTATTCCGTCATCGCAACGGAGCCGAATCAGCAACCCTCGCTCGCCGCCCTGCTGCCGCAGCCCTTGCGCGGGCACTGCCAAGCGGTGCCGGTCGACGCCGACCGTGACTCGGCTTACCGTATCGGCCGCGAATTCTCCAGCCATTACATCGAATACGTCCTGGCGCATCCCAGCGCTCCAAACGATTCCCTGCTAGCGCGCATCGCCGAGCATGTCGATTTTGCGGCGCAAGGCCCCGAAGGCGATTATTGGGCCGGCTTTTTTTCGCTGCTGGAGGAAGTGATGGTCAATGCCGTCGACTCCTTCGATGCGGGCGGCAGCGACTCCATTCACTGAATCCGCGTTGGCGCGGCGCTTAAGCCGCGCTAATACCCCAGCAAAAAAACGCGTTTCCCCTATGAACGCCGCCAGCCTATGCTAAGGCGGATTCAACCGTGGAAAGCCCGATGATGCAGATTGCCCTCAGCCCCGCCTTATTGTCCCGCCTGCCGCAGATTCAGGTCAGCGGCCTGATCGCGCTGGAGATAGACGCCGCCGCCTTGCCGGCGCGGCTGCCGACGCTGCCGGAGCCGGAGCGTGATCTGGACGCGCTGCTGCAAGCCTGGAAGCAGTTGTACAAGGACTTGCCCGGCGACAAGAAGGCGCGCTGTTCGCTGGAATACCTGGTCAAGGCGGCGCAAAAAGACAAGCTGCGCAGCATCCTGCCCTTGGTGGACTTGTACAATCAGGCGTCCTTGCTGAGCCTGAGCCCGTTTGGCGGCGAGGACATCGCCAAGCTGGGCGGCGTGTTGCAATTGGACTTGGCCGCCGGCGACGAACCCTTTCTGCCGCTGGGACGGGATCAGGCGGAAACGCCGCAGCCGGGCGAGGCGGTGTGGCTGAACGGTGAACGGCGGGTGGTGTGCCGTTGCTTGAACTGGCTGGAGTCCGATCTGTTCAAGCTGGATGCAGGCAGCCGCGACGTGGTCTTCGTCAGCGAACGGCCGGACCGCGATTTTCCCTCCGGCGCGGCCGGCATGGACTGGCTGGCCGAGCAACTGCGGCCGCATGCCGGACGGTTGCTGCGTTTCGAACTGGACGCGGCGCGCGCGAGCTTTGAACTAGCAGCTGTGGATAAAGTGGCGTGACGGCGTGCGCTTGTGGGTAAGTCTTGCCGAGGGCTTGGCGAAGCGGATTTCGCCGCTCGCCATTTCGCTGGAGCGGTGAATTGTGGATAAAAGCGCTGGATAGATTTTTCTGTGGATAAATGAAAAAGGACGCGATCGCGTCCTTTTTGCTTATGCGCTGTTGACGTTCACACCGTCTCGGCCTGGGCCTGCGCTTGCGCCGCCAGCCTGGGCAAGGCCTGGTCCCGGGCATCGAACAGATGACAGTGCTCGGCGTCCAGCGCCAGGCGGCAGGCGCTGCCGGCCGGCGGAGCAGCGTCCTGGCCGCCCAGCTTGACCGCGATGGGCTCGGCCACGCCGTCGGCCTGGACATAGACGATCTGCACATCGCCCAGGTGTTCGACCAGTTGCACCGTCGCCGGCACGCCGGCGTCGGCGAAGCGCAGGTGTTCGGCGCGCACGCCCAGGGTGGCTGCGTCGCCGGCGCGGCCCTGGAACGGCAGGTTCAGCCGCTGGCCGCCGGGCAGTTCCAGCGCCAGGCCGGCCGGGCCGTCCGCGGCGATGGCCGCCGGCAGGAAGTTCATCTTGGGCGAGCCGATGAAGCCGGCGACGAAGCGGTTGGCCGGGCGCTGGTAGAGCTCCAGCGGCGTGCCCACCTGTTCGATGCGGCCGGCGTTGAACACGGCGATGCGGTCGCCCATGGTCATCGCTTCCACCTGGTCGTGGGTGACGTAGATCATGGTGCTGCCCAGTTCCTTGTGCAGCCGCGCCAGCTCGATGCGCATCTGCACCCTGAGCGCGGCGTCCAGATTGGACAGCGGTTCGTCGAACAGGAATACCTCCGGCTTGCGCACGATGGCGCGGCCGATGGCCACGCGCTGGCGCTGGCCGCCAGACAGCGCCTTGGGCTTGCGCTCCAGCAGGTGTTCGATCTGCAGCGTCAGCGCCGCGCGGTGCACGGCGGCGGCGATTTCCGGCTTGCTCTTGCCGGCCAGCTTGAGGCCGAAGGCCATGTTTTCCCGCACCGTCATGTGCGGGTAGAGCGCATAGCTCTGGAACACCATGGCCACGCCGCGCTTGGACGGCTGGATGTCGTTGGCGAGCTGGCCGCCTATCCACAGTTCGCCGGCGCTGATGTCTTCCAGGCCGGCGATCATGCGCATCATCGTGGATTTGCCGCAGCCGGACGGGCCGACGAAGACCATGAATTCGCCGTCGCGGATGGCGAGGTCCACGCCGTGGATCACCGCGTTGCCGTCGTCGTAGACTTTTTTAATATTGCTGAGCTTGAGGTGGGCCATATCGAATCCTTTTATTGCAGGCGCGCGGGAAGCACGCCGGCGGCGTCTATCTCGCCGGCCAGCCATTGGGCGACGGCGTCCAGCGCCGCGTCGGCGAAGCCGTAGCTGATCAGCGCCGGCGCGTCGAGATCGGCGGCGGCGTAGGGGTTCCACAAGGCCAGGTGCAGATCCGGCCGCCATTCGGCGCGTTCGCGCGCGCCGTAGCGTTCCCGGGTGGTGGAGGCGACCACGGTGTAGCGGCCGTCCTGCGGCAGCCGGCGCCAGTCCAGCTCCTCGCGCCTCTGATAGCGGATCACTTCCAGGCTGAAGCGGCGCGACAGCCGGGCGATCAGCGCGTCGGCGGACAGGCCGGCCTCGGACACGCCGTCCGACGGCGCCTGGTCCTGCACCACCAGGCGCAGCGTGGCGTCGACCGGCGGCCGTTGCGGCTGGCCGTGGAGGGTCAGCGCGCGGCGCCAGGCGTCGGCGAACAATTCGGCGTCGGCCGCGCGTTGCGCGGCGCTGTAATCGCGCTGGCGGCTGGGGTAGCGCCGGATCAGCGCGTCCACGCGCGCGGCGGCTTCTTGCAGCCGCGCCTCGCTCAGCCGGCCGGCGGCGACGGCGGCGATCAGCGCCTGCTTGCTGTCCTCCATTTCGTCCGGGAATTGCAGCACCAGGCTGAGGTCGGCGCCGGCCGCGAGCGCCTGGGCGCTGCCCTGGGCCTGGCCCCAGCGTTCGCGGATGGCCTTCATATTCATGCCGTCGGTGATCATCACGCCCTGGTAGCCCAGCTGCTCGCGCAGCAATTGCTGCAGGATGGCCGGCGACAGCGTGGCCGGCCAGTCCGCGTCCAGTGTCGGAAAGCGGATGTGGGCGCTCATCATGCCGGGGGCGAGATCGGCCAGCGCGGCGAACGGCGACAGCTCGTAATCGCGCAGCTCGGCTTTGGGCTTGTCCACCACCGGCAGGTCCAGGTGGGAATCGGTATGGGTGTCGCCGTGGCCGGGGAAGTGCTTGGCGCAGCAGGCCACGCCTTCGGACAGATGGCCGCTGATCCAGGCGCGCGCCAGCCGCGCCGCCTTGAGCGGGTCCTCGCCGAAGGAGCGTTCCGAGATCACCGGATTGGCCGGGTTGTTGTTGAGGTCCAGCACCGGGGCAAAATTCCAGTTCACGCCCAGGCTGGCCAGGCCGCGCGCGACAGCCGCGCCCACTTGCGCGGCCAGCTCGGCGTCGTCCACCGCGCCCAGCGCCATCGCCGACGGCGCCGCCGGCAGGAACAGGGTGCGCATCACCGCGCCGCCTTCCTGGTCCATGCCGATCAGGATGTCCTCGCCCAGCGCGCATTGCAGATCGGCGATCAGCCGGCGGATGCTGGCTTCGTCCGGCACATTGCGGCGGAACAGGCAGATGGCGCGCGCGCCCAGCCGTTGCAGGAAGGCGGCTTCCTCATCGCCCAGGCGCGGGCCGGCCACGTCCACCATCAGCGCCTGGCCGGCCAGTTGTTGCAGGGTATCGCTCATTTGACGGCTCCATCGAATCCGCGCAGGAAATAGCGCTGGGTGAACAGGAAGACCAGCAGGATGGGCAGCACGGTCAGCACCGCGCCGGCGGCCACCACCCGGGTCTTGAAGCTGAAGGCGCCGGACAGGTAGAGCACGCCCACCGACAGCGGGAATTTGTCCGGGCTGGACATCACGATGGACGGCCAGATGTACTGGTTCCACGCCGACACCATGGTGAGTATGGTCAGCGCCGCCAGCGCCGGGCGCGACAGCGGCAGCATGATTTTCCAGAAAATCTGCCATTCGCCGGCGCCGTCGACGCGGGCGGCGTCTATCAAATCCTGTGGCACCGCCTCGAAGGCCTGCTTCATCAGGAAGATGCCCACCGCGCCGGCCAGCGTGGGCAGCACCACGCCGCTATAGCTGTCGGTGAGCTGCAACTTGGACACGGTGATGAAGTTGACCAGAAAATTGACTTCGCTGGGCAGGATCATGGTGGCGAGGATGGCGCCGAACACCAGCTTGCGGCCGGGAAAGCGCATCCGCGCCAGCGGGTAGGCGGCCAGCGCGCTGACCAGCAGGGTGCCGGCCACGGTGGCCAGCGCGATGATGACGGAGTTCTTGTAGAAGGCCAGCAGATCGATGCTGGACACCGCTTCCTTGAAGTTGGCCAGGCTGGGCGCGCTGGGTAGCAAGGGCGGCGGGAAGGCGAACACATCGCCCTCGGTGGACAGCGCGGTGACCAGCGTCCACCAGAACGGATAGACGGTGATGACGGCGATCAGGCTCAGCACCAGATAGTGCAGGCCGCGGCCGGCCAGCTTGCTCAGCCGCGCGCTGTGGCGGCGGGCGGCGGGCGCGGCGAGGGTGGCGGAGTTATGCATGGCGTTTCCTTAAGATTCACGCGGCTGCAGGTAACGGAAATTCAGCCACGCCAGCGCCACGCAGAACACCGACATCACCAGGCTGGCGGCCAGCGCGCGGCCGAAGTTCAGCGATTTGATGCCGAATTCGTAGGCGTAGAACAGCGCGGTGTAGGTGGACTGCATCGGCCCGCCCTTGGTCATGATCTGCACCTCCTCGAAAGCCTTGACCGCGGCCAGCACCGACATCACCGAGCACAGCAGGATGGTGGGCGCCAGCAGCGGCACGGTGATGCGCCAGAAGCGCTGCCAGGCGTTGGCGCCGTCCAGCTGGGCGGCTTCGTAGATATCGGCCGGCACCGCCTGCAGGCCGGCCAGGTAGAGCACCATATACCAGCCCAGGCCGCGCCAGACGGTGATGAACATCACCGCGAACAGCGCGATGCGATCGTCGTTGAGCCAGCCCACCGGTTCGTTGATCACCCGCAGCCAGTGCAGCGTGGCGTTGAGCACGCCGTCCTCGGTGTACATGAAGTTCCAGATGATGCCGATCACCGATACCGAGGTGACCACCGGCAGGTAGTAGGCGGCGCGGAACCACTTGATCGCCGGCAGCTGGTTGTTGACCAGCACCGCCAGCAGCATGGCGACGACCTGGATCACCGGCACCACCAGCAGGTAGACGGCGGAATTTTTTAGCGAGGCCAGGAACAGCTCGTCGCCGAACAAATCGCGGAAATTGTCCAGGCCCACCCAGCGCGGACTGTCGATCAGATTGTATTGGGTGAAGGCGATGAAGCTGCCGAAGCCCACCGGCCAGAAGGAGAACGCCAGCATCAGCAGCAGCGCCGGGGCCAGGAACAGATAGGCTTGCAGCGTGGTCTTGGTGCGCATGGGCAGAACCTTGTGACGTAGCGGCAGGCCGGCGCCGGGATGCGGCGTCGGCCTGCGGGTTGCGGGGCGGCGGGGTCTGGGACGCCGCCGCGTTCAAGCACGTATTTAGAACCCGTTCATAATCTGCTGCGCTGCGGCGATACGGCGTTGAAAACCAGCTCAAAACGCTCATGTACCACGAGTACATTCCGTTTTTTCACTCGTTTTCGCCTTGTCTCGCCCTGGCTCGCGAGATTTTGAACAGGTTCTTAGAGCTTGCCGCTCCAGAACGCCGCCGCCTCGTCCAGCGCGACCTTGGGGTCCTGGCGGCCAGTGACGGCTTTTTCCACCGCGGCGGCCAGGCGAGCGGACAGCACGTCCGGGTCCTTGACGCCGGCCAGGTAGATGGTGCGGGTCTTGTCCAGGCTGGCGGCGGCCACGCCTACGGCTTTTTCCGCCGCGCCGGCGTCATTGGCCACTTTCTGGAAGTAGGGGTCTTGCGCTGCCTTGCGCGCGGTGGGCAGGGTGCCGGCCAACTTGGCGAAGGCGAGCTGGTTGTCGGCGTTGGTCAGGTAGTTGCCGAACTTGCCTATCTCCGGCAGCAGCGCCTTGTTGACGTTGCGCGCCACGCCGAAGTTGAACATCCAGCCGCCGGCGGCGATGCCGGTGGGGCCTATGGGCGCCGGCGCCACCAGGGTGGATTGGTAGAGCTTGGGCGCTTCGTCGCGCACCCGGGTCAGCGAGGCCGGGGTGGTCACCAGCATGGCCATGCGGCCGCCGTTGTAAGCGGCGATGGAGACCTGGAAGTTATCCTGGGCGAACAGATTGTCCTTCAGCAGCGCGCCGGACTTGTAGGCGTCGCCCAGTTTTTTCAGCATGGCCACGTGGGCCGGGCTGTTGAACACCGGCTTGCCGTCCTTGAGCAGGGGCAGGCCGTTCTGGATCAGGAAGCCCTCGATCTTGGTGGGCCCCAGCGCCGGCGCGAAGCCGGCGACGCCGGTCTTGGCCTTGATGGTCTTGGCGTAAGCCAGCTGCTCGTCCAGCGATTTGGGCGGCTTGGCCGGGTTGAGGCCGGCTTTCTTGAACAGTTCGGCGTTATAGGCGATGACGTTGGCGCCGTTGTAGTGCGGGAAGGCGTAGACCTTGCCGTCGAAGGTCACGTCCTTGATCGCGCCGTCCACGTACTGGCCCTTGTTGATCACGCCGTCCAGCGGCTGCAGCAGGCCGCTTTGCTTGTAGTCGTATGCCCAGGGCACGTTCAGGTTGACCAGGGCCGGCGGCTTGCCGGCGCCGACGGCGGCGGTGAACTTGGACTGGATCACGTCCCAGGGGTAGTCGGTCCATTTGATTTCGACATTGGGGTTCTGGGCGTTGTACTTGCCGACCAGATCCTTGAAGTAGCCGTCGAATTTGGGCGACAAGCTCATGGTCCACACTTCCAGCACCGGTTTGTCGGCGGCCAGCGCCGGCAGGGCGACGGCGCAGCCGGCGATGAGCAGGGCGGCGCGAGCGAAGGCGTTGAGTTTCATGATGTTTCTCCTTTGAGGCCGGCGCTGGCGTCAGCCGTGGCGGCCAGGGTGCAATATTATGCTATTTGAATGTCTTGTTGCGGCATTGTGGCATTGAAGAGGTTTTGATGAAAGCGATACCACTGCAATGCCAGTGCGACCGCGGGCGCGCCGCGGCCGGAATGCGTGGATCAGAAAGTCTTGCTATAGGAGGCGATGACTTTCACGTCGTTGCGATCGGATTTGCCGTAGCTGGCGACACCGTTGTTGGCGCCGAAGCCGTCGGTCCTTAACCAGGCCGGATAGACGCCGATGCTGGCGCCCTTGAGCGGCCCGCTCTGCACGGTGTAACCCACGCTGAAGTCGACTTCGCGCAAGGTATGGCTACGATTGCTGACCGGGTTTTTAGCTCCCGTGGAGTAATTGCCGGAGAGTCCGACGGTGAGTCCGGGAATGCCCTGCTTGGCGAAGTCGTAGTTGACCCCGACTTTGTAAACCGTCATGCCGTTCCAGACGAAGTCGTCCAGCTGGCCCCAGGTCTGGATGAAGTTGCGGTTGTCGCTATTGCCCCAAGGCGTCAGGCGGAAGTTGAGTTCGCCGGAGTCCGGCGCCTTGGTGTAGCCCAGGCCGCCCATCAGCGTCCAGCCGTTGGTGGCGTAGCTGAGGCTGCCGCTGGTGTGATACTCGTTCTTGGGGTTCTGAATGCCGGAGAGCTGGGTCTGGTATTTGGCGGTGAAGTAATAGCCGGTGGCGGTCAGCTTGTCGTCGCCATTGAGCTGCCAGGAATAGGAGCCGGCGATCTGGGCGTTGCGGCGGTAGTCCTTGCCTTCGCCGATGCCGAAGTCGACGAAGCCGTTCTTGGGCGCGTAGCGGAAGCCCAGGCTGTTGACGTAGTCGACGCGCTTGGCGGCGCTGCCATTGCTGCGGCCCTGTTCCCAGGAGTTGCTCATGTCGCGGAAGCGGGTGTCCCATTCATTGCGGAACTGGTCGGCCCAGCCATAGCCCACTTCGAAGTCGCCGAACTTGTATTTCATTTCCACGCCGCGGTAGGCGTGGGATTGCAGGCCGCCGGAGGTGCCCAGCGTGCCTATGCCTATCGGGGTGTAGCCGGCGCGGGCGGAGAAGCCCTGGCCGTCCTCGTGCTGGCGGAATTTCAGCGCCGCCTGGCTCAAGACCGCGCTGCTCTTGTCCATGCCGCCGGGTTGGGTGCTGTCGTTGATATCGTGGTACAGCACTTCCGACCAACCCTTGCCGTTGTCCAGACGGAGGGCGGCGTGGGCGGCGGCGTCGAAGCCCAGCTTGTTCCAGGCGTAGCCGGAGCGGAAGTTCAGGCCCAGGTTGAGCGCGTTGACGGTGATGTCGTCCCGATTGGGCGGGGCCGACCAGTCCGCCTGGCGGTTACGGCCGTAATAGATGGCGCTGACGGTGGTTTCCGACTTGGTGATCAGGTCGTAGACGTCCACCGGTTCAAAGGTGGCCGGCGCGCCCTGGGTGGGCGAGGTGTCGTTGGCCGGAATCGCGTCTTCCGCCGCCATCGCCGCACAGGGCAGCGCACTCAATAGCAGCAGGGCAAGCTTGGTCAGTTTAGGCATTTCAGTCACTCCAATCACGTGGCAACATCTCTGGCGGATGTCCTGCGCTAAAACTATCTGGTCTTTTACTGGTTCTCAATTGGTATCTCATTGGTATTGCAAAATATTTCGTCATAATGTTGCAATGCTGCCATGCACATTGAGTTGTGGTGAAAAGTTGGGGAAAGCCGGGAGATAAGTGCTGAATGCGAGTGAAAACCGTGTACTTTTTTGCTTTGCGATCAGTTTTTGGGCTGCCAACGAACTATCCGCCGCGATAACGAAGTTTTGCTGCTTGAATCAGGTGGATCAGTGGTGGCTGCTTTCGTTTGACGACATTGCTGCAATGCAATATTCATCCGCCGCGCCTGTCGGCCCATCGCTGTCCCATAGTCCAAAAAACGGGGCGGGCCATTGCCAGAATAAAAAAAAGCCTGGCAAGCGCCAGGCCAAGTGCGGAGAGAGAAGGGGTTGGGCGCTTCAGTTCGCGGCCGCAAGTGAATGGCTGGTTTGGCGTGATGCTTCCTCGAGCTGGCCTTGTCCGGATTGGGGCAAGGTGAAGTAGTTGATGCTGGCTTGCAGCTCGTTCGACATTTGCTCCATCTGGCAGGCGGAGTCGGCGGTCTGGCTGGCGGCGGCGCTGGTTTCCTCGGACATCTGCGCCACTTTCTCGACATTGGCGGCAATGCCGGTGCCGGCGGCCTGCTGCTCGTGCAGCGACACCGAGATCGCGCTCAGCGATTGCTTGACCCTGGCCACCTTGTCGTTGATGCCGGTGATGGCGGAGCGGGCGTCGCTGGCCTGCTGCAAGCCCACTTCCATGTGGTCCACGGTGTGGTGGATGTTCTGCACCACGTGGGCGCTGCTATCCAGCATCTCGCGGATGCTGCCGCTGATCTCGGCGGTGGACTGGGCGGTGCGCTCGGACAGCTTGCGCACTTCGTCCGCCACCACCGCGAAGCCGCGGCCCTGTTCGCCGGCGCGCGCCGCTTCTATCGCCGCGTTCAGCGCCAGCAGATTGGTCTGGTCCGCCACATCGCGTATCACCTGGATCACATTGGAAATCTGCTGCGAGCGGCTGCTCATCAAGTCGGCCTGCGCCTGCGAGGCGCGCGCCATTTCCGCCACCGATTCTATGGTGTGCAGGGTCTGGTCGATGATGGACTCGCCGCGGGTGGCCAGTTCGCCGGTGGAAACGGATTCGGTGGCCACGTCGGTGGTGTTGTCGTCCACCGAGCAGATGCTGACCGATAGCTGTTCCACCGACGCTGACATCGACGAGGCGGCGCGAGTCTGTTCCTCGGCGCTGGCGGCTACCTGTTCCGCCGCCGCCGCCAGTTCGGTGGCGTTGTTGCCCAGCTGGGTGATCACGTGCTGCATCGCGCGCACCATGCGGATCAGCCCGCTCTGCATCCGCGCCATCGAGGCGACGATGCTGTGCTGGTCGCCGGCCTTGACCTGCAGCCTCTGGCTGAGGTCGCCGTTGGCGATGCGTTCGGTCAAGGCCACCACGTCGCGCGGTTCGCCGCCGAGCTCGGCCAGCAGCGAGCGGATGATGATCAGGGCCAGGCCGGCGCCTATCGCCACGCCGCCGGCCAGCAGCAGCAAGGCGATGAGGTGGCTGGTGGCGGCGCGTTGCTGGGCTTGGGCGAATTCTTCCGCCGCCACCCGTAGCTGCAGATCGATCAGCGCGCCGATGCGGGAGGCGATTGGGTCGATCTCCGGATACATTTCCTTGTCCAGGAAGTGTTGCAGCGCGGCGCGGTCGCCGGACTGGGCCAGGGTTTTGAGCCGAGCCACGCTGGCGTCGGCGTGACGCATCGCCGTTTCGGCCTGGTCGGCCAGGGTTTTTTCCTCGGCGGTCAGATAGGTGGCGCGGTAATCGCCCCATTGTTTTTTCAAGGCCGCTTGCGAGCTGGCCAGGCCGCCGAGAAAGCTGTCGGCGCTGATGCTGCCGGCCTGTAGCTTGTGCGCGCCGTCGACAATGCCCACCGCATAGCTGTCGGCGACGATTTTCAGCTGTTTCAGGCACACCACGCGGTCGTTATAGGTGGTGGCGAAGTCGTCGAGTATGCCCTGCTGAGCGTGCTGGCCAAACAGGCCGATCAGGATGGGAATGGCCAGCAGGGCGACGACGAGCGCGCTTAAACGCTGGGCTATGGTCAGGCGGTTGAACATGGGGCTCTCCGGATGCAAGCTTTGATACGGATTTTGTCTGTTCCAAATGCTGGCGCGCCGTCCAAGGCGGCAGCGGGCTTCCGCTGGCCAAACTTGAAAGCCGGCGCAGTAAATCTCTATCTATAACTCCATGATTCCGTTATAATTCCGGCCCTTTGCGGCCGCCATCGCCCGACGCGGCCACCTATACTAAATGTCAGGAAACGCCATGAGCCTGTTGTCGCACC
Organism: Chromobacterium sp. LK1; assembly: GCF_001043555.1. Taxonomy (NCBI): domain Bacteria; kingdom Pseudomonadati; phylum Pseudomonadota; class Betaproteobacteria; order Neisseriales; family Chromobacteriaceae; genus Chromobacterium; species Chromobacterium sp. LK1. The sequence continues at coordinate 104,860 of NZ_LDUI01000006.1, read as the reverse complement.
AGATCGAGTTGCTATCGCCCGCCAAGACCGCCGAAATCGGCCGCGAGGCCATTCTGCACGGCGCCGACGCGGTGTATATCGGCGGGCCCAGCTTTGGCGCGCGGCACAATGCCTGCAATAGCGTGGAGGATATCGCCGGCCTGACCGCGTTCGCTCACCGCTACCACGCGCGCATCTTCGCCACGCTCAACACCATCTTGCACGACGCGGAGCTGGAGCCGGCACGCAAGCTGATCTGGCAGTTGTACGACGCCGGCGTGGACGCGCTGATCATCCAGGACATGGGCATCCTGGAACTCGACCTGCCGCCTATCCAGCTGCACGCGTCCACCCAATGCGACATCCGCACGCCGGAAAAAGCGCGTTTCCTGTCCGACGCCGGTTTCTCCCAGGTGGTGCTGGCCCGCGAGCTGACCATTCCGCAAATCCGCAAGGCGGCGGACGCGGTGGGCTACGACGCCACCATCGAATACTTCATCCACGGCGCGCTGTGCGTGGCCTTCTCCGGCCAGTGCTATATCAGCCACGCCGACAACGGCCGCAGCGCCAACCGCGGCGACTGCTCGCAAGCCTGTAGGCTGCCGTACACGCTGACCGACAAGGACGGCGGCGTGGTGGCGTTCGACAAGCACTTGCTGTCGATGAAGGACAACAATCAGAGCGCCAATCTGGAAGCGCTGCTGGACGCCGGCGTGCGTTCGCTGAAGATCGAGGGCCGTTACAAGGACGTGTCCTATGTGAAGAACATCACCGCCCATTACCGGTTGCTGTTGGACGAAATCATCGAGCGGCGGCCGGAGCTGGCGCGCGCCTCCAGCGGCGACAGCGAGATCTTCTTCGCGCCGGACCCGGACAAGACCTTCCACCGCGGCGGCACCGATTACTTCGCCACCGGCCGCAAGATCGACATCGGCGCCTTCGATTCGCCCAAATTCGTCGGCGTCGGCCTGGGCGTGGTCAGCAAGGTGGGCCCGGACTGGCTGGAGATCGCCACCGCCGAAACCATGAGCAATGGCGACGGCATCAACTTCATGAAGAAGCGCGAAGTGGTGGGTGTGCAGGCCAATACCGTGCAGCAAGTGGGCAAGACCGCGGACGGCGAATTGCTGTGGCGGGTGTTTCCCAACGACGTTTCGGTGCTGGCCGGCCTCAAGCCCGGCGTGGACATCTGCCGCAACCGCGATCACGCCTGGGAACTGGCGCTGCTGAAAAAGTCCGCCGAGCGCAAGGTGGGCGTGTGGATGACGCTGAGCGAAAACGCCGACGGCCTGGAACTGAACATTACCGACGAGGACGGCGTCAGCGCCTCCGCCTGTAGTCCGCTGGCGTTGGAGCCGGCCAAGGACGCCGACAAGGCGCTGGCCGGCCTGCGCGACAATCTGGGGAAGCTGGGCAATACCATGTTCGTCGCCCACGATGTGACGCTGCAGCTGTCGCAGCCGTGGTTCGCGCCGGCTTCGGCGATCAACGCGCTGCGCCGCGACGCCATCGCCCGGCTGGAAGCGGCGCGCGTGCAGGCCTGGCCGCGCCAGCCGCGCAAGGCGGCACTGCAGCCGCCGGCGCCGTATCCGGAGAAGACGCTGAGCTATCTGGCCAATGTCTACAACAATCTGGCCTGGCAGTTCTATCGCAAGCACGGGGTGGAGCTCATCGACGCCGCCTACGAGGCGCACGAGGAAGAGGGCGAGGTCAGCCTGATGATCACCAAGCACTGCCTGCGCTTCTCCTTCAATCTGTGTCCGAAGCAGGCCAAGGGCGTGAAGGGGGTGATGGGCCAGGTGCGCGCCGATCCGATGACGCTGAAGTCCGGCAACGAGACTTACACGCTGAAGTTCGAATGCCGGCCCTGCGAGATGCATGTGATGGGCAAGATGAAAAAGCACATCCTGAAGACGCCGCCGCCGAGCGAGGTGGCGTACACCGCGCCCTTGACCTTCTTCAAGCAGCGGCCGCAATAAGGGTTTGCGCGCCAATGGCGGGGAGGCGGGTAAAATGCGCTTCTTTCTTTTTCCTATCCGGAACAATTCTTAAATCATTCGCCGGCCACGCCGGCAGCACGGGGAATCAAACGTGGCCGACATCGAGCGCCTGGACACCTGGGTCAAATACAAGAACGGTTTGTGCGATGACTGCATGGGCAGCTGCTGCTCCATGCCGGTGGAGGTGCGGCTGTCCGACCTGGTGCGCATGGGGGTGGTGGACGAGTTCGAGCTGGAAGAGCCGATCAAGAACATCGCCAAGCGCCTGGAAAAACAGCGCTTGATCCAGCATTTTAATTTCAAGCGCGAGTTGTTCACGCTGGCGCGGCGCGCCAACGGCGATTGCATGCAACTGGATCAGAAAACCCGCTTGTGCACCATCTACGAGCGGCGGCCGAATACCTGTCGCAACCACCCCAAGGTGGGTCCCAAGCCAGGCTTTTGCGCGTATACCCGCAACCCGCAGAAGATCGCCTTCCATCGCAACACCGCGGCGTGAGCGCTGTTTCACGTGAAACCCTCCGTTGACTCGACAGGATCGTCATGAACCCTATTTATCCTTTATTCGCTTTCGCCATTGGCGTAGTGGTGCCGCTGCAGGCCGCCATCAACAACCAGCTCAAGGGCGTGCTGGGCAATAGCACGCTGCTGGCGGCCCTGGTGTCGTTCTCGGTGGGCAGCCTGTGCCTGGGTGGGTTGTCGGTCGCCACCGGCCAGAAATGGCAGGACCTGGCGGCGCTAGGCCGGGTGGAATGGTGGATGCTGCTGGGCGGCGCGATGGGGGCGATGTTCGTGTTCGGCACCACCTTGCTGGCGCCGCGGCTGGGCGTGGCGGCGATGCTGTCGCTGGTGATCGCCGGTCAGGTATGCGTGTCGCTGTTGTTCGACCGTTTCGGCTGGCTGGCGATGCCGCTGCGCGAAGTGAATCTACCGCGGCTGCTGGGCGCGGCGCTGGTGGTGGGCGGAGTGTTGCTGGTCAACTTCGGCGACAGGTGGTTTGGACGCGCTTGAGTGATAGGCGCGGAGTCAGCAAGTAAAAACGGCAGCCTGAGGCTGCCGTTTTTCTTGGCCGGCGCGCGGCGCTTATTTGGGCTGCGGCTTGGCCATCGAACCCATGCGGCCTTTATGCTCCATCGGGCCGTGCCATTGATCCATCACCTTCTGCTGCTCCGGCGTCAGCTGGGCGTAGAAGGTTTTCAACGCGTCCAGGCGCTTCTGCATGCCGTCCTGGTGCTGTTTCATCATGTCCAGCATGCGTTCCATGCGTTGTGGCGCGGTTTCGCCAGCCTGTGGCTTGGGCGGCATCGCCCGTTCGCCCGGCTTCATCGATTCGGTGTAGGTTTTCCAGGCGGCTTCTTGCTTGGCTTGCAGTTTCAATTGATCGTGCAGCGCCTGCAGGTGGCGGGCGGCCATGGCTTCGCGCTGGGCCGGGTCCATGTGGCGGCCTTTGCCCATCATCAGCATCGGATTTTGCGACGGCGCATCGTCGGCGGCCAGCGCGGAACCGGCGACGCCGGCGGCGAGCAGGGTGGCGATCAGCATGGGCTTGAACAGCTTGGTCATGATTGAAGACTCCTACCGAGGTTGATTACGCAGTCAGTATTGGCGATGGATGTCAGGCAAGTATTGCTGACGGCCGCGCGCTTGTTGCGGAATGTTAAAAAACCGGGCGGGGCAACAAAAGGAGACGGATGGAAGGACGCGGGGCGCGGAGCGCGGGGGCTGCGACCGGCGCTTGGCTCCGGCCTGGTTCTCAGAAGGTGTTTATGATCTCGCGAGCTAAGGCGAGACAAGGCGAAAACGAGCGAAAAAGCGGAATGTACACGTGGTACATGAGCATTTTGAGCTGGTACTCACCGCGTAACGCGTCCACGACGCGCAGCAGATCATAAACAGGTTCTCAGTTGTGCGGCTCGCTGGACTGGCCTGCCTGCAGCTTGCGCATCGGGCCCTGGCCTCTGCCGCCCATCGGCGGCGGGCTGTCCTTGTCCATGATCTTGCGCTGCTCCGGATTGAGCTGGGCGTAGAAGGACTTGAGCGCTTCCAGCCGCTTCTGCAGGTTCAGCAAGTGGCGCTGCGCCATCAGCACGCGCTGTTCCATGCGTTCCGGCGCGGTGTCGCCGCTGTCGGCGCAGGGAGGCATCGCGCCGGGGCGGCTGGCGCTGGCGAAGGCCAGCCAGGCGGCTTCCTGCGCCGGCTGGATCTTCAGCTTGTCGTGCAGCGCCTTCTGGTGCTGGGCGATGAAGGCGTCGCGCTTGGCCGGGTCGATTTTCCACGGCCGGCCGGCGAAGCTGCCCATCGGCGGGCAGTCCATTTCCGGCCGCGCGGCCTGGGCGGCGCCGGCGAGCAGGCAGGCTAAAACAAGGGGTATCAGCGGTTTCATAGGGCGGGCCATTCCGTCAATGGCGGCGACGCGGCGTGAGCGGCGTCGGTTTAGGTTTACTCCAGTATTCTGGGCGACGATTGTCAATTAAGTATGAGTCGGCCATTCGCAATTGTTACCAAATGTAAAGCGTCGCGGCAAGCGATTTGATGGCGGGCTTTTTCCCGTTCACGACGGCGATTTGGACTAGAGTGAAATGCGGCATCCCCGTCTCGCCGCCGGAGCGCTTTCGCATGAGTCAGCCAGCTTCTTCTTTCCCGTTTTTCCCCGCGTCCGGGCTCGCCGCGCTGAATGGCGCGCTGGTGGACTACTGGGTGGACGCCTGGCAGCGTTCGGTGTTGTATTGCGACATCCTGCGCCAGCGCGGCGATACTTATCTGGAGCACGCCGCTTCCGGTCATCCGCCGGTGTTGGTGTTCGATTACGACATCATCGTCGATGGCCGCGAACTGGAGCAGCCGGTCAATTATGCCTTGTCGGCGATCCGCCCGCCGGACGGCTGCCCGAAACCGGATCCGGCCAAGCGGCCCTTCGTGGTGATAGACCCGCGCGCCGGCCATGGGCCGGGCATAGGCGGCTTCAAGATGGACAGCGAGATCGGCATCGCGCTGCGTCAGGGACACCCGTGTTATTTCGTGATGTTCTTCCCGGTGCCCGAGCCCAAGCAGACCATAGAATGCGTATGGCGCGCCGAGAAAGTCTTTCTGCAAAAGGTCAATCAACTGCATCCGCACAGCGCCGGCAAGCCCTTCGTCATCGGTAATTGCCAGGGCGGCTGGGCGCTGGCGATGCTGGCGGCCACCGCGCCGGAACTGGTGGGGCCGATTCTGCTGGCCGGCTCGCCCTTATCCTATTGGGCCGGCGTGGCCGGCAAGAACCCGATGCGTTATTCCGGCGGCCTGTACGGCGGCACCTGGATGGCCTCGCTGGCCGGAGACCTGGGCCATGGGCAGTTCGACGGCGCCAACCTGGTCAGCAATTTCGAGCAGCTGGACCCGGCCAATACCTACTGGAAGAAACCGTACACCCTGTACGCCAAGGTGGATTCCGAGCGCGAGCGCTTTCTGGAGTTCGAACGCTGGTGGGGCGGTCATTATCTGCTGAACAAGGCGGAGATGGAGTGGATCACCCAGAACCTGTTCGTCGGCAACCGCTTGAGCCACGGCGAGGTGACGCTGGAGCAGGGGCGGCAGGCGGTGGATCTGCGCAATATCCGCTCGCCCATCGTGGTGTTCGCTTCCTGGGGCGACAATATCACCCCGCCGCAGCAGGCGCTGTTCTGGATCGCCGATCTTTACGGCAGCGTGGAGGACATCCGCGTCAATGAACAGACCATAGTCTATTGCCTGCACGAGCAGGTCGGCCACCTGGGCATTTTCGTGTCCGCCGGCGTGGCCAATAAGGAACACAGCGAACTAGCCAGCGCGCTGGATCTGATCGATGTGCTGCCGCCGGGCTTGTACGAGGCGGTGATCACCGATACCCATCCTGAAATGGCCGGCTTGGAGTATCTGCAAGGGCGCTATGTGATCCGCTTCGAGCCGCGCGATATCGACGATATCCTGGCGCTGGGCGACGGCCGCCAGGGCGAGGCCGCTTTCGAGGTGGTGCGCCGGGTGGGCGAGGTCAACCAGCAGTTGTACGACACCTTTGTCTCGCCGTGGCTGCGGCTGTACGGCAATGAACACGCCGCGCGCTGGCTGCGCGCAATGCACCCGTCTCGCCTGGAGCGGCGCTGGTTTTCCAGCGGCAATCCCTGGCTGGCCGGGGTGCGGCAATGGGCGGAGCGGGTGCGCGAGGAGCGGCGGCCGGTGACGGAGGACAATCCCTTCTGGCAGTGGCAGCAGAGCTATGCCCAATTGGTGGAAACCACGCTGGACGGCTGGCGCGACGGCCGCGACGCCTGGCAGGAGCTGAGCTTCCGCGCGCTGTTCGAGTCGCCGTGGAGCGCGGCGCTGGCCGGTTTGAAGCCGCAGCGCGAATACGGGGTGCGCAAGGCGGACGGCAGCTGGGAGCGCAGTGAAATGCTGCGGCTCAAGCGTCAGGAACTGGAAGCGCATTACGCCGAAGGCGGGCCGGTGGATGGGTTTTTGCGGCTGTTGATCTATGTCGCCATCGGCAATGGCGTGGTGGATGTGCGGCCGTTCAACGCCATCCGCCGGGTGATGCAGGAAACCGCGCTGGGCGAGGATCTGACGCTGGAGCAGTTCAAGCAGGCGGTGCGACGCCAGACCTGGCTGGTGCGCAACGATGAGAAGCGCGCGCTGGCGACGCTGGAGCAGCTGCTGCCCACCGATCAGCAGCGCCGCTTCGCGCTGGAACTGGCGATTCTGCTATTGCAGGCGGCCGGCCCCATCAGCCAGGAAAAGCAGCAGCGGCTAGGCCGGCTGGCGCTGGCGATGGGGGTGGCGCAGCGCAACGGCGGCGCGGCGGCGGAAACGGTCAAGCCGGCGAGCAAACGCGCGCCGCGTCAGCGCAAGCCCAAGCCGGCGGCCTGAGCGCGGCTTTGCCGCGGCGCCGGCGCGGGGTACACTGCGCCGGCCAAAGCCAGAGAACACATGCATGAACGCAAGCCAAGCCAATAATCCCACCCACGGCGTCACGCTGGAGCAGATGCTGAACCAGCTGGTCGGCCACTACGGCTGGCCGGAGCTGGGCCGGCGCATCCAGATCCGCTGCTTCAATCACGATCCCAGCGTCAAATCCAGCCTGGCCTTCTTGCGCCGCACCCCGTGGGCGCGCCAGCAGGTGGAAGACTTGTTCGTGGCGCTGAAGACCCGGCCGCAGGCGGCCGCCGGTTCCGGAACGGATTCTCGTCCGCGGCTGTTTTCCAAAAAATCGTCCTGACGATCCATTGTCCCTGTCCACGGTTTGACGCTGTATTGCGTTATGGCGATGGGAACCCCCTATCGTCAGCCGGGAGCGTGAGATGGAACTGGAAATCAGCGTGGAAGCGGAGAAGAAGTACTTGAACAGCCTGGTGGCGCTGACCGTGGTGCTGCTGTCGGTGTTCATGGGGCTGGGCAAGCTGAAGGACGACAATATCGTGCAGGCGCGCCAGCTATTGAAGGCGGACGCGGTGGACAGCTGGTCCGAATACCAGTCCAAGAAGATCAAGCAGCACCTGGCGGAAAGCAGCCAGCGCCAGGCGCGCTTGCTGGCGCTGGCCAACCCGGCGGCGGCGGCGGCCTTGCGGCCGGAGCAGGCGGCGATTCAACACGATATCGCCCGCTACGCGGCGGAGGTGCAGGCCTTGCAGCTCAAGGCCAAGGCCAAGGAGCAGGGCTTCGAGGAGTTGAACGCGCGTCATGAGCTGTTCGACGTCAGCGACGCCGGCCTGTCCATCGCCGTCGCCTGCGCCGCGGTGGCGGCGCTGGCCGCCAATTTCATCCCGCTATTGTGCGCCTGGGGCTTTGGCGCGCTGGGCGTGTTTTTCTGGCTGGCGGGTTTCGCCGGCTGGAACATTCATCCGGGCTGGATCGTCTCTCTGCTGGGCTGAGTCTCCGCGACAGCGGCCCTATCGGCGGCAGGGTTGCAAGCGTCATTGATTTGGCTCAGGCTGTCGGGGTTTTCGCATGCAGTGTGTTTTGTTCTGAATGATCCTGACAGGAGATGAACGATGAAACTGTATTTGTCCCCCGGCGCCTGCTCGCTGTCGCCGCATATCGTGTTGTTCGCCAGCGGCCTGCCGTTTGAAACCGAGAAGGTCAATCTCAAGGTGCAGCCGCATCTGACCGAGGGCGGGGTGGATTTCTCCACCATCAATCCGCGCGGCTATGTGCCGGCCTTGCTGCTGGATAACGGCGAACTGCTGGCCGAGGGCGTGGCCATCGTGCAATACCTGGCGGACCAGGTGCCGGCCAAGCAATTGGCGCCGGCCAATGGCACGCTGGAGCGCTATCGGCTGCAGGAATGGCTGAACTATATCGCCACCGAGGTGCACAAGGGCTTCTCGCCGCTGTTCTATCCCAATAGCGATGAACTCAAGCAGCAGACCTGGGACAAGCTGACCCGCCGCCTGGGGCTGGTGGAGCAGCAACTGGCGAAAACGCCGTATCTGCTGGGCGAGCGTTTCAGCGTGGCCGACGCCTATCTGTTCACCTGCCTGAACTGGGCGCAGTTCGTGCAGCGTTCGCTGGGCGATTTCCCGGCGCTGATCGATTTCCAGAAACGCGTGGCGGCGCTGCCCTTCGTGCAGCAGGCTTTGAAGGCGGAAGGCTTGCTGGAATAATTCCAACTGGAACAGGAATAAGTTCGCTGTTCCAGACAAGATCATGCCCGGCTCCGGCCGGGCATTTTTCATCGCGGGTGGATTTATACTGCCTCGGCCTGCAGGTGCCGCAGATACGCGTCCGCGCTGGCCTCGATCTCGGCATCGCTCAGATCGTGCTCGGCGCCGTGCAGCGCGAAGCCGGGCAGCCATTCAGCGCGGATGTAGCGGCAGGTCAGTTCGAATGGCCGCAACACTTCCTCCATCCGGTACCGATAGCGGCCGTCCGCCGCGAAGTCCCGCTCGCGTATGCCGGTGGACACCGCCACGCTGATGCGCTTGTCCCGCATGCGCCAGTCTTCCGGCCATGCGCCGATGGCGAAACCCTCGTCCAGCACCTGGTCCTGCCAGGTTTTCAACAGCGGCGGCGAACTGAACCAGTACAGCGGGAATTGCAGCACGATGCGCTGGTGGCGGTTCAGCAGCGCTTGCTCGCGCGCCACGTCGATCTTGCCGTCCGGATAGGCCTGATAGAGCGAGTGCACGGTGTAGTGCTCCGGATGCCGGCTCAGCGCGGCCATCCAGCGGCGGTTGATGCGGGATTGTTCCAGATCGGGGTGGGCAACGATGATCAGGGTTTTCATGACGCTTCCTGTAAAATGGGAGCGGCCATGCTAGCAATGGATCAAGTTTTTGATAAGTATGCACTTTTTTGTTTCATAAGTACCAAAAGGTAACTGTGTCCGCATGAGCGAACTGAATTTTCCCATCGACGCCACCGTGCGGCTGGTGGGCGGCAAATGGAAGTGCGCGATACTGTGCCACTTGTCCGAGGACAGCCGGCGCACCGGCGAACTGCGCCGCTTGCTGGGCGGGGTGTCGCAGAAGGTGCTGACCGAGCAGCTGCGCGAACTGGAGCGCGACGGCCTGATCGCGCGCACGGTTTACGCGGAGGTGCCGCCGCGGGTGGAATACCGCTTGACCGAGCTGGGCGACACGCTGCGGCCGGTGATAGACGCGATGTGCGCCTGGGGTGCTTTCTATCTGGAGCGGCCGACGGCGGGCGTATAATGCGGGCGCGATAAAACCAGAAAAGGGCTGTCCCGTGAAACTTGCGCCTCTCCTCGTCTCCTCCCTGTTGGCCGCGCTGGCCGCAAACGGCTGGGCCGCCCCGCTGAAACTGCGGGTGCTGGAAACCTCCGACGTGCACATGAACCTGCTGGATTACGACTACTACCAGGACAAGCCGACGCAGGATTTCGGCCTGGCGCGCGCGGCGACGCTGATCCGCGCGGCGCGGCAAGAGGCGCGCAACAGCCTGCTGATAGACAACGGCGATCTGTTGCAGGGCAATCCCTTGGGCGATCTGGTGGCCAAGATTCAGCCGCTGCGCGCCGGCGAGGTTCATCCCGCCTACAAAGTGCTTAACTGGCTGCGCTACGACGCCGGCAATATCGGCAACCACGAATTCAATTACGGCTTGCCCTTTCTCGGCCAGGCGCTGAAGACGGCGGCCTTCCCCTATGTCAACGCCAATGTGGTGGACGCCAGGACCGGCCGGCCGTATTTCCAGCCCTATGTGCTGCTCAAGCGCGAATTCAAGGACGAGGACGGCCAGCCGCAGACGCTTAACATCGGCGTGATCGGCTTTGTGCCGCCGCAGATCATGCAGTGGGACAAGGCCAATCTGCAGGGCAAGGTGGAGGTGAGGGACATCGTCGACACCGCGCGCCGCTATCTGCCTGAACTGAAGCAGAAGGGCGCCGACATCGTGATCGCGGTGCCCCATTCCGGTTTCGAAAAAGGCGACAGCGCGCGCTTCGCCGAGAACTCGGTGGCCGGCCTGGCCGAGGTGGCCGGCATCGACGCCATCCTGTTCGGCCACGCCCACGCGGAATTCCCGTCTTCCGCCTTCGCCGGCTATCCCAAGGTGGACCTGGCCGCCGGCACCATCAACGGCGTGCCGGCGGTGATGCCGGGACGCTGGGGCGATCATATCGGCGTGGTGGACCTGGTGCTGGAGCGCGGCGACGGCGGCTGGAAAGTCAGCGGCAAACAGGCCGGCCTGCGCGCCATCTACGACAAGCAGGCCAAGAAATCGCTGGCGGCCGCCGAGCCCAAGGTGGCCGAGCTGATCGCCGCCGAACACCGTCGGACGCTGGACTATGTGCGTGGCAAGGTGGCGGAAACCCGCGCGCCTATCTACAGCTACTTCGCCCAGGCGGCGGACGATCCCTCGGTGCAGATCGTGGCCGAGGCCCAGGCCTGGTATGTGAAGAACACGGTCAAGGGCACCGAGTACGAAGGCTTGCCGGTCTTGTCCGCCGCCGCGCCATTCAAGGCCGGCGGCCGCCAGGGCTGGAATTACTACACCGACATCCCGGCCGGCCCGCTGGCGATACGCAATCTGGCCGATCTCTACATCTATCCCAATACGCTGAAGGCGGTGAAGGTCAGCGGCCGCGAAGTGCGCGAATGGCTGGAGATGTCGGCCGGGCAGTTCCTGCGCGTCGATCCCAAGGGAGCCAAGAGCCAGCCGTTGCTGAACCCTGAATTCCGCTCCTACAACTTCGACAGCATCGCCGGCGTCAGCTATGAGATCGACGTCAGCCGGCCGGCGCGCTACGACGCCGACGGCAAGCTGGCGGCGCCGGACAGCCATCGCATCGTCAAGTTGAGCTATCAGGGCAAGCCGATAGACGAGAACGCCAGCTTCCTGGTGGCCACCAACAACTACCGCGCGTCCGGCGGCGGCCACTTCCCCGGCATCGACGCCAGCCGCGTGGTGGTGGATTCGCCGGATGAAAACCGCGCGGCGGTGGCGGCCTATCTGGCCGAGCGCAAGGTGGTGAACCCGGCGGCCAAGCCGGCCTGGCGCATCCAGCCGGTGGCCGGCGTCGCGATGCGTTTCGACACCGGCGCCGGCGCGCTGCGCTATCTGGCGCGCCAGCCGCAGTTCCGCCTGGCGGCGGAGCATGGCGACGGTTCGGTGAGCCTGGAGCTGGTGGAGTAGTTGTCGTTAACGCCCCTCATTCCCTTATGGGAGAGGGCTTGGAGAGAGGGGCAAGAGGATCTCCGCGTTTATGCAGCTGGCTGTGGACCTCGGCCGGTTGCAGCGCCTCGCGCAGCCGCGCCAGCGCGGCGTCGATGCGGGCCTGGCCGCACATGAACAGGTCCAGCGCGGCGTAGCCGTGTTCCGGCCAGGTGTGGATGCTGAGGTGGGATTCCATCAGCAGCAGGATGCCGGTGACGCCCTGGGCCTCGCCGAAGTGATGGACATGGCCGGCCAGCACGGTGGCGCCGGCGGCCTGCGCCGCCTGGCGCAGCGCCTGTTCCACCTGGGCCGGATCGCTGAGGCGCTGCGGCGGACAGCCGTGAAAATCCGCCAGCAGATGCCGGCCAATCGCCGTCTTCATTTATGGCCGCCGCCGCCGCTGCCCCAGCCGGAGGAGCCGCCGCCGCTACCGCTGCTCCAACTGCGGGTGCTGGAGGTGCGGCTGTCCATATTGGAAAAATTGAGCATGGTGGTGATCACGATCACCAGCAGGCAAAATGCTTTATAGAGTCCTGGCGACATCGGCATTCATTCCTTCTGCTTGAGCGGTATCGCCAGCACGCAGCAGGCGAAGAAGCAGATCAGCAGACCATCGCCGATATCCTGGCTCAGGAAGGCCAGCGGCAGATTGATCAATAACAGCACCAGGCCGAATTTGACGGCGATGGCCTTCAAGTCCCCGCCGTCGTCCTCGGCGGCGGAAAAGCCCGGCTCTATCGGCGTGGCGCTGCCGAACCAGCGGCCGACCTCGACCGAGGTGGCCAGGCTGCTGCAGCTCCAGGTCAGTTCCTGCGCCGACAGCTCGCGCGACAAGCGCTTCTGGCCGCCGGAGATCTGGTATTCGCTGAGCTGCACCTGGTCGCCCAGCTTGGCGCGCCAGGGGAAGGCGCCGGCGGCGTAGACGACGCGGGCGGCGTAGTCTGGATAAGCGCGCTGATAGGCCTTGTTGCCCAGCATCGCGTAATCGGCGCGCAAGCTGTCCACCCACACGTCCATCAGTTCGCCGATGAACCAGCCGTCGCCGCTTTCCACCAGCCAGCGGAAGCCCTTGTCCACGTTGTAGAGCAGGTATTCGCACCAGCGGCTGTCGGGGTCCTCTGCTTCGGCCCACACCAGCGCGCCGGTCAGCGTCCACGGCAGCTTGTCTATGGTGGCGGTCTTGCCCAGTTCCAGCGTCAGCGGCGTGTCCAGCTGTTGTTGCGCGGCGCCCAGCGCCACGGCGCGATCGCCGCTGGCGTCCACCTGGGCGTGGCAGTGGCCGCAGACCAGTTGGGTGGCGGTGCCGGCGCGGTAGCTCAGCGGCGCGGCGCAGGACGGGCATTCCAGCGAAGCGACGCTGCCTTTCAGCTTGCCGGTGGCCTCTTCTATCATCCGCGTGTCGCGCAGCCGCTCCATGCGCAGTTGCGGCAGGGTGACGGCGTTGCCGAGGAAGAGCTGGGGGTGTTGTGGATCGTCGGAGTAATCCAGCGTCAGGAATTGCGCCTGGCGGCGCGCGTCCACCACCTTGGCCTGCCAGCCGGCGCCCACCTGGAACGGCAGTTCGCCCTCGCCAGCGGTGCACTCGGCGGTGCGCACATCGGAAATCACGAAATCGGCGTCGCCGTGGCGGAAGGGCGCGCCGGGGAGCTGGCTGTCGAAGCCGCCGGCTTCCTGCACCGCGCCGCCGGCCAGCGTCAGCGTGTACTGGCCGACGCTTTCCGACAGCCAGCCGTCGCCGCCGTCGTCGAACAGCAAATACCATTCGTTCCACAGGCCGGCGTCGTAGCGCAGCTGGATGCGGCCGACGACGTTGAAGCCGCGGCCCAGGTACTGGCCGCAGCTGGTGATCTGCAGCGGCGAGTAATCATTGAGCAGCGCCGCCATCTTGCCGATGTCGCGCACGCTGTCCGCGTCGCGCAGCAGCGTGCTCTGGCAATAGGCGCACACCGCCATGGCGGAGGCCTCGGACTTGAACTCGACATCGGCGCCGCAGGAGGGGCAGGCAATACGGTACATGCGCTAGCTTAGCCCACCAGTTTCTTCAGCACGTCGGCCTTGGCCGCGTCGTAATCCACCTGGGTGATCAGACCCTGGTCCAGCAGGCCCTTGAGCTGGGCTAGCTTGGCTTGCGGATTGTCCGCCGCCGGTGCGGCGGCCGGCGTTGCTTGTGCGGTGGGCGCGGCCTCCGGCTGCACCGCCTGCTGCATGGCCTGGCCCATCAATTGGCCGACGCCGACGCCTGCCGCCAGCCCGGCGCCCAGGCCGGCGATGCCGCCCTCGTTCTGAGCCGCCAGCGGAATGCTTTCCGCCGCCTGGTAGCGGGTGTACTGGTTGAGATCACCGGCCATGCCCATGGCGATGCGCTTGTCTATGGCTTTTTGCAGCTCTTCCGGCAGCGAGATGTTTTCCACCGCGAAGCTGTCCAGCGCCAGGCCCAGGCGCTGGAAAACCGGGACCAGCGCCTCGCGGATCTTGTCCGCCATCAGGCCCTGGTTGCCGGCCATGTCGAGGAAGGGCACGCCGCTGCCGCCCAGCACGCTGCTCATGGTGGCCACCACCTGGTTGCGCAGCTGTTGTTCCAGTTCGTCGCGGGTATAGCTGTCGCGGGTGCCGCTGACCTCGGTGAAGAACAGGCGCGGATCGGCCACGCGGTAGGAATAGACGCCGAAGGCGCGCAGCCGCACCATGCCGAAGTCCTGGTCGCGTATCGTCAGCGGCTGGGCGGTGCCCCATTTGCGGCCCAGTTGCAGCCGGGTGCTAAAGAAGTGCACATCGGATTTGAAGGGGGATTCGAACAGCTTGTCCCAGTTCTTCAGATAGGTCAGCACCGGCAGGGTCTGGGTGGTTAGCTTGTACATGCCGGGTTCGAACACGTCGGCGATCTTGCCTTCGTTGATGAACACCGCCGCCTGCGATTCCCGCACCGTCAGGCTGCCGCCGTACTGGATCTCGTTGTCCTGCATCGGATAACGCCAGGCCAGCACGCCGTCTTCCTGTTCCTGCCACTCCAGGATGTCGATGAACTGCTTCTTGATGAAAGACATCAGGCTCATAGTGTCTGCTCCAATTGAAAAGGCGCGGCCGGGTTCAGGACAGGCTGCCGGCGTTGATCAGTCCCACCGCCAGGTGGATGGATCCGGCCAGGATGCCCATCGCCAGATTATTGTCTATCAGCGCGCGGCTCAGATCCTTCAGACAGCGCGCCACCACCATGTGGACGACGATCTGCACCAGCATGGCCAGCAGCGCCCACAGCATGAAGCTGTTCCAGTTGTTCAGGTGCCAGGCGCTGGAGGCCAGCGTCAGCGAGAAGCCCAGCAGCGCGCCGGCGAAGGACACCGCGGCGGCGTGGCCGTTGTCGCGGATCAGCTTCAGCTCGTCTATCGGGGTGACCCAGCAATAGATCACCGCGAACAGCGCCAACAGCGCGAGGCCGCTGCCCATATAAGTCAGGTAGGCGAGCAGGGCGGGCAGGAAGGCGGCAATCATGGTCGGGCGTCCTTTGTCGGTGCGGTGCGCGCACGGCGGTAGGCCGTGGGCTGGGGCATAATGGCGGCTATTCTACCCACAATGACAATCCAATGCGAAATCGCTTGTTGATAGTATCGGTGTTTATCGTGGCCTCCTGCGGGCTGGCCTACGAGCTGATCACCGGCGCGCTGGCCAGCTACCTGCTGGGCGACTCGGTGCTGCAATTCTCTTCCATCATAGGCTGTTACCTGTTCGCGATGGGGGTGGGCTCCCATCTGTCCAAATACGTGAAGGACGAGCGGGTGCTGGATGCCTTCATCGAAATCGAATTGCTGGTCGGCCTGATCGGCGGCGTGTCCGCCGCCGTGCTGTTCCTGGTGTTCGCCTGGGCCGGCGAGCCGTTCCGGTTGGTGCTCTATGGTCTGGTCTTCGTGATCGGGGTGCTGGTGGGCATGGAGATCCCGCTGGTGATGCGGGCGATGAACCAGCGCCAGGCCAGCTTTTCCGAGCTGGTCAGCCAGGTGCTGACTTTCGACTACCTGGGCGCGCTGGCGGTGTCGCTGCTGTTCCCGCTGGTGTTGGCGCCCAGGCTGGGCCTGTCGCGCAGCGCGCTGCTGTTCGGCCTGCTCAACGCCGGCGTGGCGCTATGGGCCTGCCGCGCCTTCCGCCATGAATTGCGCCGGCCCGGCCTGCAGCTGGCGCGCAGCGGCGTGGTCTTGCTGCTGCTGATCGGCGGTTTTCTGGCCTCCGACCAGCTGACGCGCTGGAGCGAGAAGGCGGTATATGGCGACGAGATCATCCACGCCGAGACCACGCCCTATCAACGGCTGGTGATCACCAAGTGGAAGAGCGATCTGCGGCTCTACATCAATGGCAATCTGCAATTCTCCAGCCGCGACGAACACCGTTACCACGAGGCGCTGGTGCATCCGGTGCTGGCCAAGCTGCCGTGGGCGCGCAATGTGCTGGTGTTGGGCGGCGGCGACGGCCTGGCGGTGCGCGAGATGCTGAAATACCGCAATATCCAGCACATCACCCTGGTGGACCTGGACCCGGCGATGACCCGGCTGTTCAGCCGCTCCGAGCCGCTGCGCGCCTTGAACCAGGGCTCCCTGACCGATCCGCGCGTCACCGTGGTCAACGACGACGCCGCGCGCTGGCTGGAACAGGACCACGGCAGTTTCGACGCCGTCATCGTCGACTTCCCGGACCCATCCAATTTCGCCTTGGGCAAATTGTATTCGGTGCCGCTGTACCGGCTGCTGGCGCGCCACCTGGCGGAAAACGGCCTGGCGGTGGTGCAGTCCACCTCGCCGATGCACGCGCCGCGCTCGTTCTGGAGCGTGGACGCCACCTTGCGCGCCGCCGGCCTGCACACCACGCCCTACCATGCCTATGTGCCGTCCTTCGGCGAATGGGGCTTCATCATCGCGTCCAAGAAGCCCGGCTACACGCCGCCGGAACGCTATACGGTGCCGCTGCGTTTCCTGGACAAGGAGGCCACGCGCCAGATGTTCTTCTTCCCGCCCGACATGCCGCGCTGGAAGGTGCTGCCCAATGAGCTGAACAATCAGCAATTGGTGCACTACTTCGAGCAGGACTGGTCGCAGGTGCTGCGTTGATGCGCCGGCGCGAGGTGTTGCAACTGGCGGCGGCGCTGGCCGGCCTGCCGGTGTTGTCCGGCTGTGAGCGGGTGATGCGGCTGGGCCTGCCCTTGCGGCTGAACCGGCCGGGCATGGCCGCCGGCCACCGGCTGCGCGGCGGCATGACGCCGCCGCCGCCGCGTGAAACCCGGCATTGCCGCGTCGCCATCGTCGGCAGCGGCGTGGCCGGCCTGTTCGCCGCCTGGCGGCTGCGCAAGGAGGGCTTCGACGACGTGGTGGTGCTGGACGGGCCGGAGCCGGACGGCAACGCCGCCGCCGGCGCCTTCGGCGGCTATCGCTATCCCACCGGCGCCCACTATCTGCCGCTGCCGTCGATGGAGTCGCGCCATGTGCGCGAACTATTGGCCGAGATGGGCGTGATCGAGGCCGACCCCTTCGCCGCGCGGCCGCGCTTCGACGAGAACGTGACCGTGCACGCGCCGGACGAGCGGCTGTGGGTAAACGGCCAGTGGCAGGAAGGCTTGCTGCCGCGGCTGGGCATGGATGCGGACGAACTGGCGCAGCAGCGGCGTTTTCTCGCCCAGACCGCCGCCTGGCGCGAACAGCGCGGCCGCGATGGCCGCCGCGTGTTCTGCGTGCCGTTGGCGCTGTCCTCGCAAGACCCGGCCTGGACCGCGCTGGATCGGTTGAGCTTCGCCGACTGGCTGCGCGCCAACGGCTACACCGCGCCCGGCCTGCTGTGGTATCTGGACTACTGCTGCCGCGACGATTACGGCAGCGCGCTGGCCGCCACCTCGGCCTGGGCCGGCCTGCATTATTTCTGCAGCCGCGGCGGCCAGGCGGCCAATGCCGAGGAGGGCGCGGTGCTGACTTGGCCGGACGGGCTGAATCCGCTGATCCGCCATCTGCGCGCCCGCATCGGCCCTGAGCGGCAATGGCCGGGCGTGGCCTGGCGAGTGGCGCCGGCTGGCGCCGGCATGGCGGTGGACTATCTGGACGCGGCCGGCGCCAGCCGGCGCCTGCTGGCCGAACGGGTGATCCTGGCGACGCCGCTGCATGTCAGCCTGCATCTGAGCGGCCAATTGCCGGAGCTGGGCTTCGAGCGCCGCCATCTGCCGCCGCGCGCGCCGTGGCTGATAGGCAATTTCCTGATCGACCGTTTCCCGGCGGAGCCGGTCGCCGCGCCGCTGGCCTGGGACAATGTGGTGTACGGCAGCCGCGGCCTGGGCTATGTGGTGTCCACCCATCAATTGATCCGCGCGGCCAAGCCGGAGCAGAGCGTGTTCACCAGCTACCACGCCTTCGCCGACCTGGCGCCGGCGGATGCGCGTAAAATGCTGGAGGCCGCCAGCGCCGAGGATTTGTTCGCCACCGCCGCCGCCGACCTGCTGAGCGTGTACGGCTGGCGTTTCCGTCAGTCGCTGCTGCAAGTGGAGTTGACCGCGCGCGGCCACGCGATGGCCAGCCCGGCGCCGGGTTTTTTGTCCAACCCCGGCTTGCAAGCCTTGCGCGCGGCCGATGGCCCGCTCCTGTTCGCCCATTCCGATCTCAGCGGCCTGTCGCTGTTCGAGGAGGCGGCGTGGTGGGGGGAGCAGGCGGCCTTGAAGGTGCTTGGCGCATGAGAACCTGTTCATAGTCTGCTGCGCGTCGTGGAACGTTACACGGTGAGTACCGCTTCGAAATGCTCATGTACCACGTGTACATTCCGCTTTCTCAGCCGCAACGCCTTGTCTCGCTCTTGCTCGCGAGCCTTGAGCAGGCTTTGAGGCGGCAAGCGGCTGTTGTTCCACGTGAAACCCGGATAGAACGATGAGCGAAACCCTGATCTCTACTGAAAAACTCACCGCCGCATTGCAGCGTTTCGCCGATGAACGCGACTGGAACCGCTACCACACGCCGCGCGGCCTGATGCTGGCGCTGGTGGGCGAGGTGGGCGAACTGGCGGAAATCTTCCAATGGCTGAGCGACGAGGAAGCCGCCGCACTGCGCGCCGATCCGGCGCGCTTCACCCATCTGCAGGAGGAAATCGCCGACGTGCTGCTCTACCTGACGCGGCTGGCGATGGTGACCGGGGTGGATCTGGACGCGGCGGTCCGCGACAAGATGGCCAAGAACGCCATCAAATACCCTGTGCCAACGGCCGGCTGAGCCTTTGTCATGAAAAAGTTAAGCTGGGGCTTGGCGCGGTTGCCGCGGGCCGAGCCTGGCTTAACATTTTGCTTAATTCACTAGCTGGAATGCATAGATGTCCGAGCAAATCCACCGCCTGCGCCAGATGCTGGAGCAGGCGGAAACCATTGTGGCCTTGACCGGCGCCGGCATGAGCACCGAATCCGGCATCCCCGACTTTCGCTCCGCCAACGGCCTGTGGTCGCGCAGCATGAGCCTGGCCGAGGTGGTGTCCATCGATTATTTCCGCCGCGATCCGGAGGCGTTCTGGCAGGCGTTCCGCGAGATCTTCCGCATCAAGCTGATCGGCGATTATCGGCCCAACGCCGGCCACCAGTTCCTGGCGGAACTGGAGCAACAGGGCAAGCGGGTGACGGTGCTGACTCAGAACATAGACGGCCTGCACGCGCGCGCCGGCAGCAGCCGGGTGTTGGAATTGCACGGCAGCCTGCTGACCGCCAGCTGCCCCGGCTGCGGCACCACGCATGCGCTGGACTACATTCTGCACCACCCGCTGCCCATCTGCCGACTGTGCCACGATGTGCTCAAGCCGGACGTGGTGCTGTACGGCGAGGCGGTGCCCTTGATCGACCTGGCCTTCGACGCCGCGCTGCAGGCGGATCTGCTGCTGGTGCTGGGCTCATCGCTGGAGGTGTCGCCGGTCAATCTGATCCCGCTGGAGGCGGCGCAGGCCGGCGTGGCCACCGCCTTGATCAATTACACGCCCACGCGCATGGATCATGCGTTCGATCTGCGCATTCAGGGCGGCATAGGCGAGACCTGCCGCGCGCTGGCGGAGGCCTGAAGCCACGGCCGGCAAGGCCGCAAGATTCGTTTGGTATTTTTGCAGTAAGCTCCTATCTTTAATCATGTTGCGAAACCGTTAAAAAGGGGATTTACAAATGGATGCCATCAACTGGAGCCACTGGGCGGATCTGGCGGTGAAGATTGGCCTCAATATCGTGTCGGCCATCCTGCTGTGGCTGGTCGGCCGTTGGCTGATCAAGTTCGCCACCCGGATGCTGGACGCCAAGCTGGCCAGCAAGTCGCTGGACCACACCATTCGCCAGTATGTGAAATCCTTCCTGGATGTGACGCTGACCATCGTGTTGGTGATCGGTATCCTCGGCTTCTTCGGAGTGCAGACCACCACCTTCGCCGCGGTGATCGCCGCCGCCGGCGTGGCCATAGGCATGGCCTGGAGCGGCTTGCTGGCCAATTTCGCCGCCGGCATCTTCCTGGTGGTGCTGCGGCCGTTCAAGGTGGGCGACGCGGTGGGCGTCGCCGGCATCGTCGGCACGGTCAAGCACATCGGCCTGTTCGCCACCGCGGTGGACACGCCGGACGGAGTGCTGACCCTGATAGGCAATAACAAGATCTTTTCCGACACCATCCAGAACTTCAGCGTCAACGAACAGCGGCGGGTGGACCTGAAAGCCCAGCTGGCGGCCAGCGCCGATCACGCGGCGGCGATGAGCCTGTTGCGGGAGGCTGTGGCCAAGGTGCCCAATGTGCTGGCCAGCCCGGCGCCGGACATCGGCCTGCTGGAGTTCACGCCCTTGGGCCCGGTGCTGGCGGTGCGGCCGTACTGCAAGCCGCAGGATTACTGGCAGGTGTATTTCGACAGCAACCGCGCCATTCGCGAAACCCTGGCCGCCGCCGGCTTCCCGGCGCCGGAGCAGGCGATGGTGGTGCGCCAGGGCTGAGCGGCGCAAGCGCGATAACGGGGCCCTTGGCCCCGTTTTGTCATCCGCCGCTTCAGTGAGACGGTGTTGAAAACGTCTCCGAAATACTCATGTACCACGTGTACATTCCGCTTTTTCGCTCGTTTTCGCCTTGTCTTGCCTTCGCTCGCGAGACTTTGGAACCGGCTCTCAGCGCGCGCTGTGCTGGCGCGCGAACTCATCCATTTGCAGCTTGAGCTTGGGTAGCAGGCGCTGGCCCATGTCCTTCATCAGCAGCGGGCCGGTTTCCGCCATGATCTTGGGCATCAGCCGCAACATCTTGCTGCCGGTGGGGGTTTGATAAAACGCGTTCATCTCGTGAATTTCGGCGACGCTGAAATTCTTGCTCAGCGCCTGGACCTGCATCTCGTTCATCAATTTGCGGGTTTCGGGCGAGCGGAAATAGTCTTGCTGGGTTTTCAGCACCTGCTGCAAAAGCGCGCTGGCCTTGCTTTTGCAGTCCGGCGTTTCTGCGCAGTCCGGCAGGGTTTGCCACAGCTGCTGCTCCATTTGCTGCTGCATGGTGCTTTCCATCTGCTGCATGGATTGCACGATCATCTCGTCGTAACGCATGGACTGCAGCAGCGCTTTGGCGGCGGCGACGCTGTCTTCGGCGGCAAGCGCCGGGCCGGCGTGGAATAGGGCGGCGCACAGACCGGCGGCGAGCATGGATTTAAGGCGCATGGTCGTTTTCTCTTGTTGGAACAAACGACCATGCTGATGGCTTAGGCTGGAGGCGTCAACCATGCCGCCTCAGCCATGGCCGGCGCCGAAACGGTAAATCTGCCCGTTCTGAATGCCTTCTATGCTCAGGCTGTAAGCGCGCGCGACC
Source organism: Chromobacterium sp. LK1 (assembly GCF_001043555.1). Lineage (NCBI taxonomy): Bacteria > Pseudomonadati > Pseudomonadota > Betaproteobacteria > Neisseriales > Chromobacteriaceae > Chromobacterium > Chromobacterium sp. LK1. The sequence continues at coordinate 83,454 of NZ_LDUI01000006.1, read as the reverse complement.
TCGGCGGCGGACACTTGCGGCGCGCCGCGGAACAGGTGGCCGTATTGCGGCGCGGACTCGCTCAAGAGCAGCGGCGCCACCAGATTGATGCGTTGGCGGCGCGGCAGCTCGGTGGCGGCGGCGACGACGAAGGCTTCCAGCGCGCCGTTGACCATATATAGATTGCTGAACAGCGGCACGATGCTCTGCGGGTCCCAGACGCCGCCGACCAGGGTGAAGGAGCCGCCGTCATTGAGTTTGTCCATGCCGTGCAGCACGGTGTTGACCTGGCCCAGCAGCTTGGACTCCAGGCCCACGCGGTAGTGTTCGGCGCGCATCTCGCTCAGCGGCGCCAAGTGGCCGTTGCGCCCGCCGGTGGCCACCGCCACCGCGTCCAGCCTGGGCAGGCGGCGGAACAGCTCGATGATGCTGTTTTCGTCCTCGATGTCCAGGCGGACCTCCCCGCTGTGGCGGCCGGCGGTGATGAGTTCGTGGCGGCCGTCCAGGGCGGCGATGACGGCCTGGCCGATGTGGCCGCTGGCTCCGATCAATAAAATCTTCATGTTTCGCTCCTTCATGCATTCCAGTGTTGTGGGGAGCACTGAGCATAGGCGGCGCGCGGCTTGGGAAAAACCGGGGAAATGTGGAATGATTGGAATCGATATGGAAACAATCGAACCTTCTTCGGAACTGGCGCTGGCGTTCCTGGCGGTAGTGGAGGCAGGCAGCATCACCGCCGCCGCCACGGCGATGCACAGCTCCAAATCCCGGATCAGCAAGCAGTTGAGCCGGCTGGAGCGCGAGCTGGGCGTGCAACTGCTATACCGCAGCACGCGCCGGCTGACGCTGACCGAGGCCGGCGCGCGGTATCTGGAGTACTGCCGCCAGCTGCGCGAACTGTTGCGGCAATCCACGGCGGCGATGCGCGAACTGCGCGAGGAGGCGAGCGGGCGGGTGCGGATGACGGTGCCGGCGATGTTCGGTGGCGCCTTCATGGCCGAGCTACTGTTGGCTTTTCATCAACGATACCCGGCGGTGCGGCTGGAACTGGACATCAGCCCGGCCTTGCTGGACCTGGAGGCGGACGGCTATGACCTGGCGATCCGCAGCGCGCCGCGACTGGCGCCGTCGCTGGTGGCGCGTTGCCTGTTCCATACCCGCGACTGGATCGTGGCCGCCGACAGCCTGTTGCAGCGCCATGGCGCGCCGCAGCGGCCGGCGGACTTGGCGGCGCTGCCTTGCGTGATCCACGCCGGCCAGCGCGCCGGCGCGCACTGGCTGTTCACCCAAGGCGGCAAGGTGGAGGAAGTGGCGGCGCGGCATTGGCTGCAAATCAGCGATTACAGCCTCAACGAGCGGCTGGCTGAGGCCGGCGCCGGTTTCGCGCGCCTGCCGGATTTCGTCGCCGCCGGCGCGGTGAGCGCGGGACGGCTGCGCCGGGTGCTGGCCGATTACGACACGCCCGGCGCCGCGGTCTACCTGGTGTATCCGCATAAAAAGCCGCAGCCGGCCAAGGTCAGGGTGTTGATCGATTTCATCGTGGATTGCTTCGCCGGCCGCGACGTTTAAAACATTGTTTTCAAACCCTATTCCAATCTATCGCGCCGCAGCGCTGCAGATCCGGAGCCCGGCTCAAGAGGTCGGCGGGAAATCGCCCATGTCCTGGCATTGCTCCACCCACAATGTGTCCGGTCCGGAGTTGGGGATATAGACCTGGTTGACCGCCGACGGCGGGTAATTGGCGTCCGGCGCGCAATCGGCGCTCTGGCCAGGTCCCACCACCACTTGCGCGCCCACTTTCAGCTGGCAGCGCACCACGCGGTTGAGCTGGCTCCAGCTTGGGCAGATGGCATTGGCGGCGCGGTAGGCGGCCACCGGGCCCCGTGGCTGGTTGAACGACCACCAGCGGCCCAAGCGCGAATTGACCTTATTGTTGTCGTAGACGCGGTAGACCGTCACGGTTTGATCCGCCGGTTCCTGGCGTCGCACCTGGCCGGCGCAGAGGCCGCCTTTGCCGGGCTGGCCCAATGCGCTGTTCAGCAGATCGGGATTGTCCACCGTGGCCATGCCGGGCAAGGCCGGCTGGGTCTGGCCGGCACAGCGGTCGCTGCCGGGAGTGGACGCGCAGCCGAGCAAGAGCGCGCAGGCGGAAGCCAGCAGCCAGTGGCGAGGGGTCAGGGGCATGGCAAGTCTCCTTATTGGATTGTTCGAGTTTTGAGTTGGCAGCACTACACCATCTTCAATACTAGAAAATGCGATTGACATTTCCAATTCGAGTTGGGCGCAGCCGGCAGAAAGAACGGGCGGAAAAAAAGAGGGCGTCGACCATGGTCGACGCCCGCAAGCTGTAGGAACACTCGGGTACTACGTTTACAGCAACTTCAATCTGTTCAACCTAGAACCTGTTTACGATCTCGCGAGCTAGGGCGAGACAAGGCGAAAACGAGCGAAAAAGCGGAATGTACTCGTGGTAAATGAGCATTTTGAGCTTGTTCTCACCGTGCAACGCTCCACGAAGCGCAGCTGATCGTAAACAGGTTCTTAGGCCACCTGGCGGTTTTTGCCTCCCGGCTTCAAGTCGCCCAGCAGCTGCGCCTGTTTGCTCTTGGCCTGCTGGTAGTTGCGCTCCTTGATGTGGCCGAAGCCGCGCACGCCTTCCCAGGTTTTCACCAGCTCCACCGCGCGCGGCAGCGTGTCCAGCGTCAGTCCGCTCAGCAAGTCTTCCACCTGTTGCTCGAACTCGCCGATCAGCCGCCGCTCCAGCTTGCGGTCCGACTGCCAGGAGAACGGATCCAGCATGCCGCCGCGCAGGAAGCGCAGCTTGGCCAGCCACTTCATCCCGGTCAGCAGCCAGGGGCCGAAAGCCACTTTGCGCGGCTGGCCGCCGGTGATCCAACTGGCGCCGATGTGGAAGCGCAGCTGGTAGTCGCCGTCGAACTGTTGCGCCAGTTCGCGCTGGAATTGGCCGTCGGTGTAGAGCCGCGCCACTTCGTACTCGTCCTTGTACGCCAGTACATGGAAGTAGTTCTTGGCCACCGCCAGCGTCAGCGCAGTGCTGGCCGGGTTCAGCGCTTCCTCGGCCTGGCGCACGCGCGCCACCAGCGCCTTGTAGCGTTCGGCCAGCGCCGCGTTCTGGTAGGCGGTCAGCGCGCTGGAGCGGTGGTGCAGCACCGCGTCCGGAGTTTCACGTGGAACGAAGGCCACCACCGCCGACGGGCTGACCAGCGCCTCGATGCGCGCCGGATCATGGGCGGCGTGACGGCCCCAGCTGAACGCGTCCTGGTTGAACTTGACCGCGGCGCCGTTCAAGCGCACCGCTTCCATGATCGCTTCCAGCGTCACCGGCACCAAACCCTTTTGCCAGGCGTAGCCGAGCATGAACATATTGCTGGCGATGGCGTCGCCCAGCAGCGAGGTGGCCAGCCGGGTGGCGTTGACCTCGCTGTAGCGGCCGGCGCCCACCGATTCGACGATGGCGTCCTTCATCGCCTTGCTGGGGAAGCGCACGTCCGGGTTCTTCAGGAAGGCGCTGGTCGGCGATTCGTAGCTGTTGACGATGGCGTGGCTGAAACCGTCGCGCATCTTGGCCAGCGCTTCCTCGGCGGCGGTGACCACCAGGTCGCAGCCCAGCACCAGGTTGGCGTCGCCGGCGGCGATGCGCACCGCGTGCAGCTTGTCCTGGCTGTCGGCGATGCGCACATGCGACCACACCGAACCGCCTTTCTGCGCCAAGCCGGCCATGTCCAGCACGGTGACGCCCTTGCGGTCGAGGTAGGCGGCCATGCCCAGCACCTGGCCTATGGTGACCACGCCGGTGCCGCCGACGCCGGTGACCATGATGCTGAACGGCTCATGCACCTGCGGAATCGTCGGTTCCGGCAGCGCCGGCAGCGAACTCAGGCTGGCGCTGCTGCCGGCGGATTTCTTCAGCTGGCCGCCTTCCACGGTGACGAAGCTGGGGCAGAAGCCCTCGACGCAGGAGTAGTCCTTGTTGCAGCTGGACTGGTCGATCTTGCGCTTGCGGCCCAGCGGGGTTTCCACCGGCAGCACCGACAGGCAGCCGGATTTCTGGCCGCAGTCGCCGCAGCCCTCGCACACCTGTTGGTTGATGAAGGCGCGCTTGGCCGGGTCGGGGAAGTCGCCGCGCTTGCGGCGGCGGCGTTTCTCGGCGGCGCAGGTCTGATCGTGGATCAGGATGGTGGTGCCCTCGGTTTCGCGCAGCTCTTTTTGCAGCCGCTCCAGCTCGCGGCGGTGAAACACCTCCACGCCGGCGGCCAGTCCCTGGACGTTCTGGTACTTGTCCGGGTCGTCGCTGGTGATCACGATGCGCTTGATGCCCTCGGCCGCCAGTTGGCGGGTGATCATGGGCACGTCCAGATAGCCGTCCACATGCTGGCCGCCGGTCATCGCCACCGCGTCGTTGTACAGGATCTTGTAGGTAATGTTGACCTTGGCCGCCACCGCGGCGCGGATGGCCAGCAGGCCGGAGTGGAAGTAGGTGCCGTCGCCCAGGTTGGTGAAGATGTGCTTGGTGTGGGTGAACGGCGCCTGGCCCACCCAGGTGATGCCTTCGCCGCCCATCTGGGTGAAGGTCTTGGTGCTGTCGGCCTGGATCCAGTGCGCCATGTAGTGACAGCCGATGCCGGCGACGGCGCGGCTGCCTTCCGGCACCTTGGTGCTGGTATTGTGCGGACAGCCGGAGCAGTAGTGCGGCACGCGGGCGATGGATTCGCGCGGCTGGACCAGTTGGGCTTCTTTTTCGTCGTAGAACTTCAGCCGGTCGTGGATGATGGGGCTGTCGAAGATCAGCGCCAGCCGGCCGGCGATGGCGCGCGCGATCATCGCCGGGGTCAGCTCGCCGGCGGCCGGCAGCAGCCAGTCGCCGTGCGGCAGCGCCCATTCGCCTTTTTCGGCGAACTTGCCCACCACGCGCGGACGCACGTCGTCGCGCCAGTTGTACAGCTGTTCTTTCAACTGGTATTCGATGATCTGGCGTTTTTCCTCCACCACCAGGATTTCTTCCAGGCCTTCGGCGAACTGGCGCACGCCTTCCGGTTCCAGCGGCCACACCATGCCCACCTTGAAGATGCGCAGGCCGATATCGGCGGCCAGCGCCTCGTCTATGCCCAGGTCGTCCAGCGCCTGCATCACGTCCAGATAGCTCTTGCCACAGGTGATGATGCCCAGCCGCGGCTTGGGCGAGTCCAGCGTGATGTGGTTCAGCCTGTTTTCGCGGGCGTAGGCCAGCGCCGCGTACAGGCGGTGGTGCAGCACGCGTTTTTCCTGCGCCAGCGGCGCGTCCGGCCAGCGGATGTTGAGGCCGTCCTCGGGCAGCGGGAAGTCCGCCGGAATCTTGAACTGCAGCCGTTCCGGCGAGATGTCGACGATGGCCGAACTCTCTATGGTGTCGGAAATCGCCTTGATCGACACCCAACAGCCGGAATAGCGGCTCATCGCCCAGCCGTGCAGGCCGTAGTCCAGGATTTCCTGCACTCCGGACGGGCTCAGCACCGGAATCATGCTGGCGGCCAGGATGTGGTCGGACTGGTGTGGAAAGGTGGACGATTTGGCCGCGTGGTCGTCGCCGGCCACCAGCAGCACGCCGCCGTGGCGGCTGGTGCCGGCGGCGTTGCCGTGCTTGAGCACGTCGCCGGAGCGGTCCACGCCGGGGCCCTTGCCGTACCACAGCGCGTAGACGCCGTCGTATTTGGCGCCGTCGAACATATTCACCTGCTGGGTGCCCCACACCGCGGTGGCGGCGAGGTCTTCGTTGAGGCCGGGGTGGAACACCACATTGTGTTCCTTCAAGTATTTCTCGGCCTTCTGCATGGTCTGGTCGACATTGCCTAGCGGCGAGCCGCGGTAGCCGGTGACGTAGCCGGCGGTGTTGAGTCCGGCGGCGCGGTCCAGTTGTTGTTGCAGCATGGGCAGGCGCACCAGCGCCTGAATCCCGGTCATCAGCACCTGGCCGGTGGGGGCCGTGTATTTTTCTTCCAGGTCTGCGTGGCGGATCGACATGGTTTCTCCTCCTGTCATTCTCGGGCGCGTCCGGCGGGCGCAAGCGCCGCGCGGCGGACGTCCCATCGCTTGTGGCGATGGGGCCGGCCTGCGCCTTGTGGACGCGTGTGGCCGGCCTTCTCCTTAAGTTTTAGACCCGCTGGCCCGGTGCCACCGCCTTTCAAGAACCTATTTACGATCGTAAACAGGCTCCATCCGGGGCGGCGGCCCGGCGTGTCTGCGCCCGCCGCATGTTTGCGGTCTATGTGGCGCCGACGGCTTCTCCTTTGCTGTCAGCGGTTGAGCTCCATCTCCAGCCGGTGTTTTTTTAATCGTCGGCATGCCGGCGCGGTCCCTGGTCCGGGGCTGGTTTCTAGAGTCTTTTCTCTATTTGATCGGACTATAAGTTACGTTTACGTCAACGTCAAAGAGATTGACTGATGTGGACGGCGACTGCGGCGATTGTGCCAACGCAGCATAGAGCGATCATGGAAAGTCATTGTTTTAATTACTGAACAATCTGTTGATTACTTGACGGTTTTTCCGCCGCGGCAATTTGGTTAAGCTGTCATCCTGAGCCCCTCCCTTGCTGTGTGATATCCCATGAGTTCTGTTTCTTCTTCCGAAAGCAGCCGCGGCGTCGCTTTCACCGTTGCCGCCTTTATCTGCTGGGGCTTGTTTCCCTTGTACTGGAAACCGCTGCACGACGTGCCGGCTTTGCAAATTCTGTGCCATCGCATCGCCTGGTCGGCGGTGTTCGTCGCCATCATCCTGACCGTGCGCAATCACTGGGGCTGGCTGCCGGCGGCGGTGCGCGAGCCGCGCAAGCTGGCCATTTTCGGCCTGTCCTCCTTGCTGCTGTCGCTGAATTGGTTGATCTACATCTGGGCGGTGAACGCCGGCCACGTGGTGGAGGGCAGCCTGGGTTATTTCATCAATCCGCTGTTCAATGTGCTGTTGGGCCGGATCTTTTTGTCCGAGCGTCTGAGCGGCCTGCAGAACACCGCCTTGCTGCTGGCGGCGGCCGGCGTGGCCTGGATCACCTATAGCGCCGGCGCGCTGCCGTGGATCGCATTGTCCTTGGCGGCCACCTTCGGTCTGTACGGCCTGCTGCGCAAGAAGGCGCCGCTGGCCTCGCTGGAAGGGCTGGCGCTGGAAACCTTCCTGATGACGCCGCTGGCGGTGCTGGCGCTGTTGTGGTTCGAGTGGCAGGGGCAGGGCGCCTTCGGCCATGGTTCGGCCGCGCAGACCGGCCTGCTGATGGGGGCCGGGGTGGTGACCGCGGTGCCGCTGCTGCTGTTCGCCGCCGGCGCGCGCCGGCTCAAGCTGGCGACGGTGGGCGTGATCCAGTACATCGGACCCAGCATCCAGCTGGCGCTGGGCGTGTTGTTGTTCGGCGAAGCGTTCGACAGCGGCCGCGCGCTGGGTTTCGGCCTGATCTGGGCGGCGCTGCTGCTGTATTCCGCCGCTGGTTTGCTGCAGTTGTGGCAGGGACGGCGCGCCGCCGCGGCCTGAGTTTTCCCGCCGTCTGAGCAGCCCGCGTTTCGCAAGAAATGCGGGCTGTTTTCATTAGGAGAGTTTGCTATAAACCACTCAATGGGCTGAGCGCCGAGTGTTTCCGGCGCCAGCCCATTGCCGAGCCGAAGCCGGCCCGCGCCTGTCGTTCAAGCGTTTCGAGCGCGGCCGCACCGCGCCACCCATGCATCGTTGCGATGCCATTGCCGCCCTGTTTGCCCCAAAAACAAGCATCCGTCCCAGGCCGTCCCCGCGTTGTTTGCGGCGGAATGTGGCCGTTACTTTGCAAGGAGGCGCGTCATGGCGCTCTATCTGGTGAGTGTGGTTTTCTTTGGTTCCGACATCCTGATCCGGCTGGCGTTGCGCGCGCGTTCCCGCGCCTGGGTGGGCGCGGCCTTGGCCGGTGGCTTGTTGCTGGCCTGGCTGTTGTATCCGATGCTCAGCGACTGGGCGCTGCCCTATATGCCGGACGAGCACGGCATGCAGCTTTACGCCGCGCTGGTCGGCCTGCAACTGGGCCTGACCGATGCCGCGATTTCCACCAGCCTGGCTCGCTACCTGGGCTGGTGGCGCTGAGCGTCGACGCGGCCGGCGCTCCGGTTTCTCCTGTTCATGTCATGCGGATGTTTCGCTCAGATTATGCTTGACGCCATGCCATCCCGGTAGCAGACTGCGCTGCGTCGCCAGGCTCCACCAGCCCGGCGGCGCATGCCGGACATTCGCCCGCTCCCCGCGGGCCGGACGTCCATGATCTTTATCGTTCTTTACAGGTACCGCCATCATGGCATTGTTCTTTTTTCCCCTGTCGCGGCATTTGCTGCGCGACATTCTTGGCGACGACCGCATGGCGTCGACCGAGCGCGCCTGGCTGCGCGAACACACTTCCATCCAAGCAGTTGAACAGCGACGCGTCGAGCTGGAACGCGACATTCATCGTCTGCGGCTGGAGAAGGGCGGCTTATGCTGAGTCCCTTGCTCTATAGCCGTCGCCTGTTGCTGCGCGATTTCCGGCCGGAGGACCACGGCGCTTACGCGCTGGTGCGCAGCGGCCGGGAATTCGCCCGCCATTACCCACCGGAAGAAATCACGCCGGCGCGCAGCGGCCAGTTGTTGTTGAGCTTTCTGGCGCAGCAGCGCGACTCTCCCCGGCGCGGCTGGCAATTGGCGATCTGGCGCAGCGCGGACAAGGCGCTGCTCGGTTCGGTCGGCCTGCGCGGCCTGGGACGCGGCGGCGAGGCCAGTTTCGGCATCGAGCTGGCGGAGCAGGCCTGGGGCCAGGGCTATGCGCTGGAAGCGGCGCGGGTGATGCTGGATTTCGGCTATCGCCAGCTGGGCTGGCACCGGATCTGGGTCGATTGCGCGCCCGGCAATATCGCCATGCTGCAGTTGGCGCGGCGGCTGGGCTTCGTGGTGCAGCCGCTGGGCGAGCGGCCGCGGCTGAGCCTGCTCTTGTCCGTGGTGCCGCCGCCGTTTTCCGGTCCGCGGCGCGAAGTCTTGCAGCTGGCGCGCGGCGGCTGAATCTTGACCGGTGCGATCCCGGCGCGCACACTCAATGCAAATTTCATAACAGACTGTCCTGGGCCGTCACAAGCGGCCCACGGCCAGCGCAAAGGAGAATCAGCAAGATGACTGCGATTGCCGAACTGCGCGCGGAGTTCGACCAACTCAACCGCGATTACCTGGCGGTGCACAAGACCAAGGAAGACCTGTTCTGGGATACCTATATGGCGGTGTCCGACGATCATGACGGTTTCGCCCGCGCCGAAGCCGCGTACAAGGCCTTCATTTCCAGTCCGGAACGGCTGGTCGCGGTGCGCGCGGCGCTGGAACGGCTGCGGGAGCAGCCGTCCGGCGCCGAGCGCGATGCTTTGCTGCACGGCTATCAAGGCTGGCTGGCGCTGTTTGAAAGCAATATCGTCGACAGCGCGGCGGCGCAGCAGCAGATGCGCAGGCTGATCGAGATGGAGGCCGAGCTGTTCGCCAAGCGCCGCGACCTGGCGCTCAGCCACATCAATGAACGCGGCGAGCGCGAAGAGGCGACGTTGACCATGTTGGCGATCAATATGGCCACCAACCCGGATCTCGCCGCGCGCAAGAGCTCGCACGACGCCTTGCTCGATCTCGAGCGCTGGGTGCTGGCCAACGGCTTCCTCGACATCGTCAAACAGCGCAACGCGCTGGCGCGCAGCCTGGGCAGCGCCGATTACTTCGAATACAAGGTGCGCAAGAACGAGCAGATGACGCCGCAGGCGCTGTTCGCCGTGCTCGACGATTTCGAGGCGCGCACCCGCGACGCCAATCGGCAAGCGCTGCGGCGGCTGGCGGAGGACAAGAGCGAGGACGCGCTGCAGCCCTACAATCTGCGTTTCCACATGAGCGGCGACGTGACCCGGCAGATGGATCCCTATCTGCCGTTCTCCAAGGCGGTGGAGCGCTGGGTGCTGAGCTTCCGCCGGCTGGGCGTGCAATACCGGCAAGCCACGATGCAGCTGGACCTGGTCGAACGCAAGGGCAAGTACCAGAACGGCTTTTGCCACGGTCCGATACCCAGTTATTACGATGGCGGCCGCTGGGTTCCAGGGCAGATCAATTTCACCGCCGACGCCACGCCGGACCAGGTGGGCAGCGGCGCGCGCGCGATCAACACCCTGTTCCACGAAGGCGGCCACGCCGCTCACTTCGCCAATGTCACCCAGAACGCGCCGTGCTTCTCGCAGGAGTTCGCGCCCACCTCGATGGCTTACGCCGAAACCCAGAGCATGTTCTGCGACAGCCTGCTCAACGATGCCGACTGGCTGAAGCGCTACGCGCGCAACGCCGCGGGCGAGCCGATGCCGGACGCCTTGATCCGCGCGCGCATCGAGGCGACCCAGCCTTTCTTCGCCTTCGCCGAACGCTCCATCGCCGTGGTCGTCTATTTCGAGCGCGAGCTGTATCGGCTGCCGGAGGCGGAGTTGAGCCCGGAGACGGTGCTGGCGCTGGCGCGTCGTTGCGAGCGCGAGATTCTCGGCGTCGAATGCGGCCCGCGGCCGCTGCTGGCGATTCCGCATCTGCTGAACCAGGAGTCGGCGGCGTCCTACCACGGCTATCTGCTGGCGCATATGGCGGTGTACCAGACCCGCGCCCACTTCCTGCGCGAGCATGGTTATCTGACCGACAACCCGGCGATCGGGCCGCTGCTGGCCGAACATTATTGGGCGCCGGGCAATAGCTTGAGCCACGACGCCACCTTGCTGAGCCTGACCGGCGAGCACTTCAACGCCCGCTATCTGGCCGAGGCCTGCCAGCGCAGCGTGGACGAGGCCTGGCGGGAGGCGGAGCGGCAGATCGCGGCGGCGGCGGAGCGCGTATACGCGCAGGATTATCCGCAGCGGCTGGACGCAACGATACGGCTGGTGCACGGCGCCGAGCTGATCGCCGACAACGAGGCGGGGGAGGCGGAGATGTGCCGCCGCTTCGAAGCCTGGGTGAGGGAGCGCTACCCGGCCGCGGCGCTCTGAGAACCTGTTCATAATCTGCTGCGCGTCGTGAAGCGTTACACGGTGAGTACCAGCTCAGTGCTCATGTACCACGAGTACATTCCGCTTTTTCGCTCATTTTCGCCTGGTCTCGCCCTTGCGCGCGGGATTGTAAACATGTGCCGAGGCCGCGCATGACAACGGCAGCCCAAGGGCTGCCGTTTTCTTTGTCCTGACTCAGAAGCCTTCAGGCCTGACGGTAGATCAGTCGGCCTTCAAACAGCAGCTCGCTGGCGTCCAGCCGGGTGTCGCCGCTAGGCGGCGCGGCGCGCTCGAACACGAAGCGCTGGCCCTGGTATTCGATCCAGGCATTGATGGGCTCGCCCTGGAAACGACCCAGCACTTCCTCGGAGCGGGTGACGAAGGCGTTGTCCGGCAGCACCGTGCCCTGGGGGGCTTGAGTCTGCGGCGTCTCCAGCGTCCAATTGTCCTCGCCGGGCGGCTGTGGGTCGTTGCGGGTGGCCATGTGTAGCCACATGCGGAAAGCCCAGTGCGGCAGCAGCACGCGGTGCACGCGCTTGTCGTCGGTGATCACGCAGCGCACCGGAAATCCGGCGCCGCAGGATGGGCAGCGCGCCTGGGCCGCCAGGAAAATCTTGTCTTGCTGCTTGCTGGCGATGCCTTCCATGTGTTCCGAGCCCACCATCGCGCGGCAGCTGGGGCAATGCTTGCCGAAGCGGCGCACGCTGTTGCCGTTGGCAAAGGAGATCGGCAGGAAACGGGAAATCTTGTCTGGTCTGGCCATCGCTAGGGGTTCCGGAACTGAAAAACGCCACCGGCCGGACTAGGCGTCGCGGCGGCTATGGTCTGCCATTATACCCCGCACTCGGCGGCTAAGGGCTCCAGTGTCAGCCGGCAGGCCAGCCGGTGGCTGGAACCGGGCGCGAGCAATCGGGCATCGTCGCCGGCGTTGGCGGTCTCCACGCAGACGAAGTCGCGCCAGCCGGCGTCCGGCAAGTCGCTCAGCCGCGCGGCTTTTTCCGCCGCTGGGTTCCACACCACCACGCTGCCGGCGCCTTCGGCTGTGACGCGGATGCAACGGTTCCAGACCGGGTCGCGCAGGACGGCCGGCCGTTCGCTGTACACGATGCAGTCCACTTCGCCGTGGAAATGGAAATCGGTGTCCGGCCAGCGGCCCTCGCGGTCGGCCACCTTGTCGTGGCAGCGCGCGCCGGCCAGACCGGACAGCGAGGCTTGCGTCGCGTCGCCCACCGCCAGATAACTGTGCAGCGCCGCGCTGAGGCGTTGCGGACGGTCGCCGTGGTTGCGGGTGGTCAATGCCACCTGCAGGGTTGCGCCCAGATGGTATTCGATCTCGGCGCTCAGACCATCGCGCTCAGGGCCGGACAGTTTCACGTGGAACACGCCAGCGTCCTCGCGGACCTCGTCCAGACGCCAGACATGGGTGCGCGCCACGCCGTGAGCCGGCAGGCTCGCATCGTCGGGGTGCGGGCCGAACCAGGGCCAGCATAGCGGCACGCCGCCGCGGATCGCCTTGTCCGGCTGGTAGCGCGCCTGCGGCGACAAATACAGCAAGGGTTGCTGGCCGGCGGCGCGGAAGCCGAGCAATTGTCCGCCCTGCAGCGAGATTTCGGCGTGGAAGTCCGGGGTGGCGATCACGAGGATATCGACGCCGGGCGCGCGGCTGGACAGCGCGGCGGCGGGAGGCAGGGCGGCGGACATACGGAGCTTCCGGGCAAAAGAAACGATGATAGCGCGCTACAGCCAGCGGCGCAGCGTCCACAGCGGGCCGATCAGCAGGAATTGCAGATCGCGCAGAAAGGAGGGCTTCTTGCCTTCGATTGCGTGGCCGACGAACTGGCCCACCCAGGCGACGGCGAACAGCAGCAAGGCTGGCCAGGCCAGCGGCAGGCCGGCGCGCGCGATGATGTCCAGCGCCAGCAGCATGGGCAGGCACAACACCGCCATCGCCACAGCTGGGGCGCGGCCCAGCCGCCAATAAAACAGCAGGCCGGCGGCCACCGCCAGCCAGGCCGGATTCAGCGGCGCCGGCACGCTGTAGAGCAGGCCCAGGAGCGCGAACACGATGGCGGGCACGCAGATTTTGTGGATGCGGATATTGACGGGATGGCGGTGGCTGAGGTCATATTCTTGCAACCATTGCTCTAGCGTCATGATTGAGAGCCTCGCAAATGGGCGACGGACTTCCATCTTGGCGCAGCCGCGCGGCGGCGGCAATGCCCGCGGCCGGTTTTGTCTGCGCTGGATCAGGGGGCGCCGTGCCGCTTTGGGCTACAATCCTTGTGTAAACCGTTCAATAGTTTGGGTTCCGATAGGTGTCATCCACAGCACAACCGCGTTATCTGCGCATCAAGGAATACATCCTTGAAGGCATTCGTTCCCGCCAATTCCTGCCCGGCGGCAAGATTCCGCCGGAACTGGAGTTGGCGCGTCAGTTCCAGGTATCGCGCATGACCGTCAACAAGGCGGTGCGAGATCTGGCCGAGGCCGGCATCCTGCTGCGCTTCGCCGGCGACGGCACTTATGTGGCGGAGCGCAAGGCGGAGTCGCCGCTGCTGGACATCAACAATATCGCCGAGGAGATCGAGGCGCGCGGCCATCGCCACAGCGCCGATGTCTACGAGCTCAAGGCGGTGGCGGCCAACGAGGACGTGGCGTTGCGCCTGGGGGTGAAGGAGGGCAGCACGGTATTCCGCTCGCTCATCGTGCACCGTGAGGACGAGGTCGCCATCCAGTTGGAAGACCGCTACGTCAATCCAGTCTTCGCGCCGGATTATCTGGAACAGGATTTCAGCAGCCGCACGCCCAACGACTTCCTGATGAAGAACTGCCCGCTGACCGATATCGAGCACAGCGTGGAGGCGGTGCTGCCCAGCGCGGCGGAGCAGGCGATGCTGGACATGAGCGCGCAAGAGCCCTGCCTATTGGTGTTGCGCCGCACCTGGTCGCACAAGAAGCTGGTCAGCTTCGCGCGGCTGACGCATCCGGGGTCGCGCTACAAGCTGCGTTCGCAGACTCGGGTCAAGCGCTAAGAACCTGTTCAAAGCCTGCTGCGCGTCGGCGATACGGCGTTGAAAACCAGCTCAAAATGCTCATGTACCACTTGTACATTCCGCTTTTTCGCTCGTTTTCGCCTTGTCTCGCTCTTGCTCGCGAGACTTTGAACAGGCTCTAAGAACCTGTTTACGATCTGCTGCGCGTCGACGGGATGGATAGAAATGGGCGTTGAAACCGAGCTCAAAATGCTCATGTACCATCTGTACATTCCGCTTTCTCGCTCGTTTTCGCCTTGTCTCGCCTTGTCTCGCCTTAGCTCGCGAGATCGTAAACAGGTTCTAAGAAGCTGTGCAAAGCCTGCTGCGCCGTGTGGCGTTTGCGCACTCCGGCGCTCCCGCCGCAGGGTCCGGTTTGTGCTGCCGGCCAGGCTCTGGGCCTGGCGCTGAGCGCCGGAGCCATGTTGCGGCGCAGTCGGACTCGCGATGTTCTGCGCGTCAATGTATATACAAATGGACGCTGAATTTTTCCGATCCAAGCCGCCACCACAGGGCGGCTTTTTTGTTGCTTTGCAACATCAACTGCCTGCTCTATAAGCCTATTCAGGCCATTCTGCGTGTTTACAAAAATCGCGGCTGCAAACTTGACAGGCTGTCGGTATAGGATTAATTGTATATACAAATAACCTGATCGAGCCGAACCATGAACCAAGCCCAAGCGGATCGCCGCAGCCTGTGGATCAATGCCAGGCTGGCGACGATGGACCCGAGCCGCCCGGCGCCGTATGGCGCGCTGGAAGGCCATGCGCTCTTGCTGGAAGCCGGCCGCATCGCCGCGCTGCTGCCGACCGCCGACATCGATCCCGCCAGTTTCGACGGCGCGGTGATCGACGCCAAGGGCGCCTGGATCACGCCCGGCTTCATCGACTGCCACACCCACCTGGTTTACGGCGGCAACCGCGCCGCCGAATGGGAAAAGCGCCTCAATGGCGTGCCTTATCAGCAGATCGCCGCCGAGGGCGGCGGCATCGTCTCCACCGTGCGCGCCACCCGGGCGCTGGACGAAGCCGGCCTGGCCGCCGCCGCCAAGCCGCGCTTGCGCGCCTTGATGGCCGAGGGCGTGACCACGGTGGAGATCAAATCCGGCTACGGCCTGAGCCTGGAAGACGAACTCAAGCAGCTGCGCGCGGCGCGGCGCTTGCAGGATGAACTGGCGGTGGAAGTGTCCGCCACCCTGCTGGCCGCCCATGCGCTGCCGCCGGAATACGCCGGCCGGCCCGACGCCTATATCGACTACATTGTCGACGTCATCCTGCCGGCCGCCGCGAGCGAGGGCCTGGCCGAGGCGATGGACGCTTTCTGCGAAAGCGTGGGCTTCTCGCCGGCGCAGACTCGCCGCGTGTTCGAAGCGGCGCGCGCGCACGGCCTCAAGATCAAGGGCCATGTCGAGCAACTGTCCAATCTGCACGGCGCCGAACTGGTGGCCGAGTTCGGCGGCTGGTCCGCCGATCATGTCGAATACCTGGACGCCGCCGGCGTGGCCGCGCTGAAGGCCGCCGGCACCGTGGCGGTGTTGCTGCCGGGCGCGTTCTATTTCCTGCGCGAAACCCAAAAGCCGCCGGTGGAGCTGTTGCGCGCCGCCGGCGTGCCGATGGCGGTGTCCACCGATCTCAATCCCGGCACCAGCCCGTTCGCGTCGATCCGGCTGGCGATGAACCAGGCCTGCGTGCTGTTCGGCCTGACCCCGGAAGAGGCGCTGGCCGGCGTCACCCGCCACGCGGCGCAGGCCTTGGGCCGCGGCGCCAGCCATGGCCGGCTGGCCGCCGGCCAGGTCGCCGACTTGCTGCTGTGGGACATCGATTCCCCGGCCGAGATCGTTTACGGTCTCGGCGACAATCCCTTGCGCCAGCGCGTGTTCCGCGGCGTGGCGCAGCATATGAAAGGCTGTTGAAGCATGAGCGTGGACATGAGTGTTTGGAGCGGCCGCGTCGACGCTGGCGAAGGCGATCTGGCGCGGCGCTGGCACCAACTGGCGCGGCCTTACGCCGCCGGGCTGGAGCCGGGCGTGGGCATCATCGGCTTTGTCAGCGATGAGGGCGTGCGCCGCAACCAGGGCCGCGTCGGCGCCGCCGCCGGTCCGGCGGCGATCCGCAAGGCGTTGGCCAATCTGGCTTGGCACCAGCCGCTGCCGCTGTGCGATGCCGGCGACGTGGATTGCGCCGACGGCGACCTGGACGCCGCCCATATCCGCTTGGGCGAGCGGGTGCGTCAGTTGCGCGCCGACGGCCATTTCCCGCTGGTGTTGGGCGGCGGCCACGAAACCGCCTACGGCACCTGGCGCGGGCTGGCGGCCGCGCATCCGGACAAGGTGATAGGCATCGTCAATTTCGATGCTCATTTCGATATCCGCGAAGCGGCCGAAGCCACCTCTGGCACCCCGTTCGCCCAAATCGCCGCTGACTGCGCGCAGGCCGGCCGCCCCTTCCATTACCTGTGCCTGGGCGTGGCCGAGCCGTCCAATACCCAGGCGCTGTTCGCCCGCGCTCGCGCGCTCGGCGTCAAATGGACGCTGGACAGCGACATGACGCTGGACACCCTGTCCACGGTGCGCAGCGCGATGATGGCCTTCGTCGACCAGGTGGACATCGTCTACCTGACCATAGACCTGGATGTATTACCCGCCAGCGTGATGCCGGCGGTTTCCGCCCCCGCCGCCATGGGGGTGGCGCTGCCCGTGGTCGAGGCCCTGGTCCGGCGTTTGGCCGAAAGCGGCAAATTGGCGGCCGCCGACCTGGTGGAACTGAACCCGGCCTTCGACATCGACAGCCACGGCGCCAAGACCGCCGCCCGGCTGGCATGGAGCATAGGCCGGCATCTGAAGCAGGCTTGAACCCGTTCGTAGCGATAGCGTCATTCCCCGCCCGCCGGACCACAACCGGCGGCGGGTTTACAAAGGAGAATACCGATGTCCGACCCGCGTTTTGATCCGACCCGCCACATCCGCGCGCCGCGCGGCAGCGAATTGACTTGCAAGAGCTGGCTGACCGAGGCCGCCTACCGCATGATCCAGAACAATCTGGACGCGGAAGTGGCCGAGCATCCGCAAAGCCTGGTGGTGTACGGCGGCATCGGCCGCGCCGCCCGCGACTGGCAGTGCTACGACACCATCCTGGACGTGCTCAAGCGTCTGGAGGACGACGAAACCCTGCTGGTGCAGTCCGGCAAGCCGGTGGGCGTGTTCAAGACCCACGCCGATGCGCCGCGGGTGTTGATCGCCAATTCCAATCTGGTGCCGCACTGGGCCAACTGGGAGCACTTCAACGAGCTGGATAAGAAGAGCCTGATGATGTACGGCCAGATGACGGCCGGCTCCTGGATCTACATCGGCTCGCAAGGCATTGTGCAGGGGACTTACGAAACCTTCTTCGCCGTCGCCAATCAGCATTTCGACGGCAAGCCGCAAGGCCGCTGGATTCTGACCGGCGGCCTGGGCGGCATGGGCGGCGCCCAGCCGCTGGCCGCCACCATGGCCGGCTTCAGCATGATCGCCGTCGAATGCGACGAAACCCGCATCGATTTCCGCCTGAAAACCCGCTATGTGGACCGCAAGGCCAAGACCCTGGACGAGGCGCTGGCCATCATTGACGAGGCCAAGCACAGCGGCAAGGCGGTATCGGTGGGCTTGCTGGGCAATGCCGCCGACGTGTTCGCGGAACTGGTGGCGCGCGGCATCACCCCGGATGTGGTCACCGATCAGACCTCGGCCCACGACCCGGTGCACGGCTATCTGCCGCAGGGCTGGACCGTGGAGCAATGGCGCGCCAAGCAGAAGATCTCCGGCGCCGAAATCACCGCCGCCGCCAAGAAATCGATGGCGGTGCAGGTGCGCGCGATGCTGACTTTGCAAGAGCGCGGCGCCGCCACGCTGGACTACGGCAACAACATCCGCCAGATGGCGCTGGAAGAGGGCGTGGCCAATGCCTTCGACTTCCCCGGCTTCGTGCCCGCCTATGTACGCCCGCTGTTCTGCGAAGGCATCGGCCCCTTCCGCTGGGTGGCGCTGTCCGGCGATCCGGAAGACATCTACAAGACCGACCAGAAGGTCAAGGAACTGATCCCCGACGATCCGCACTTGCATAACTGGCTGGACATGGCCAAGGAGCGCATCAGCTTCCAGGGCCTGCCGGCGCGCATCTGCTGGGTGGGCCTGAAGGACCGCGCCCGCCTGGGCCTGGCCTTCAACGAGATGGTCAAGAACGGCGAATTGAAAGCGCCCATCGTGATCGGCCGCGACCATCTGGACTCCGGCTCGGTGGCCTCGCCCAACCGCGAGACCGAGAGCATGAAGGACGGCTCCGACGCCGTGTCCGACTGGCCGCTGCTGAACGCCTTGCTCAACACCGCCGGCGGCGCCACCTGGGTATCGCTGCATCACGGCGGCGGCGTGGGCATGGGCTTCTCCCAGCACTCCGGCGTGGTCATCGTCTGCGACGGCAGCGACGCCGCGGCCCAGCGCGTGGGCCGCGTGCTGCGCAACGATCCGGGCACTGGCGTGATGCGTCACGCCGACGCCGGCTACGAGATCGCAGAGAACTGCGCAAGAGAGCAGGGCCTGGACCTGCCGATGCTGAAACGCTGAGCACCTGCGTGCGATCAGCCGCGCGTGGTGAGGCGTCGTAATACGGGGAGCTGCGCCGCGGAATGCTATGAACATTCCGCGGTGCCAGCCGCAACGCCTTGCCTCGTTTTAGCGTGAACATGTAGTGAAGCAGGCATACCGCCGCCGCGCGCACGCCGGCGGCGGGCTGCGGCGTCTAGGCGCTAGTCCGCGTGGACGCCGTCATCCCGACCGAACAAGCTGAATTCAAAACAAGCGGCGGGAGCAGTAAAGCGTGTTGCAAAGGAAAAAAAACCAGTCATGTTGTCCTTGCCTGTCCACTGAGACGCACTGGCGCGTCCGCGCCTGTTGTCCGCGTGTTTCGTCATGGCCCGCCGCGCGTTCGCGCTGCGCGGCCTTGTGGTCCGCCGCCGCTGGCCCTACAGTCTGCCGGCGCTTGACTGACTGCGCAGCGAAACATGCCGGGCCGCGGGAGGCGGCGTAGCGGGCGCATCCGCGTCCGACCGGCAAGCACAGCCATGCCAAGGAGGAGAGAGAGATGCAAACACAAACGCTGACGCGCGGCCTGTCCGCCCGTCACATCCGTTTCATGGCGCTGGGGTCGGCCATCGGCACCGGCTTGTTCTACGGTTCGGCGGCGGCGATACAGATGGCCGGTCCGGCGGTATTGCTCGCCTATTTGATCGGCGGCGCCGCCGTCTACATGGTGATGCGCGCGCTGGGCGAAATGGCGGTGCACAATCCGGTGGCCGGTTCCTTCGGCCATTACGCCACCAGCTATCTGGGACCCTTGGCCGGGGTGATCACCGGCTGGACCTATGCCTTCGAGATGATCATCGTCTGCCTGGCCGACGTGACCGCCTTCGGCATCTATATGAGCTTGTGGTTTCCGGAAGTGGACCGCTGGATCTGGGTGCTGAGCATCATCTTCTTCATCGGCGCCTTGAATCTGTGCAGCGTCAAGGTGTTCGGCGAGATGGAGTTCTGGCTGTCCATCGTCAAGGTGGGCGCCATCGTCGCGATGATACTCGGCGGCGTGGCCATCATCCTGTTCGGCTTCGGCAGCGCCGAGGCCAGCGGCCTGCACAATCTGTGGTCGCACGGCGGCTTCATGCCCAATGGCTGGGGCGGGGTGATCGCCTCGCTGGCGGTGGTGATGTTCGCCTTCGGCGGCATCGAGATCATCGGCATCTCCGCTGGCGAGGCGCAGAATCCGCAGCAGACCATTCCGCGCGCGATCAATGCGGTGCCGGTGCGTATTCTGCTGTTCTACGTGCTGACGCTGACGGTGCTGATGTCGATTTATCCGTGGCCGCAGATCGGCAGCCAGGGCAGCCCCTTTGTGCAGATCTTCGAGAGCCTGGGCATTCCCGCCGCCGCCCATATCCTGAACGCGGTGGTGATCTCGGCGGCGATCTCGGCGATCAACAGCGACATCTTCGGCGCCGGACGCATGTTGTATGGCATGGCGCGCCAGGGTCAGGCGCCGCAGAGCTTCGCCAAGCTGTCGTCCAACGGCGTGCCGTGGATGACGGTGCTGGTGATGGCGGCCGCGCTGCTGGTGGGCGTGGTGCTGAATTACCTGATGCCCAAGGATGTGTTCCTGCTGATCGCGTCCATCGCCACCTTCGCCACGGTGTGGGTGTGGCTGATGATTCTGCTGGCCCAGGTGGCGATGCGCCGCAAGATGAGCAAGGAGGAAGCCGCGGAATTGAAGTTCCCGGTGCCGTTCTGGCCTTACGCGCCGCTGGCGGCGATTGGCTTCATGCTGTTCGTCATCGGCGTGCTCGGCTACTTCGAGGACACTCGCTCCGCGCTGCTGGTTGGCGCCGCTTGGGTGGCGCTGGTGGTGGCCGGCCACTTCCTGTGGAGCCGGGTGCTGGCGCCCGGCGCGGAGGCGGAGGCTCAGCGCGACGCCGCCTAAAGGCGCGCATCGACGTTTTTTGTCCGGCGGGCGCGGGCTCGCCGGAATACTCAAGCCGCTTGCCGGCAGGGCGCGATAACACAAGACCAGCGCTCACCGCGGCCAGCGGCGCTGCAAACGCTTTATGAAGGAGAGTATCAGATGGTATTGAACATTGTTCCCGGCACGCTCAGCCTGGCCGAACTGCGCCGCGTTTCACGTGAAACCAGCCTGCAACTGCAACTGGACCCGTCCAGCCATGCCGCCATCGACGCCTCCGCCGCCACCGTGGCGCGGGTGCTGTCCGAAGGCCGCACCGCCTACGGCATCAACACCGGTTTCGGCCTGTTGGCCAATACCCGCATCGCGCCGGAAGAGCTGGAGCTGTTGCAGCGCTCCATCGTGCTGTCCCACGCCGCCGGCATCGGCGCGCCTATGGACGAGTCCACCGTGCGCCTGGTGATGGCCTTGAAGATCAACTCGCTGGCGCGCGGTTTTTCCGGCATCCGCCGGCTGGTGATCGAGGCGCTGATCACCTTATTCAACCAGCGCATCTACCCGGTGATCCCGCAGAAGGGCTCGGTGGGCGCGTCCGGCGATCTGGCGCCGCTGTCGCATATGAGCGCGGTGCTGATCGGCGAGGGCGAAGCCTTCGTCAACGGTACTCGCGTGCCGGGCGCGGTGGCGATGCGTTCCGCCGGCCTGGAGCCCATCACCCTGGCGCCCAAGGAAGGCCTGGCCTTGCTGAACGGCACCCAGGCGTCCACCGCCTTCGCGCTGGAAGGCCTGTTCGCCGCGGAAGACCTGTACGCCTCGGCCTCGGTGGCCGGCGCGCTGTCGGTGGAGGCCGCCTTGGGCAGCCGCACCCCGTTCGACGAGCGCATCCACGCGGTGCGCGGCCACGCCGGCCAGATCGACGCCGCCCGCGTTTACCGCAGCCTGTTGGAGCATAGCGAGATCGAGCATTCGCACGAAAACTGCGGCAAGGTGCAGGACCCGTATTCGCTGCGCTGTCAGCCGCAAGTGATGGGCGCCTGCCTGACCCAGATCCGCCAGGCCGCCGCGGTGCTGGTGGTGGAAGCCAACTCGGTGTCCGACAACCCGCTGGTGTTCGCCGCCGACAACGACATCCTGTCCGGCGGCAACTTCCACGCCGAGCCGGTGGCCTTCGCCGCCGACAACCTGGCGCTGGCGCTGGCCGAAATCGGTTCGCTGTCCGAACGCCGGATGGCGCTGCTGATCGACAGCAATCTGTCCAAGCTGCCGCCCTTCCTGGTCAATAACGGCGGGGTCAACTCCGGCTTCATGATCGCCCAGGTCACCGGCGCGGCCTTGGCTTCGGAAAACAAATCGCTGGCGCATCCGGCCTCGGTGGACAGCCTGCCCACCTCGGCCAACCAGGAGGACCATGTGTCGATGGCCACTTTCGCCGGCCGCCGTCTGCGCGACATGGCCGGCAACACCGCCGGCATCTTGGCGGTGGAATTGCTGGCCGCCTGCCAGGGCGTGGACTTCCGCGCGCCGCACAAGACCTCGGCCAAGCTGGAAGCGGCCAAGGCCGAACTGCGCGAACAGGTGAGCTTCTACGACAAGGACCGCTACTTCGCGCCGGACATCGAGAAAGCCGCCGCGCTGGTGGCCAGCGGTTCCTACAACCGCTTTTTCGAAGCCGGCCTGCTGCCGTCGCTGTAATCACGAGATCGCCAGCCGCCTCTGCACGGAGGCGGCTGGTGTTTTCGCATCCGCGCGGGGTTTGACGCGCGGAACAGAATGAAGAACCAGCAGGCAATGATCTGTGGAGTTCGGGGATAGGAGCCCGGCGACGCCGGGACGCCAGACTATCGATGCGCCCGCCATTGACGGGCGCCGACGAGGAGATTCCCATGAATGCCGTGGTCTTAGCCGTGTTGGTGATGATGGCCTTGAGCCTGTCGCGGGTGCCGGTGGTGCTGGCCCTGATTCTTTCCGCCGCCATTGGCGGCATTTACGCCGGCATGTCGCCAGAGGCGGTGGTGCGAGCGTTCAACGGCGGCTTGGGCGCCGGCGCGCCGGTGGCGCTGGCCTATGCCACCCTGGGCGCTTTCGCCATCGCGCTGTCGCGCACCGGCATCGTGCAAGGCTTGTCGGGTCGGATCGTCGGCTACATCCAGAACGGAGGACACTCCGAGCGCATGCTGCGCGTGGTCAAGTGGAGCTTGCTGGCCTGCCTGGTGCTGGCCGGCTTCGCCTCGGGCACCGTCATCCCGGTGCATATCGCCTTCATTCCCATCCTGGTGCCGCCCTTGTTGCTGGTGATGAACCGGCTGCGACTGGACCGGCGCGCGGTGGCCTGCTCCATCACCTTCTCCATTACCGTGATGTATATGACGATGCCGATCGGCTTCGGCTCGATTTTCCTAAACGATATCCTGGTGGGCAACATCAATAAGGCCGGCGCAGCCAGCGGTTTTCAAGTCGGCTTGAGCGCGGCGCCGCTGGCGATGCTGATTCCGGCGTCGGGCATGGTGTTTGGCCTGGCGCTGGCCTTGCTGTTCAGTTACCGGCGGCCGCGGCATTACCAGGACGTTGCCGTGGCTGGCGGCGAGCGCGGCAGCGTCAAACTGGGGCTATGGCAGCGGGTATCGATTGGCGCGGCCTTGCTGCTGTCCCTGCTGGCGCAGCTGTGGACCGGCTCCATGGTGTTCGGCGGCCTGGTGGGCTTCGCCTTGATTTCCGGTTCCGGAGTGATGCGCTGGACCGAACTGGACAGCCATTTCACCCAGGGCATGCGCTTGATGGCCCAGGTGGGTTTCATCATGATCGCCGCCGCGGGCTTCGCCAGCGTGATGAACGCCAGCGGTGATGTCCAATCGCTGGTTCGCTCCTCGGTGGACCTGATCGGCGACAATCGCGGGCTGGCCGCTTTCATGATGCTGCTGGTGGGGCTGTTGATCACCATGGGGATAGGCTCGTCCTTCTCCACCGTGCCCATCATCGCGTCCATCTATGTGCCGCTGGCCTTGGGTTTCGGGTTTTCCGAACTGGCCATCGTCTCCCTGGTCGGCACCGCCGCGGCGCTGGGCGACGCCGGCTCGCCGGCATCCGACTCCACGCTGGGGCCGACCGCCGGCCTGAACGCCGATGGCCAGCATGATCATATGTGGGGAACGGTGGTGCCCACCTTCCTGCACTTCAACCTGCCCTTGCTGGGCTTTGGCTGGATCGCCGCGATGCTGCTGTGAGGGCATGAAAAAGCCCCGCTGGGCGGGGCTTGATATGGGGAAGTGAGCCAGCCGGGTTTAGAACACCACCGGCTCGTCCGGACGCGCCGGCGCCGCGGATTGGCCGAAGATATCCTTCCAGCCGGTGTAGGCGGTCACGTACAGCACCGGGAACCACAGCAACAGGCCCAGGCCCAGCGGAATCATCGCGATGAAGGCCAGCACCGCCAGCATCAGACCGCTGACCAGCACCGCGCCCCAGTTGGCGAGCCCGGCCTGCAGGCTGGTGCGGATCGCTTGCCACGGACCCAGCTGCTGCAGCGTGACCAGCGCCGGCGCGAACCAGTAAGCCAGGCTGACCAGGAACACGGCCACGCCGCCGATGAAGGCGGCCAGCGCGATGGGGCCGGCGATCACCGGGATCGCGTTGGGATCGCTCTTGCTGACGCTGATGCCCAGCACGCCCATCAGCAGGCCCAGCGCAATGCCGATGACGATCAGGATGGCCAGGTAGAGCATGCCCACATTGATCAGCGGCCGCAGCGCGGTCTTGAAGCCGGCGAACAGATCGCCCAGCTCCAGCTCCGCTCCTTGCTCGCTCTTTTTCGCCGCCAGGATGAAGCCGGCGGCGAACACTGGCGCCAGGAAGAAGGACAGCGGGCCGCCCAGCAGCGGGATCATGCTGACGATGAAGTTGATCACCAGATAGGCCAGCGCCAGCAGAATCCAGGTCAGCGGTTGCTGGCGGACAATGTAGAACGCTTCCACGATCCAGCGCCAGCCGCGGCTGAACGCGACTTTGCGCGGCATGGGCAGCGCGTCGAATGATTGCATCGAAATCTCCAAAAAGGTTTTGCCACTCGGGGTTGCGGCGCTTGCGCGCCATCAAGATGGACCCAGACTGACCATGATTCGCGTTCCGGGTTTCTTCGGAAGCGTGTTTGCCCTGCATTCTGCCCGTTTGTCATCGACAATGCCGGTCGCAGCGTCGACGACAGGTTTTTGATTCGAAATGCATTTTTGCCATTTGCGGCATTATCCGGCAAAACGGCGCTGTTCGGCGGTTTTTCGCGTCCGGCCATGCCGCCGCATTATTTTGCGCGGCGCGGCGGTTGCCGCCAATGGTGAAAATCAGCGATAATTCCATGATTTTGCGACGGTTGATCCATGCCGGAGGCATGTTTCGGATGGCGCTGCCGTCGTCCCGGTTTCCACACAAGTCTTGAGGTTTTCCCGAAATGGTCACCCGTACCGAGCTTGCCAACGCCATCCGCTTCCTGTCCATGGATGCCGTTGAAAAAGCCAAATCCGGTCACCCCGGCGCCCCGATGGGGATGGCAGACATCGCGGAAGTTTTGTGGCGCGATCACCTGAAACATAACCCGGCCAATCCCAACTGGCCAGACCGCGACCGCTTCGTACTGTCCAATGGTCACGGTTCCATGTTGATCTACAGCCTGTTGCACCTCTCCGGCTACGACCTCTCCATCGAAGACCTCAAGCAGTTCCGTCAGCTCCACTCCAAGACTCCCGGCCATCCCGAATACGGCTACGCTCCCGGCATTGAAACCACCACCGGCCCGCTGGGCCAGGGCATCACCAACGCGGTGGGCATGGCGCTGGCCGAGAAAATGCTGGCGGCGCAGTTCAACCGCGACGGCCATCAAATCGTCGACCACCACACCTATGCCTTCCTGGGCGACGGCTGCCTGATGGAAGGCATCAGCCACGAAGCCTGCTCGCTGGCCGGCACTTGGGGCCTGAACAAGCTGATCGCCTTCTGGGACGATAACGGCATCTCCATCGACGGCCACGTGGAAGGCTGGTTCACCGACGACACTCCGGCCCGCTTCGAAGCCTACGGCTGGCAGGTGATCAAGAACGTCAACGGCCACGACCCGGTGGAAGTGGCCACCGCCATCGCCACCGCGCAGAAGGAAGGCGCGCGTCCGACGCTGATCTGCTGCAAGACCACCATCGGCTTTGGCGCGCCCACCAAGCAGGGCAGCCACGATTGCCACGGCTCGCCGCTGGGCGCGGCCGAAATCGCCGCTGCGCGCGAAGGCCTGAACTGGCCGCACGCGCCGTTCGAAATCCCGGCCGAGATCTACGCCGAGTGGAGCGCGCGCGACAAGGGCGCGCTGGCCGAGATCGAATGGAACAAGCGCTTTGACGCCTACCGCGCCGCCTTCCCGGAACTGGCCGCCGAATTCAGCCGCCGCATGAGCGGCGAACTGCCGGCCGGCTGGGAAGAGGCCAAGGCCGCCGCGCTGGCCAAGATCGCCGACGCCGCCCAGACCGTGGCCACCCGCAAGGCAAGCCAGATCGCGCTGGAAGCGCTGTCGCCGGTGCTGCCGGAATTCGTCGGCGGTTCCGCCGACCTGACCGGCTCCAACCTGACCAACTGGTCCGGCTCCAAGTGGATAGACCACGACGGCCAGGGCAATTACATCAGCTACGGCGTGCGCGAGTTCGGCATGGCCGCCATCATGAACGGCATGACCCTGCACGGCGGCCTGCGTCCGTACGGCGGCACCTTCCTGATGTTCAGCGAATACGCGCGCAACGCCTTGCGCATGGCTTCGCTGATGAAGATCAACCCGATCTTCGTGTTCACCCACGATTCCATCGGCCTGGGCGAAGACGGCCCCACCCACCAGCCGGTGGAGCAAGTGGCCACGTTGCGCTACATCCCCAACCACCACACCTGGCGCCCGTGCGACACCGCCGAAACCGCGGCGGCCTGGGCGCACGCCGTCGAGCAGAAGACCACGCCGAGCAGCATGGTGCTGAGCCGCCAGAATCTGCCCTTCGTCGTCCGCGACGCGGCGCAGCTGGCCGCGATCCAGAAGGGCGGCTATGTGCTGCGCGACGCCGCCGGCGCCCGCGCGGTGCTGATCGCCACCGGTTCCGAAGTGGAACTGGCGCTGAAGGCGCAGGACGCGCTGGCGGCGGAGGGCATCGCCGTGCGCGTGGTGTCCATGCCGTGCACCAATGTGTTCGACCGGCAGGACAAGGCCTGGCGCGATAGCGTGCTGCCGGCCGGCCTGCCGCGGCTGGCGATCGAAGCCGGCCATCCGGACTTCTGGCGCAAATACGTGGGCCTGGACGGCGACGTGGTCGGCATCGATCACTTCGGCGAATCCGCCCCGGCGCCGCAGCTGTTCCAGGCCTTCGGTTTCACCGTCGACAATGTAGTGGCCAAGACCAAAGCGCTGCTGTGATGTAAAGACAGGCCATTGCGAAAGCAATGGCCTTTTGTTCGCCGTTTCATGTAGTGGACGCACTACACAACACGCGGAGCGCCGGCCGGGAAGCCGGGCGCTCCGGATCGCCCTCCAGGAGATTGAGAAGCATGACTATCCGCATCGCCATCAATGGTTACGGCCGCATCGGCCGCCAGGTACTGCGCGCCATCTACGAAAACCAGTTGCATGACGATTTCAAAGTCGTGGCCGTCAACGCCACCGGCGATCTCAACATCAATGCCCACCTGACCAAGTTCGACACCGTGCATGGCCGCTTCCCCGGCGAGGTCGAGCAGGACGACGCCCACCTGATCCTGAACGGCGACAAGATTCCGTTCTTCAGCACCCGCAATCCGGCGGAACTGCCGTGGAAGGCATTGGACGTGGACCTGGTGCTGGAATGCACCGGCGCTTTCACCAGCAAGGAAAAATGCCAGGCCCACCTGGACGCCGGCGCCAAGAAGGTGCTGATTTCCGCGCCGGGCGGCGACGATGTCGACGCCACCATCGTTTACGGCGTCAACCACGATGTGCTGAAGCCGGAAATGACCGTGGTGTCCAATGCCAGCTGCACCACCAACTGTCTGGCCCCGGTGGCCAAGGCGCTGCACCAGGCCATCGGCATCAAGAAAGGCCTGATGACCACCATCCACGCCTTCACCAACGACCAGGTGCTGACCGATGTCAAGCACAAGGACCTGCGCCGCGCCCGCTCCGCCACCGACAATATGATCCCGACCAAGACCGGCGCGGCCAAGGCCGTCGGCCTGGTGCTGCCGGAATTGAAGGGCAAGCTGGACGGCTTCTCGGTGCGCGTGCCCACCATCAATGTGTCGCTGGTGGACCTGACTTTCAGCGCCGCGCGCGACACCACCAAGGACGAGGTCAACGACATCCTGAAGGAAGCGTCCAACGGCGCGATGAAGGGCATCCTGGGCTACAACACCCTGCCGCTGGTGTCCGGCGACTTCAACCACACCGAAGAAGCCTCCACCTTCGACTCCACGCTGACCAAGGTGACTGGCGGCAATATGGTGAAAGTGCTGGCCTGGTATGACAATGAATGGGGTTTCAGCTGCCAGATGCTGCGCACCGCGCGCGCGATGTTCGCTTGCTGACGACGAGGTAATCCAGGAAATCCGGTCCGGCAGCGTGCTGCCGGACCGGATTTTTGCGTCTGCTAGCGCCGGCGCTACATCCACCGGCATTTGATTGGTGTTAAGGTAGGGCCGTTTTTTTGGCATACACTTGCCGGGCGATCACGGCTATCGCCCCCGCTGAACCCGCCGTCACAGGAGAGCTGCATGCGACAAAACCAAGCACTGTCCCGCCCGGAAAAATGGGTCCGGCTGGCCTCCTGGCTGGTGGCCTTGGTGTTCGCCGGCTTTCTGTCCAATCTGGGCGAACTGGTGATCCGCGACCTGTTCTACCTGCCGGACGGCGGCCCGCCGCAGTTGGAAACGCTGCAACGGCAGGCCGGCATCGAGCCGCTGCGGCAACGGCAGCAGACGCTGCAGCGCCAGAACGACGCGCAGCGCGCCCAACTGGAAAACCTCGGCGCCACTCGCGAGCAACTGGAGCGCAATTACCAGACCCAGCGCAAGGGCCTGGCCAACTGGCTGGCCAGCCGCGCCGCCAGCGCCGATCCGCAGCAAAGCGCCGAAGTCAGCCGCCGCACCCGGGAGCTGGACGCCTTGCAGGCGCAGATCCTGCAATGGCAGCAGAAGGAAGACCACGCGAGCGATGGCCTGCGCGCGCTGGAGCAGCGCCGGCAAGCGCTGCAAGAAGAGATCGCCAAGGTGGAGGCCGTCGCCCAGGACCGTTACCAGCAGGCCTATCAGCGTTTCGAATTGAAAGTGTTCCTGCTGCGGCTGGCGGTGATCCTGCCGCTGCTATTGCTGGCGGTGTGGCTGTTCAGCCGCTATCGGACGCATCGCTACTGGTTCTTCGTTTACGGCTTCGGCCTGTTCGCGCTATTCGCCTTCTTCGTCGAGCTGCTGCCCTATCTGCCCAATTTCGGCGGTTATGTGCGGCTGGCGGTGGGCATCGCGCTGACGGTGTTCGCCGGCCTGCGCATGATCCAGGCCTTCCAGCGCTACGCCGAGAAAAAGCGCGCCGAACTGCAGCAAAGCCAGAGCGAGCGCGCGCGCCACGTGGCCTACGCCCAGGCCTTGGGCGCCTACCAGAAGAAAACTTGCCCGTCCTGCGACCATCAATACAATATTGCCGGCGACGACGCCGACTACTGCGTGCATTGCGGCCTGCAGCTGTTCCGCGGCTGCGACTGCGGCGCGCGCAATTTCGCCTTTTTTCCGTACTGCAAAAAATGCGGCCGCCCCGGCGCCAAGCCGGAGCCTGCGCCGATGAATCAATCGACAAGCGAATCCAAACCCGAGCGAGCGAACGATGAAATTCAATAAACTTTCCGAACAGGCCCTGGCCGGCAAGCGCGTGCTGATCCGCGTGGACATGAACGTGCCGGTGAAAAACGGCGTTATCGGCGACGACACCCGCATCCGCGCCAGCCTGCCGTCCATCGAGCTGTGCCTGAAGGCCGGCGCCGGCGTGATCCTGATGACCCATCTGGGTCGCCCCACCGAAGGCGAGCCCAAGCCGGAAGACAGCCTGGCGCCGGTGGTGGAGCGCCTGTCCAGCCTGCTGGGCAAGCCGGTGCGCCTGGTGGCGGACTGGCGGTCGGGCTTCAGCGTGGCGCCCGGTGAAGTGGCGATGCTGGAAAACGTGCGCCTGAACAAGGGCGAGAAAAAGAACAACGCCGATCTGGGCCGCGCCTACGCCGCCTTGTGCGACGTGTTCGTCAACGATGCCTTCGGCACCGCCCATCGTGCCGAAGCCTCCACCCACGCGGTGGCCCAGTTCGCGCCGACCGCCTGCGCCGGCGTGCTGCTCTCCGCCGAGCTGGAAGCGCTGGGCAAGGCCTTGCAAGCGCCGGCGCGGCCGCTAGTGGCCATTGTCGCCGGCTCCAAGGTGTCGACCAAGCTGACCATTCTGGAATCGCTGGCCGACAAGGTGGACCAGTTGATCGTCGGCGGCGGCATCGCCAACACCTTCCTGCTGGCCGAAGGCAAGGCCATAGGCAAATCGTTGGCCGAGGCCGAGCTGGTCGACGAGGCCAAAAAGGTGATCGCCAAGATCCGCGCCCGCGGCGGCGACGTGCCGC
This sequence comes from Chromobacterium sp. LK1, assembly GCF_001043555.1. Taxonomy (NCBI): domain Bacteria; kingdom Pseudomonadati; phylum Pseudomonadota; class Betaproteobacteria; order Neisseriales; family Chromobacteriaceae; genus Chromobacterium; species Chromobacterium sp. LK1. The sequence continues at coordinate 53,323 of NZ_LDUI01000006.1, read as the reverse complement.
TGCCGGCCGACGTGGTCTGCGCCAAGGAATTCGCCGAAACCGCCGCCGCCGTCACCAAGGGCGCGGCCGAGGTGAGCGCCGACGACATGATTCTGGACATCGGCCAGGATTCCGCGCAGGCCTTGGCCGCCATCATCGCCAAGGCCGGCACCGTGGTGTGGAACGGCCCGGTGGGCGTGTTCGAGTTCGAGCAGTTCGGCGGCGGCACCAAGACCCTGGCCCAGGCCATCGCGGCCTCGCCGGCCTTCTCCATCGCCGGCGGCGGCGACACCCTGGCGGCGATCGCCAAGTACGGCATCACCGACGATATCAGCTACATTTCCACCGGCGGCGGCGCCTTCCTGGAATTCCTGGAAGGCAAGGAGTTGCCGGCGGTGGCCATTCTGGCCGAACGCGCGCAGTAAGCGACCAGGCCCTGCCGGCATGCCGGCAGGGTCTTTTTCTGTTTCAGCGCCTGTTCACGACCAGCCGCGCTTGGTGGCGCGCTCGCGGGGTCGTGAATGGCTGCTTGCGTTTGCAGAGGACAAAGCATGATGGCATCGGGGATAATGCCGACGGTATCCATCACTGTTTTTATGCATCCGAAATGAAAAGAACAAGCAAGAGCGCTTTGCTGCTGGCCATCCTGTTGCCGGCGCTATTGGCCGGCTGCGGCAAGAAGGGCATGCCGGACGGCGCCGAGATGTCGGCCGGCATCGATGCCAGCACGCCATCCAGCGAGGTCCGGATCGGCGACAATGGCGAGGGCGGCAATCAATTGCAGCAATTGGTGGCGCGCAATCTGCGCCATGATCTGGGCCTGGAAGTGCCGGACGAGCAAGTGGAAGCGCGCTGGCTGGCGGTGCGCGCCGAGTGTTTGAAACTGGGCTGCCTGTTGGAAGAAGCCCAGTATCGCCGCTATGACGACAACGGCAGCGGCGAGGCGCGCATCAGCGCCCGCTTGCCGCACGAGCAAGTCGAACCCTATCTGGCCTTCCTGCGCAAGCAGGGGGTGTTGCTGCACCAGTCCAGCGCGCTGGCGGCGCGGCGCCAGGAGATCGTTCAACTGGAGCAGGACGTGCGCGACAGCGCCAAGACCAGCAAGGATGCGTCCGCCGGCAAGAGCGAGGCCTTGCGTCAGGGGCTGGCCGCGGTGGCGCGGCTGCAGGCGGAGCAGGCGGCGATCTCCGCCGCGATGCTGAACACCCAGCCGGTCACGGTGAATCTGATGCCGACCCCGCCGGGCGTCTGGCAGCGCTGGCTGCAGGTGCTGGGCCAGAGTTCCGGCGCCTTGTTGACGCTGTGCGGCGTGCTGCTGCCCTTCGCGGCGGCCGGCGTGGCATGGTGGTGGCTGCGCCGCCGTTTCAGCAAATCGCGGCGCGCGATCGCCGATAAGCGTAAGATTGAGCACGAGAAAACGGATACCAGCGAATCCTGAGGAGCCGCGATGCCATTGCAAACCTGGTTGTTGTTCGTCACCACCGTGTTTTTCGTCTCGGCCACGCCCGGCCCCAATATGCTGCTGGCGATGACGCACGGCATCCATTACGGGGTGCGGCGCACGCTGATGACTTGTCTTGGCCTGATGACGGCGCTGGGTTTGATCATGTTCGGCTCCGCCGCCGGCCTGGGCGCGCTGCTGGCCACCTCCGAACTGCTGTTTTCCTTGGTAAAATACGCCGGCGCCGCCTACTTGATCTATCTGGGGATCAAGACCTGGCGTAGCCAGCCGCAGCCGGTGGAGGAAATCCGCGAGGCGGCGACCGGCAAGCACACGCCCTGGGGCATGTTCCGCACCGGCTTTCTGGTGGCGATGAGCAATCCCAAGGCCTTTATCTTTTTTACCGCGCTGTTCCCGCAGTTCATGAACGCGCAGCAGCCGCAGGGGCCGCAGCTGGCGATCCTGGCGGCGACGTTTTACGTGATCGAGGCGTCGTGGCAGCTGGCTTACGCCGGCGGCGGCGCGCGTTTGGCCGGCTGGCTGAACAGCGCGCGGCGCCTCAAGCTGGTCAACAAGGTATCCGGCGGCGCTTTCGTCGGCGCCGGCCTGTTGTTGTCCAGCGTGTCCAGACACTGAATTGATGAATTCGCCTCGGGCCGCCGCGCGGTCCGGGCGCCAACCATGCTCCGCCCCGGCGGAGCAGTTTGCGGAGATTGAACACCATGGCTCTCGTTTCCATGCGTCAGCTGCTGGACCACGCAGCGGAATTCGGCTACGGCCTGCCGGCCTTCAACGTCAACAACCTGGAGCAGATGCGCGCCATCATGGAGGCCGCCGACAAGGTGGACGCCCCGGTGATCGTGCAGGCCTCCGCCGGCGCGCGCAAATACGCCGGCGCGCCCTTCCTGCGCCACATGATCCTGGCCGCGGTGGAAGAATTCCCGCACATCCCGGTGGTGATGCACCAGGACCACGGCACCAGCCCGGACGTATGCCAGCGCTCGATCCAGCTCGGTTTCTCCTCGGTGATGATGGACGGCTCGCTGAAGAGCGACGGCAAGACCCCGGCCGATTACGCCTACAACGTCGATGTCACTCGCACCGTGGTTAATTTCGCCCACGCCTGCGGCGTGTCGGTGGAAGGCGAGATCGGCTGCCTGGGCAGCCTGGAAACCGGCATGGCCGGCGAAGAGGACGGCGTGGGCGCCGAAGGCGTGCTCGACCACAGCCAGCTGCTGACCGATCCGGAAGAAGCCGCCCAGTTCGTCAAGGACACCGGCGTGGACGCGTTGGCCATCGCCATCGGTACCAGCCACGGCGCGTACAAGTTCAGCAAGAAGCCCACCGGCGACGTGCTGCGCATCGACCGCATCAAGGAAATCCACGCGCGCATCCCCAATACCCACCTGGTGATGCACGGCTCCTCCAGCGTGCCACAGGAATGGCTGCAGATCATCAACGAGTTCGGCGGCGATCTGGGCGAAACCTACGGCGTGCCGGTGGAAGAGATCGTGGAAGGCATCAAGCACGGCGTGCGCAAGGTCAATATCGACACCGACCTGCGCCTGGCCTCCACTGGCGCGATCCGCCGCTTCCTGGCCCAGCACCCGGCCGAGTTCGATCCGCGCAAATACCTGAAAGTGTCCACCGACGCGATGCGCGACATCTGTATCGCCCGCTACGAAGCCTTCGGCTCCGCCGGTCAGGCCAGCAAGATCAAGGCGATCAACCTGGACACCATGGCCAATAAATACCTGAAGGGCGAACTGGCGCAGATCGTTAAGTAAAGATCCGCTGCTTTTCCCCTACGAGCCCGCCGCGTGCGGGCTTTTTTGCGGACAGGCCTAGCCACCTTGACGTATTGGAGGCCCGGCGCGGATTGCTTACACTGCGGTATCCGCTCAATTGTGAACAGAGGCAGGCGATGAAACTGAGTCTTTTGTATTTTGCCCGCTTGCGGGACGAATTCGGTCTGGAGAGCGAACACCTGGACAGCGAGGCGGCCACGGTGGCGGACTTGCTGGTGGAACTGCGGCTGCGCGGCGAGGCCTGGACGCGGGAATTGGCCGCCGACCGGGTGTTCCGCGTGGCGGTGAACCAGCAAATGGCGCGGCTGGATACGGTGTTGAAGGATGGCGACGAAGTGGCGGTGTTCCCGCCGGTGACCGGAGGTTGAGCATGGAGCCGTTCACGGTGCGGGTGCAGCCGCAACGCTTCAACGCCGGCGTCGAGATCGACGCCCTGTCCGGCAATCCGGCCTGCGGCGCGGTGGTCAGCTTCAGCGGCCTGGTGCGCGATTACGGCGACAGCCGCGATGTGACCGCGCTGGAGCTGGAGCATTATCCGGGCATGACCGAGAAGGCGCTGGCCGCCATCGTGGAAGAAGCGCGCCGGCGCTGGCCGCTGCAGGCGGCCACATTGATACACCGCATCGGCCGGCTGGCGTTGGGCGAGCCCATCGTGTTGGTGGTGGTGGCCAGCAGCCACCGCCGCGACGCCTTCGCCGCCGCCGAATTCCTGATGGACTACCTGAAGCAGGACGCGCCGTTCTGGAAGAAGGAAATCCTGGTTGACGGCAGCGAGCGCTGGGTGGAAGCCAAGCACAGCGACGCCCAGGCGGCGGAACGCTGGCAATGAGCCATCAGGCGCTGATCCTGGCCGGCGGCCGCGCCACGCGCATGGGCGGCGCCGACAAGGGCCTGGTGGCGCTGTCGGGCCGGCCGCTGCTGGCGCACGCCTTGTCCGCCTTGTCCGCGCAGCTGCCGGCGCCGGCGCGGGTGTGGATCTCTGCCAACCGCAATCTGGAGGTGTACGCCGGCTTCGGCTGTCCGCTGCTGCCGGATAGCCTGCCGGACTACCCGGGACCGTTGGCCGGAGTGCTGGCGGCCTTGGAGCGCGACGACGGCGCGGTCTGGCTGGTGATGCCCTGCGACGCGGTGCGGCTGCCGGCCGATTTCTCGCGCCGCTTGCTGGCGGCGCTGGCTGATGGCCGCCAGGCGGCCAGCGCGCGCGACCGCGACGGCTGGCATCCCAGCCTGCTGGCGCTGGCGCCCGGTCTCAGCGTCGGACTGGCCGCCTACCTGGCCGGCGGCGGCCGCTCCATCCGCGGCTGGCTGGCCGGTCTGGATCATGTCGAAGTCGAGTTCGATTACGCCTTTCCCAATCTCAACACTCCCGACGCGCTGGCGGCGTTGCAGGCGCAGCCGCGCGCCGATTGAGGGCGGTGAGTCAGTTTGCTTCGTATCACGAAAGTTTTAATTCTTTGTCATTTTTGTTTGCTATAGTGCGCGCGATCGGAACGCCGCCCGATGTCCATGGCAGTGGGCGCGGCGTCTCCTCCATCGCTGGCGGCCGGCGGGTCGCGGCGGCATACAAGACTAAGGATGGGTTTCGTGAAACTGAAGACTGCAAGCTTGTGCCTGGCCTTGAGCCTGGCGCTGTTCGGTTGTTCCTCCGGCTCCGGCGGCTGGGCGCCCGGCGACCAGAATTCCGGCGTGTCGCGGCAACCGGTGGCGGTGAAGATGATCGCCTTCAACGATTTCCACGGCAATCTGGAAATGCCCGGCCAATTGACGGTGCCGGACCCGGCCAACCCGGGCAAGACCATCAAGGTCAACGCCGGCGGCGTCGATTATCTGGCGGCCTGGGTGCAGGCGTTGCGCGCCAAGTCGCCCAATAGCGTGGTGGTGTCGGCTGGCGACCTGATCGGCGCCAGCCCGCTGGTGTCTGGCCTGTTTCACGACGAACCCACCATCGAGGCGATGAACCTGCTGGGCCTGGACCTCAACGCCGTCGGCAACCACGAGTTCGACGACGGCCAGCAGGAACTGCTGCGCATGCAGAACGGCGGCTGCAAGGCCGACGCGCCCACCACCTCCTGCCAGAACGGCAAGTTCGTTGGCGCCAAATTCAAATTCCTGGCCGCCAACGTCAAAAAAAGCGATGGCGGCACGCTGCTGCCGGCTTACGAGATCAAGAAGTTCGGCGGCATCCCGGTGGCCTTCATCGGCATGACGCTGAAGGGCACGCCGGAGATCGTGTCGCCGGACGGCATCAAGGGCTTGAGCTTCCAGGATGAGGCGGCCACGGTGAACCAGCTGATCCCGCAGCTGAAACGGCAGGGCGTTTCAGCCGTGGTGGTGGTGGTGCACGAGGGCGGCTACCAGAGCGGCGGCTTCAATGATTGCAACGGCGTGTCCGGCGCGATTGTCGACATCGTCAAGAAGCTGGACAAGGCGGTGAAGCTGGTGGTCACCGGCCACACCCACCAGGCTTACAACTGCGTGATCGACGGTCGCCAGGTGACCAGCGCCAAGAACTACGGCCAGTTGTTCACCGAGATCGACTTCGTGCTGGACCCGGCCACCCGCGACATCAAGCCCGGTACGATACAGGCGCAGAACCGGGTGGTGAGCCAGGACATCGCGCCGCTGGCCTCGGTCAGCAATCTGATCAAGCTGTACAAGGACCTGGTGGCGCCGGTGGCCAACCGCGTGGTGGGCCAGGCGGCGGGCACCTTGGATCGTAGCGCGTCGCCGGCCGGCGAAACCGCGCTGGGCGATGTGGTGGCCGACGCGCAACTGGCGGCCGGCGCCGCCCAGGGCGCGGTGGTGGCCTTCATGAATCCGGGCGGCGTGCGCGCCGACATCATTCCCGGCGCCGGCGGCAACGTTACCTACAATCAACTGTTCACCACCCAGCCCTTCGGCAATGTGATGACCACGCTGACCTTGACCGGCGCGCAGATAGACCAATTGCTGGAACAGCAGTGGAGCGATCCGACCCGGGCCAAGATCCTGCAAGTGTCCCAGGGTTTCAGCTATAGCTGGAGCCAGTCGGCGCCGGCGGGCAGCAAGGTGGATATCGGCAGCATCAAGATCAACGGCATCGCCATCGATCCGCAGCAAAGCTACCGGGTGCAGGTCAACAACTTCATCGCCGGCGGCGGCGATGGCTTCACCGTGTTGACCCAGGGCAGCAACCGGGTTGGCGGCAAGGTGGACGTGGATGTGCTGGAGAGCTATTTCGCCAGCGCGTCGCCGGTGGCGGTGCCGGCGCTGAACCGCATTACGCGGCTGCCCTGATGTTTGTTCCGGCGCGGCTTAGCCGCCGCGCCGCAAACCGCCGCGGGCGTCCAGCTCGCGGTATACCCGCAGCGCCACCCAGGCGTCGTTGCCGGCATAGGCCTGCTGCGCCGGGCTCAAGGGCAGCTTGGACCAGTTGGTGGTGGACAGCTTCTTGGATTTGCGGAAGTACTGGCCGAATAGCCGCGCCACCGCCTGTACCGCGCCGACGGTGATGCGCGCATCGTCGCTGGGAAAGTGGTCCACCAGGTCCAGCACCCGGCCGCAGCGGATGCCCAGCCGCTGTTGTAGCAGTGCCTGGTCCGAACTCAGCTCAAAGCCCACCAATAGCCGCTTGGGGTCTTCCAGCAGGGTTTTCAGTTCCGACGCGCACTGGCCGTCCTGTATCGGGAACAGCCAAGCGCCGTCGTCGCTGGCTAGCTGGATCAGGTGCGGACCGGTGGGTTTCTCGCCCTTGTGGAAAGTCGGGCGCGATTCGGTGTCGAAACCCAGCACCGCGCAGCCGGCCAGCACCTGCAGTGCGGCGGCGGCCTGCTCCGGCGTTTCCGCCAGCCGCACTTGTTCCGGCGTCAGGCCGGCGAACAGTGGCAGGGTCTTGATTTCCTCGCGCGGAATTTGTCGGGTTGGCAACATGGCGGCTCTCTTGACCGGGGTAATCTGCAACCTTACCGCATTTAACGGCGATGGTCAGGCATAAGCTGTCATATTCTTTCAGCGCGTCGGCAGGAGATGCCCAACAGCGGCGGCAATATCCTGTAATATCGACGCATGCCCGATTCCTTCCGTTATCTCGGCCGCCAGGCCATCGTCGACCGTCAGCAGCAACTGGTGGCCTATGAGCTATTGTTCCGCTCCAGTCCGGCCAATTTCGCCCTGGTGCGCGACGATCTGCTGGCCAGCGCCGAGGTGTTGCGCAACGCTTTCGGCGAATTGGGCAATGTGGACGTGTTGGGGCAGTTTCCCGGCTTCATCAATGCCAGCGCCGATTTGCTGCAAGACCGTATCCTGGATCAATTGCCGGCGGAACGGCTGGTGCTGGAAATCCTGGAAACCGTGACGGTCACCGACGAGTTGCTGCTGCGCATGGCGCAATTGCGCGCCCGTGGTTTCCGCCTGGCGTTGGACGATGTGGTCCACCTGGGGGCCGATCAGATGGCGATGCTGCCGCTGGTGGACATCGTCAAGGTGGACGTGGCGGCGGTGGACGCCGCGCACTTGCCAGTGTTGAAGGCGCAGCTGGACGGTTTCGGCGGCATCCTGTTGGCGGAAAAGGTGGACAGCCACGTGCAGTTCGAGCGTTGCTGCGAGCTGGGTTTCGACTGGTTCCAGGGTTATTTTCATAGCCGCCCGGTGGTGCTCAGCAGCGCCGATCTCGGGTAAGCGGCGCGTTCAGGGCATCCGGATCGGCCGGTGATAAGCCAAGCTGGCGGCGCGGGTGTCCGCCACCAGGCGTTCAAACTCGCCGCTGTCCTGCAGCGCCTTCAGGCCGCGATTGAAACGCTCCACCAGCTCCGGGCCCTGGCGATGCTTGCGCCAGATCACCACATGCAGCGGCGCCACCCAGAACGATTTGCTTTGCGGTTCCAATTGCTGCGCCAGCCGCGGCGGGAAGTTGCGGGCGATCAGGTATTGGCCCACTTCCTGGTCGATGGGAAACAGGTCGATGCGTCCGGCCAGCAGCTTGCGCAGATTGGTGACGTCGTCCGGCGCCACGTCCGGAATCAGCCGGCCGGCGGCCACTTGCTGGTTGAATTCGTCGGAGTAGAAATTCCCTACGGTGACGCCCACCCTGGCATTGCGCAGATTGGACAGGTCGCTCCAGGGAAAGCTGGCGTTGCGGCGCTGAAAGAACACCATGCGCGCATGCAGCACCGGCTGGGTGAACAATAAATCCTGCTTGCGCTCCGGCGTCGGCGCCCAGCCGAAGCTGCCGTCCACGGTGCCGTTGCGCGCCGATTGCAGCGTGCGGTTATTGGGATAGTAGCGGAAGGTCACGTCGACATTGGCGCGGGCGAACGCCTCTTTCACCAAGCGCGACAAAATGCCGTCGTACGGCAGTTCCTTGCCCATATAGGGTGGCCACTCCTGGTTGGACAGGATGACTTTCAGACGTGGCGCGGCCTGCGGCTGAGCTGCCGCCAGCAGGACTACAGCCAGGCTGCCCAGCAGCCAGCTGCGAAGTCTCATCATTCCCCGAATCCTTGCTCGATCTGTGCGCGCTGTATGCGTGCCGCCCGCGTGAAGCGCGGCGCGGGCAGCTTCCGCTCGATATTGTTTGTTGCTGAATCGTAGGCAGGTTTGCCGTCCGCCGTAAAGCGCTTCCAGCGCCGCGGGGCCGGCGAGGGCGCGGACAAGCCGCGGCGGAGGGAGGGACGTGGATGGCCGCGGCGGCGGCCGCGCCCTGTGGGTGCGGCGCCGCGCGCGGTTTTAGCGGCCTTTAGGCGGGCTGAACAGCGCCGAGCTCGGACGCGAGGCGGCGGGCTTGCCGCGCTGGCCCTGGCCTTGCTGCGCGCGCTGGCCGGTTTGGCCGCCTGTTGTGTTTTTGGCCTGTCCCTGACCTTGTCCCTGGCGCGGCTTGGACGCCGGCGCGCGGTGGCCATGGCCGGTGGGCTTGCTGTCCGGCTGGTGGCGCGGTTTGCCGCCGCCGCCCTGGCGTTGCGGCTGGCCGCGGCGATTGCCGCCGCCCATCGGGATGGGCTCTGGCTTCACCGACAAGTCCGCCTCGAAGCCCGGCACGCTGAAGCGCTCGATCGACTGCTTGGTGAGCTTCTCGATGTCTTTCAGGAAGTTGAATTCGTCGACGCACACCAGGGACACCGCCTCGCCCTTGCTGCCGGCGCGGCCGGTGCGGCCGATGCGGTGCACATAGTCTTCCGGCACATTGGGCAGTTCGAAGTTGACCACTTGCGGCAATTGGTCGATGTCCAGGCCGCGCGCGGCGATATCGGTGGCCACCAGTACTTGCAATTCTCCGCTCTTGAAGTCAGCCAAGGCGCGGGTACGTGCGTTCTGGCTCTTGTTGCCGTGAATCGCGGCGGCGGGAATGCCGCTCTTGTCCAGTTTTTCCGCCAGGCGATTGGCGCCGTGCTTGGTGCGGGTGAACACCAGCGCCTGGAACCAGTTGTGCTCCTTGATCAGGTGCATCAGCAGTTCGGTCTTGCGGTCGCGGTCCACCAGGTGGACTTTCTGGTTCACCAGTTCGTTGGTGGTGTTGCGGCGCGCCACTTCCACCAGCTTGGGATTGTCCAGCAGGCGATCGGCCAGGCCCTTGATCTCGTCGGAGAAGGTGGCGGAGAACAGCAGGTTCTGGCGCTTGGCCGGCAGCAGCGCCAGCACTTTGCGGATATCGTGGATGAAGCCCATGTCCAGCATGCGGTCGGCTTCGTCCAGCACCAGGATCTCAACGCCGGACAGATCGATATTGCGTTGGCCGGCGTGGTCCAGCAGGCGGCCGGGAGTGGCCACCAGGATGTCCAGCGGTTTGCGCAGCGCACGGGTCTGCGGATTGATGTTGACGCCGCCGAACATCACCATGGATTTGAGCGGCAGGTGTTTGCCGTAGGTCTGCACCGATTCTTCCACCTGGGCTGCCAGCTCGCGAGTGGGCGTCAGCACCAGCGCGCGCGGGCGGCCCGGCTGGGTGGCCGGCTTGCCCATCAGCAGATGCAGCAGCGGCAGGGTGAAGCCGGCGGTCTTGCCGGTGCCGGTCTGGGCCGCGGCCAGCAGGTCGCCGCCTTGCAGCACTTGCGGAATGGCCTGCGCCTGGATCGGGGTGGGGGTGGTGTAGCCGGTTTCGCTGACGGCGCGCAACAACGGTTCAGCCAGACCGAGGTCGGCAAAGGTGAGTGTGGACATGTTTGCTCCTGCGACGGCCTATCGCAGTATGTGCGAACCAATCCAGGCTGACGGGAAAAAGTTAGGGGTATGCGGTGGGCGCTTCCGGATGAAGCGCGCGCGGCGCGCAAAGATTGGAATTTTGCGCGCGGGAGGCCGGAGTGTACCGGCAAATGGCCGTTTTGGGAACTTGTCGCCGCATTGTCATATCCATTCCAGCGGAATCACGCGCCGCTCCGGGATACGGCGGCGGCGCTTATTATTAATAAATGCGCATGAGCGAACTGGTATCATGTTGGCTTCGCGCCGGTGCGGCACTATGTGCCTGGCCGGCGCCGGCGGATGCCTGTTTGGATGTGGCCACCCGGAGTCGGGTGGCGATAACGCAGTTCAGAGGAAATCGGTATGCCTGGATCCGCCCATAGGCTGATCGGCTTGATCATATTGTGTCCGGCGCTGGCGCTGGCCGCCGGCAGGAACGACCACGGTCGCGGCGACGGCGGACATGGCCGCGTGGCCGACGGCGGCAAACCGGCCGAGGAAGCGACCGAGGCCGGCGCGCCGGTGGCCACCGATTTCAACTGCGACAAGCCGGGCAATCCGGTGGAAGCCATGGTGTGCCAGGACGACAGCCTGACCCGTCAGGATAATAGGCTGGAGAAGGTCTACGCCCAGGCGCTGGAGCTGGCGCAGCAGGGGCGGCCGGGCGCCGAGGCCAAACTGATCGCCGAGCAGCGCCGCTGGGTGAAAAGCCTGAAGGACTGCGTCAAGACCGAGGACATGCATATGTGCCTGGGCGACGTCTACATCATGCGCATCACCCAGCTGCAGGCGGCCTGGGGCCTGGCGCCGGCGCTGACGCCGCTGCGCTATGTCTGCAAGGGCAATGCCACCCGCACCGTGTTGGCAACGTTCTACCGCACCCATCCGCCCACGGTGAAACTGGAATACAACGGTTCCACCGCCATTCTGCACCAGGGCCTGAGCGGCAGCGGCGCGCGCTATGCGGCGCCGGGCCTGGAGTTGTGGATCAAGGGGCGCGAGGCCAGCATCACCTGGCGCGGCGAGCCCTTGGATTGCTCCAGCCAGCCATCGCCCTGAGAGCCTGTTCAAAGTCTCGCGAGCAAGGGCGAGACAAGGCGAAAACGAGCGAAAAAGCGGAATGTACAAGTGGTACATGAGCATTTTGAGCTCGTTTTTAACGCCGTATCGCTGAAGCGCAGCAGACTTTGAACAGGTTCTGAGACAGCGCGGCGCCGGCCATCCGCGATGATTGCGCGCAAAAGCCGGCTGACCCGTACAATAGCTTCTTTTTTCGCAAAGCCGGTTTCCGCATGGCCCTGTCCGCCACCATTTACAAAGCCAATCTCGCCGTGTCCGACATGGATCGCGGCTATTACGCCAGTCATCAGCTGACGCTGGCCCAGCACCCGTCCGAAACCGTGGAGCGCATGATGCTGCGCCTGGCCGCCTTCGCGCTCAACGCCAGCGAATCCCTGCAGTTCAGCCGCGGCCTGAGCGCCGACGACGAGCCCGAGTTGTGGCAGAAGAGTTACGCCGAAGACATCGAGCTGTGGGTGGAACTGGGCGAGCCGGATGAGAAACGGCTGAAAAAGGCCTGCAGCCGCGCCGATAAAGTGGTGTTGTACAGCTATGGCGGCCGCGCCAGCGAAGTATGGTGGCCGCAGCTGGAGAACAAGCTGGCGCGCCTGGACAAGCTCAGCGTGTTCCGCGTCGAACCGGCCACGCTGGCTGAGTTGGTCGCCATTTGCCAGCGCAGCATGCAGCTGAGCGCCACCATCCAGGACGGCCAACTCTGGCTGGCCGACGAAACCAGCAATGTGCTGGTGGAGCCGCTGCGCCTCAAATAAGACGCGCAGCGCCTGTGCAAGGCCGTATCGTCGACGCGTAGCAGATCGTAAACAGGTTCTCAGCCGCACAGCCAGGCGCGCAAGCGCGTCAGCCAGCCGGCTTGCGCCGCGCGCGGCAAGCGCGCCTTGCGCTTGAGCCAGGGCATGCGCTGATGGCGGGCCTGGGCATGGGCGCTCAATACACGGTGGTGGCGCAGGGTGTGGACACAGCGGCTCATCGTTGCGCGCTCACTTGCCGCCACCAGGCACGCAAGGAGGCGCGCCAGCCGCGCGCGGCTGTCTCGCGCTCTTCGTGCGGGAAGCGGGCGTTGAGAATATAGCGGCGCAGCGCCAGCGGCGCCGCGTCTTCATCCGGCAGATAGTCGGGGATGCCGCGCGCTGGCTGCGCGCGGATGGCGGATTTGCGGGTGCTCATCGGCAAGGTCTCGCGGCAAAAGGACATTCGCATGCTAGGCCTCGACGTGTAAAAAGCGGCTAAAGAATCCGCCGCCGCGGATAAAAAGGCGCTAGTCGCGCCGCGCGGCGCGCATTGCGCGCGCCAAGGCGCCGTCATCGCCCCCGATGCGTTCCAGCGCCGCGACCACGCCGTCCTGGTCCGCCGCGCTGCGGTTCTGGCTCAGTTTTTCCTTGAGATCCCAGCGTTCCACCCGCAGCCGGAAACCGACGATGGCGCGCTGCATCGCCTGGATGGCCGCGCTTTCGCTTGGCAGCCGCCAGCCGGATTCGCCTTCGAACCGGCGCACCTGCAGTTCCAGCTGCCGCAGCAGGGCCGTGCCTTCCATTTCTTCCACCACGCCGTGAGCATGCGCGACCCGGTAGTTCCAGGTGGGCACCTGGGCGCCGCCGGCGGCGTACCAGGCCGGCGACACATAGCCATGTTCCCCGTGAAACAATGCGACGCTGCGGCCGCGCAGCAGCGCCTGGCTGTGCGGGTTGGCGCGCGCCAGGTGGCCGAGCAGGCAGTCCGGCTGTTCGGGATCGGCCAGCAGCAGCAAGTGGCTGATCCACGGCTCGCCGTTGGTCTGCGGGGTGATCAGGGTGGCGAAGGGATGGGCGGCCAATAGTTCCGGCAGCGCGGCCAGGCGGCCCGAGAATGCGTCAGGCGTATACATCATGGCGTGGGCTCCCATTCATAACTGCGTTCGATGCGCGCCACTTCCACCCGGTACTGCCGATACCAGCGCTCGCGTCCCAGCTGCTGCGCCAACACGTGATCGGCGTGCGCCTTCCAGGCGCGGATGCTGTCGGTGTCCGGCCAGTAGGACAGCGCGATCTCCTGACCGTCCTCGCTGGCGGAGACAAAGGCGAGACAGCCGAAACGCTCCAGCGCCAGTTGGCGCATTTGCTGCGCCACGGCGAAGTATTCGGCATCCAGTTGCCGCGTGGCGGCGCGGAAAATCACGACATGCATACAAGACCTTCCTGGAGTAAGGTGAGGGAATCGGCATTGTCTCGATTGCCGGCGGCCGTGACCAGAGCCAGTCGGGCCGTTGGCGTGGAACCACCGTGACAGGGGAGTGAACATGACCAAGAGGCTGTTGTTGCGCGCGGCCGATGCTCGTGATGTCGAGCGGATCGCCGCTCTGCATGTCGCCAGCTGGCAGCAGCATTATCGCGGCATCCTGCCGGATGAATACCTGGACCAGCGCGCCTGGGACGAACGCCTGACGCTGTGGCGCCAGCGCTTCGCCGCGGCGTCGCCGCCGTGGGTGCGGCTGGCCTTGTGGTACGGCGAGTCGGTGGGTTTCGTCTGTCTACTGCCGGACGAGGCGCCGGAACGCGGCGTTTACCTGGACAATCTGCATGTGCTGCCGGGGCAGCAGGGGCGCGGCGTGGGGCGGGCGCTGATGGCCGCCGCCGCCGCGGAGGCGCTGCGCGTCGCGCCGGGCAGGCCGTTGTATCTGTGGGTGTACCAGGCGAATCACGCCGCCTGCGGTTTTTACCGCTCGCTGGGAGGCGTGGCGTCGACGCCGCGCGAGGTGGACACCGCGGCCGGCAGCCGCGCGCAGGCGCTCAGCTATCAGTGGGATGATCCGTCCCGCTTGTTGTAGCGCCGGTTTGCGCCGCCGCAACACCTGGCCGCCGCATCGTTTTACAATGGCGCGATGCCGACTCTCAATTATTTGCAGCACTACCCCGCCGCCTTGCTCGGTCAGGTGCAGGCGCTGCTGGACTCCGGCCAGCTGGGCGCCTGGCTGGCGCGCAGGTATCCGGACCCCCATGAGGTGCAGACCGACAAGGCGCTGTACCAGTACGTGTCCGAGCTCAAGCAGCGCTATCTGAAAAACGCGGCCTTGCCGGCCAAGGTGATGTATGACAACCAGCAGCACCCGGTCAAGGGCACGCTGGGCACCAATACCTTTGTGTCGCGGGTGCAGGGCGGCAAGCTGAAGACCAAGAACGAAATCCGCGTCGCCGCCTTGTTCCGCGACGCGCCGCTGCCGTTCTTGCGCATGATCGTGGTGCATGAGCTGGCTCATCTGAAGGAGAAGGACCACAACAAGGCCTTCTACCAACTGTGCTGCCATATGGAGCCGGACTATCACCAGCTGGAATTCGATATGCGGGTATGGCTGACCTGGCGCGAAAGCCAGGCGGCCTGATCCGCGGTTCCCGCAAGCACAACAGCCCGGCGTTGCCGGGCTGTTCGCATTGAGGGGCGCTATTTCTTGGCGATTAGCTGATCGAACACGCCGCCGTCGGCGAAGTGCTTGCGCTGGGCGCCGCGCCAGTCGCCGAAAGTGTCTTTCAGCGTGAACAGCTTGACCTTGGGGAACTGGCCGGCGTATTGCGCGGCGATCTTGGCGTCGCGCGGGCGGTAGTAGTTCTGCGCCGCGATGGTCTGGCCCTGCGGGGTGTACAGGAACTTCAGATAAGCCTCGGCCAGCTTGCGATTGCCCTTCTTGTCGGCCACCTTGTCCACCACCGCCACCGGCGGCTCGGCCAGGATGGACAGCGAGGGGGTGACGATGTCGAATTTGTCCGGTCCCAACTCCTTCACCGCCAGCACCGCTTCGTTTTCCCAGGCCAGCAGCACGTCGCCCAGTCCGCGCTGGGCGAAGGTCAGCGTCGCGCCGCGCGCGCCGGTGTCCAACACCGGCACATGCTTGTACAGCTCGCCTACATAGGCGCGGGCCTTGGCCTCGTTGCCGCCGGGCTGTTTCAGCGCGTAGCCCCAGGCCGCCAGGTAGTTCCAGCGCGCGCCGCCGGAGGTCTTGGGATTGGGCGTGATCACCTGGATGCCGGGCTTGATCAGATCGCCCCAGTCGCGGATGCCCTTGGGATTGCCCTTGCGCACCAGGAACACGATGGTGGAGGTGTAGGGCGAGCTGTTGTCCGGCAACCGGCTTTGCCAGTTCTTGGGCAGCAGGCCTTGGTCCGCCAGCACGTCGATGTCGTAGGCCAGCGCCAGTGTCGCGACATCGGCTTCCAGGCCGTGCTGGATCGCCAGCGATTGCTTGCCGGAGCCGCCGTGCGATTGCTTGATGGCGACGTCGCCGCCCTGTTTCTTCGATTGCTCGGCGAAGGCCTTGTTGATGTCCTGATACAGCTCGCGAGTGGGGTCGTAGGAGACATTGAGCAGCTCGGCGGCCAGCAATGGCGCGGCGGCGCTCAGCAAGGATAGGGACAGCAGGGCGTGACGAAGGGTGAGGCGAGGCATGGTGGTTTCCCGGGAAAGCGAACGATGCTTGCATCTAATCAGAAATGTTTTAGCGCCAGAAGTGATTGTTTTTCATCTTTAAATTCCAAATAAATCTATATGAAATAGGTCTTTTTATAGATATACGGAATAAACATTTTGTTCGATATCATTTCCAGAAATATCAAAGCCGGCCTACAGTGCGAACTCAACCTTTGAGGAGCTGAGCGATGGAACCTTCGCTGGCCGATTTCGACTTGATCATTCAGCCCGGCTGGCGCAACTCCGGCCCACGGCACTGGCAAAGCCATTGGCAGCGGCGTCTGGGCGCTACGCGGGTGGAGACCGGCGATTGGGACGCGCCGCAGCTGGAGGATTGGCTGCAAGGCCTCGATCGGGCGCTGGCGCTGGCCCGCAAGCCGGTCATCGTCATCGCCCACAGCCTGGGCTGCGTGGCGGTGGCGCATTACGCGCAGCGTCAGCCACAGCGGATTGCCGGCGCCTTGCTGGTGGCGCCGGCGGACGTGGAACGCCCCTTCGTGCCGCGCGAGCTGATGGGCTTCGCGCCGACGCCGCGCCAGCCCTTGCCGTTTCCGGCCAGAATGGTGGCGAGCAGCAATGACCCGTTCTGCAAGACGCCGCGCGCGGCGCGGCTGGCCGGCTACTGGCGCACGCCCATCGCCTGGCTGCGCCAGGCTGGTCACATCAATGTGGAGTCCGGCCACTGCCAGTGGGAAGAAGGCTGGCTGCAGCTGGAGTTGCTGGCGCAGCGGGTGAGGGCCAGCCTGAGCCAGGCGGCCTGAGAACCTGTCTACGATCTGCTGCGCGTCGGCGGGATGGATAGAAATGGGCGTTGAAACCAAGCTCAGTGCTCATGTACCACGTGTACATTCCGCTTTCTCCGCCGCAACGCCTTGTCCCGCCCTAGCTCGCGAGACTTTGAACAGGCGCTGAGTAGCTGTTTGCGATCTGCCGCCCGCGAGACGTCGAGCGGGCGTTGTGCGCGCTTTCGCAGCGGGAGCGGCGTGGTCTAAACTGGGGTGACACGCATTCAAGCATCCCGGGTGGCCATGAAACCGAGCCGATTCCTTGCCTGTTGCTGGCCGCTGCTGGCCGGGGCCGCCAGCGCCGCGCCGCCGCCGAGCCGCATCGGCATCTCCGTGGGGGCGCTGGACAACCCCTTTTATCAGATCGTCGCGCGCGGCGCCTTGCAGGAGGCGCGCGCGCTCAATCCTCAGGCCCAGATCACCACGCTGTCCGCCAATTTCAGCCTGGAGCGGCAGCGGGAACAGGTGCGGCAACTGCTGCGCCTGCGCGTGGAGCTGATCCTGTTGGTGGCCGCGGACAGCAAGGCGGTGGCGCCGTTGGTGCGCGAGGCGCAGCAGGCCGGGGTGCGGGTGGTGGCGGTGGATGTGGACGCCGTCGGCGCCGATGGCACGGTCAAATCGGACAATGTCCAGGCCGGCGTGCTGGCCTGCCGCTATCTGGCGGAGCGAATGCATGGCGAGGGTAATTTCGTGATCCAGAACGGCCCGCCGGTATCCTCGGTCTGGGACCGGGTGGCGGGCTGCCGCCGCAGCCTGGCCGCGTTTCCCAAGATCCATCTGCTCAGCCATCAGGAGAGCGGGCTGGCGTCCAGCTGGGGCGGCAAGCGGCTGATGGCGCAGCTGCTGTTGCGCTACCAGGCGATCAACGGCGTGTTCGCCAGCAACGACCGCCAGGCGTTGGGCGCGGAACAGGCGGCGCGCGCCGCCGGGCGCAAGGAAGTGATGATAGCCGGCGTGGACGGCTCGCCGGACATCGAGAAAGCGCTGCGCGGCGATAGCCAGATCGTGGCCTCCTCCAGCCAGGCGCCTTACGCCATGGGGGTGGAGGCGGTGAAGCTGGGCCGCCAGCTGCTGGCCAATCCCAAGCTCAAGCCGCGCACGGTGACGGTGCCGGTGCAGCTGATCACCCGCGACAATATCGGCGCTTATCAAGGCTGGCAGGGGCCGCAGTCGTCGGCTTCCGCGGCAGCCGGGCGCTAGCCGCGCGACGCCACGGCTTTTTTGACCTGCGGCGGCGGCGGTGTCACACTGCCGGTGTTTCCGCGTCGGCAGCGCCGGCGCCAGCTGTTTCCAACTCAAAGCCAAAGGATTCCACATGTTCGCATCACGCCCGCTCAAAGCCGGCCTGGCCGCCCTGGCGCTGACCTTGCCGCTGCTGGCGCACGCCGACGCCGCTCAGGACGCCGCCGTCAAAGAGTTGTCCGCCACGCTGAACCTGAACAATATGCTGCCGGAACTGGCGCAGCGCACCACCGCCAGCGCGATGCCGCTGCTGCAGGAATACTTCGTCAAGAACAAGATCAAGCTGAGCGAAGCCCAGCAGAAGAAAGCGCAGGAAGGCTTCAAGACCTACGGCGAGAACGTGCACAAGCTGGCCAGTGATTACTTTGGCTCCAGCGCGGCCAAGCAGCAGTTCGAGCAGACCGTGGCCAAGGCCTACAGCGCCCAGTTCAGCGCCGACGAACTCAAGCAGATCAACGCCTTCTACAAGACCGCCGCCGGTCAGAAGCTGCTGAAGCAGCAGCCGCAGATCATCAACACCATCGCCGGCGACACGCTGAAGGCCGCCGAACCGGTGTTGCTGCCGAAGATGCGCGCCGCGGCGGAAAGTTTCGGCAAGAACATCGCCAAGAAATGATCAAGCCACGCTTCATCGCACAAGCCGCCCGTTGAGGCGGCTTTTTTATTGCCGCATCGCGCCAGCTTGGTGCCGATGCACCAGAATGGGTCAGTTCAGCATCAGGCTGAGGCGGCGCGCGGTGTCCACCGCGGCCTCGGCCTGGCAGGCTTCGTCCTGCCATACCCAGACGTTGTGGGTGGGGTCCAGCGCCTCTATCAGCCATAGCCGGCCGCCGCTGCCCAGCGCCACCTGGCGCGCGCGCACCGGTCGGCGATAGTTGAACATCACCACTTCGCTGGTGGCGGCGGCGGTGTTGCGCGAAAATAGTTTCATGGCGGCCTCGCGGCGGGAACGATGGACGCTGGTGTCAGCGCAAGACTCGTGCCAACGCCGGGCGGCGCAGCGGCTATAAAGTGTTTATCGACACGGGATATGTCATTCAAATGATTCGATGCGGCTTACTGCTGTGCTGGGCCGGCTTGGCGCTGGGTGCCTCCGTCCCGCCGCGCCAGGTCGTGGTGCTGACCGATAACGGTTATCCGCCGTATTCCTACGAGGCGGATGGACGCGCGGTGGGCGTTTACAACGAGGTGTTGCGCGCGGCGTCGCAGCGCATGGAAGGCTATCGCATCGAGTTGCGGCCGGTGCCGTGGAAGCGTGGCCTGGTCGAGCTGGAAGCCGGCCGCGCCATGGCGTTGTCGCCACCGTATTATCGGCCGGAGCGCGAGTACATGAGTTATTCGGCGCCGTTCTGGCAGGAGCAGGTGGTGGTGTATTGCCGGGCGGAAGTGATGCGCACGCCTCGACAGCACTGGCCGGCGGATTTCCTTGGTCTGCGCTTTGGCAACAATACCGGCTTCCGGCCCGGCGGCAAGGCGTTCTGGCAAGCGGTGCAGCGCGGCGAGATCCAGCTGGACGAGGCGCCGGACACGCGGGGCAATCTGTTGAAGCTGATCAACGGGCGCATGGATTGTTATTTGAACGACAAGCTGTCCATCCACTATATGCTGGACCGCTTGCAGCGGCGCGGCGCGATCAGCGCCAGTCAGCGCGGCGAACTGGTGGAGGCGGTCAGCCTGAACGGCGAGCAGGCCTATATCGGCTTCAGCAAGCGCGGATCCCAGCGCTACCCGTATCAGGACGATTTCATCCAGCAACTCAACGCCGTGCTGGAACGGATGAAACGGGAAGGACGGATTGCCGCCATCGTCGAGCAGGTCTTGCATGGCGGACTGCCCTAGCGGCGTCGTTTGCCGGTTTTGACAGCGGCGAGCGCCGGTTTTAGCATGGTTCGGTCGCATTACGGAAATCAAGCATGGAAAACCGCAAACTGGCGGTATTGATAGACGCCGACAACGCACAGTCGGCGCTGATTGCCGAACTGCTGGCCGAAGTGGCCAAGTACGGCACCGCCGTGGTCAAGCGCGCCTACGGTGATTGGACCACCAGCCAATTGAAGGGCTGGAAGGAAGTGCTGCATCAATACGCGATTTCGCCGATTCAGCAATTCGCCTACACCAAGGGCAAGAATTCCACCGACTCCGCCTTGATCATCGACGCGATGGATCTGCTCTACACCGGCAATTTCGATGGTTTCTGCCTGGTGTCCTCCGACAGTGATTTCACCCGTCTGGCCACCCGGCTGCGCGAGTCCGGCCTGATGGTGATAGGCCTGGGCGAGCAGTCCAAGACGCCACGGCCCTTCATCGCCGCCTGCGACAAATTCGTGTTCACCGAGATTCTGCGGCCGGAGCCGGCGGCCAAGAGCGCGGGCGACAGGCCCAAGACGCGCAGCACCCGCAGCCGCGCCAAGCCGCAGCCGGAGAAGGAGAAGGAGCGCCACCCGCTGCAGGACATGTTCACCAATGCGATCGAGGCGGTGGCGCGCGACAGCGGCTGGGCCGAGTTATCGGTGGTGGGCACCTACCTGGCCAAGAACGACCCCTCGTTCGACCCGCGTGTTTATGGTCATTCCCGGCTGTCGCAAATGGTGAAGAAGCTGGATTTCCTGACGGTGCAGGAAAGCCGCAACGGCTCCAAGCTGCATTGTGAAATCCGGCTCAAGCAGGACGGCGAACCGGCGCCCGCCGCCGCCGTGTCCGCGCCGCCCGAGCCCGAAGCGACACCGGAAGCGCCGGTGCGCAAGAAGCGCAGCCCGCGTAAAAAGCCGGCGGCGGCCGCCTGACACGGCTGCTGGTACACTGTTTGCATTCCAAGGGTCAGCGCCGGCGCATGCGCCCGCGATCCGTACAACAAGCCATATTCGCAAGGGACAGAACATGATTATCCGCGACGCCACGCTGGAAGACCTGGCGGCGATTCTCGACATCTACAACGAGGTCATCGCCACCACCACCGCCATCTACAACGACGATCCGCTGTCCGCCGGCGAATTCGCCGTGTGGTTCCAGGACCGCACCGCCGCCGGCTACCCGGTGCTGCTGGCCGAAGAGAGCGGCAAGATCCTGGGCTTTTCCAGCTTTGGCGATTTCCGCGTCAAGCCGGGCTACCGCTTCACCGTGGAACACAGCGTGCACCTGTCGGCCGATGCCCGCGGCAAGGGCATAGGCACCGCCTTGGTGCAGGCCTTGTTCCCGCGCGCCAAGGCCTTGGGCAAGCACACCATGGTGGGCGCGGTGGACGCCGCCAACGAGGGCTCGATCCGCTTCCATGAAAAATTGGGTTTCCAGCAAGTGGGCATGCTGCCGCAGGTGGGATTCAAGTTCGGCCGCTGGCTGGACCTGGTGTTTCTGCAGCGTTTCATCGACGGCGCCAGCGAGGGCCCGGCGACGCCATGAGCCGGTTCACGGTCACGCGAGGCGGCCTTGCGAGGCGCCGCGGATCGTAACCGCTTTAACGACCGTCGTACAGCGCCCGGCCGCCCAGCAAGCGGCGGCTGAGGCGCGCAGCCAGCCAGGAGGCCAACAGCAAGGGCGCGGCCAGGCCGAAGCTGGCGGTCATCTCCAGCATCATGACCACGGCCAGCCACGGCGCTTGCGCGGTGGCAGCCAAAAATGCCGCCATGCCGGTGACGATGACGCCGGCCAGCGGCGCCGCGCCGGGCCACAGCGCGTTCAGCGATAGGCCGATCAAGGCGCCTCCGGCGGCGCCGACAAACAGCATGGGCGTGAAGATTCCGCCCACGGCGCCGGAGCCGCTGGTGGCCGCGGTGGCCAGCAGCTTGCAAAGCAGCAGGGCCAGCAAGGTCTGCCACAGCGGCGCGGCGGTCAGCAGCGCGGACACCGTGCTATAGCCGTTGCCCCACATTTCCGGCCAGAACCAGGCCAGGCTTCCCACGATCAATCCCCCCAGCGCCATGCGCGTCGGCAAGGTCAGGCCGATGGCGGCGAAGGCGCGCCGCGCGGCGTTCATCGCTTGCAGAAACCACGGCGCGAGCAGGCCCAGCGCGCAGGCCACCAGACAATAGGCCAGCAGGGCCGTCGTTGTCAGCGCCGGTAGCGGCGGAACGTGGTAGATCGCCGGCAGCTTGAACCAGGCGCCGGAGGCCAGGCTGGCGACGGCGGAGGCGACGATCAGCGGCGGCAGGCCGCGCCAGCGCCGGCGCGGCCGTACCACTTGGCAGACGAACAAGACGCCGGCCAAGGGGGCATGGTAGGCCGCAGACCAGCCGGCGGCGATGCCGCAAGCCACCAGTAGGCGGCGGCGCGGCAGTGAGAGGCGCGGCCGCCGCGCCAGCAGCGAGCCGCCCAGCGCGGCCAGTGACACCATGGCGCCCTCGCGGCCGATGGAGCCGCCGGAGGCGACGGTGCACAGCGAGGACAGGCATTTGATCAGCACGGTGCGCAGGCCCAGGCGGCCGTCGCCGACGCGCACCGCTTCCAGGTAGTCGCCGCCGGCCGAGCCGCGCGCCAGCCGCAGGCCGTGTTGCAATACCAAGCCGGCCAGCAGGCCGCCGACGGCGGGCAGGGCGGCGCGTTGCCAGGCGGGCAGTTGGCGGGCGATGCCGACCAGGCTGCCGCTCATGCCGGTGAGCAGGTGTTCCAGCGCGTTCAGCGCCAGGTGGAAGCCGGATACGGCGGCGGCGCCCAACAGGCCGATGAGCACGGCGGCGGGCAGGTCGGGGAGGTGGAGCTGGCGAAGCAAGGCGGCCGGGCGGGGCATCGGGTCGTCCAGTGCGGAAATGAGAAGCGCCGCAGATGACTGCGGCGCTTGCTCGTGCTTTTTACCACTGTCGAATGCAGTGTTTTCTTGATATTTCTCTATTCACCCTTGTACGACTTAGCGCACCTCTGCAACGATATCCCTACTGAACACCTTTTCGCAATACTTGCATTTCATTTTTGTGTCGCGCGCCTGGGGTTTGACATAGAAAAAGCTGGTCACCGGCTCATTATGCGAAATGCAGTTGGAGTTGGGGCAGGAGAAGATGCCTTCGATGGTGTCCGGCAGCGCCAGCTTGTGTTTCTTCACCACTTCGAAATTGTCGATCACGTTGACGGTGGCCTGCGGCGCGAACAGCGCCAGCTCGTTGGCCTGCTCCTCCGACAGCGCGATGTTCTCCACCTTGATGATGTCCTTGGCGCCCATGTGGCGGCTGGACAGGTTCAGCCCCACGGTGACGCGCTCGCCGGTTTCGCTGAGCTTGAACAGGCGCAGGATGGTCAGGCCCTGGCCGGCCGGGATGTGGTCGATGACGGTGCCTTGCTTCAGCGCTTCTACGGTGCGGGTGTATTGCATGATGGTTTTCCTTTTCCTGAATCAGACGGTCTCGTTCAACACCAGCGACAGCAGCGCCTGGCGCGCGTAGACCCCGTTCTTGGCCTGTTCGAAGTAATAAGCGTGCGGCGTGGCGTCCACGCTGGTTTCGATCTCGTCCACGCGCGGCAGCGGGTGCAGTATCTTCATATTGGTGCGGGCGCTGTGCAGCATGTCGGCGCGCAGCACGAACTTGCCCTGGATCTTCTTGAATTCGGCCTCGTCGAAGCGTTCGCGCTGCACCCGGGTCATGTACAGCACGTCCACTTGCGGAATCACATCGTCCAGGCTGCCGACCACGGTGTACTGGATGCCTTTTTCGTCCAGTTCCTCGCAGATGTAGTCCGGCATCGCCAGCTGTTCCGGCGCGACGAAGTAGAAGCGCGCGCCGAACAGCGACAGCGCCTGGGTCAGCGAGTGCACGGTACGGCCGTACTTGAGGTCGCCGACGAAGGCCACGGTCAGGTTTTCCAGCGTGCCCTGGGTTTCGCGGATGGTGAACAGGTCCAGCAGGGTTTGGGTCGGGTGCTGGTTGGAGCCGTCGCCGCCGTTGATGATGGGCACGGCGGAGAACTCGCTGGCCAGCCGCGCCGCGCCCTCCTTGGGATGGCGCATCACCACCGCGTCGGTGTAGGACGCGATGATCTTGATCGAGTCGGCCAGGGTTTCGCCCTTCTTGGCGCTGGTGTTGCCGCCGTCGGCGAAGCCGATGACGCTGCCGCCCAGCCGTTGCACCGCGGTCTCGAAGGACAGCCGGGTACGGGTGGACGGTTCGAAGAAACAGCTGCCCACCAGCTTGTCCTTCAGCAGATCGTTGCGCGGCTGCTGCTTCAGCTTGCCGGCCGTGGCCACCACCAGCTCCAGTTCCTCGCGGCTGAAGTCCGGTATGGAAATGATGTGTTTGCGGTAGAGGGGGTTGGCCATGGTCGCGTCCTTTCAATAGTGGCTTTATGAGTCGCGGATAAAAAAAAAGCCCCTGGGATCAGGAGCTTGTTTTCATACTGCGCTGGGGTTCGGGAACGGCAAGGCCTCGAGCCAACGCCAAGTCGCCGCCGTGGCGGGCGGTGCGTCGTGCGGGAAGAGCTGCTGCGTGGGTCATTGCCTGCGGTCCGAACAAAATTGCGGGATTGTAATCCCAATTCCGGCGCGGCGGTAAGACCCGTGTCGCATTTATCGAAATTGATGGCAGAAAAGGGACACTTCCCGTGTCGGGAAGTGCCTTGAGCGCGCTTGTCACACTGTATCTTCGACGCGCGGCAGATCGTAAACGGGTTCTCAGCGCAGCGCGTATTTGATTCCCAGCCCCAGAAAACAGATGCCCAACAGGCGGTTCAGAAGCAGACGGCCGCCAGGGGCGAACGCGCGGCGGCGCAGATGGCCGGCCAGCCACACCAGCAGCGCCAGGTAGAGCATATTGATCAGGCAGAACACCACGGCCAGCTGAGCGAAACCGGCGGCGCCGGCGTGGCCGGCGTCCAGGAACTGCGGAAAGAAGGCCATGAAGAACAGAATGGCCTTGGGATTGGCCAGGGTGATCAATAGCGAGCGGCGGAAACAGGCGCCGGCGCCGCGCTGCGCTGGCGCGGCCGCCGTGGCGCTGTCGCCACGGGCCAGCAGCAGCTTAGCGCCCAGCCAGGCCAGGTACAGCGCGCCGGCGTAGCGCAGCAGTTCGAACCAGCCGGGGTGGGCGGCCAGCAAGGCCGCCACGCCGCCGCCGGCCAGCGCGATCAGGATCAGATCGCCGGCCAGCAGCCCGGCCTGGGCCGCGTAGCCGGCGCGCAAGCCGCCGCCGCTCAGCGCGCCGAGTATCGACAGCGTGCCGGCTCCCGGCGTCACCACTAGCAGCAGCGAGGCGGCGACGAATGGCCACCAGTCGATTGCCGTCATCAGGGTCGTCCTTTCATGGCCCGGGGTTCAAGTGCGGAAATCGCCCACCAGCGCTTCCAGCCGCGCCGACAATTCGCGCAGATGGCTGACCGAGGACGCCACCTGGCGCACCACTTCGCTATTGCTCTGCGCCATGCTGCTGATGCGCTCCACGTTCTGGGCGATTTCCAGGCTGGCGGCGGATTGCTCGCGGGTGGAGGCGGCGATGTCGACGATGCTGCCCACCAGGCCGTGGCTGCGGTCCAGCACGGTCTGCATCGCCTGGTTGGCGTCCTCGGCGATAGCGACGCTATTGCCCACCAGCTGGGTGCTCTTCTGCACATCGCTGACCGCGTCGCGGGTTTCCTGGCCGATGGCGTTGACGATGCGGCTGATTTCCACCGTGGCCTCGGCGGTGCGGCCGGCCAGATTGCGCACCTCGTCCGCCACCACCGCGAAGCCGCGGCCCAGCTCGCCGGCGCGCGCCGCTTCTATCGCCGCGTTCAGCGCCAACAGATTGGTCTGGTCGGCGATGTCCTTGATCACGTTGACGATGGTGCTGACCTCGGCCGAACGCGCGCCCAGGCCGTTCACCCGCTCCGCCAGCGCCTGCATATTGCTGGTCATGCGCTGGATCTCGGCGGTGACCTGATTGACGGTGGCGACGCTGCGCTCGGTCAGCGCGCCGGTTTCGCGAGCGGTGTCCTCGGCCTGCTGCGAGGTGTTGGCGATGTGCTGCACGCTGACGGTGACTTGTTCCACGCCGGCGGCGGTGGCGCTGGCGGCGTCCGACTGTGAGGCGGAGGCGCTTTCCACCTGCCGCGCCGATTCCTGCAGCGAGACCGCCGCCGCGGTGACCGCCTGGCTTTGCTCGCGCACGTCGACGAACATATCGCGCAGGCTGGCGATGAAGCGATTGAAGGCGTCGGCGGTGCGGCCGATTTCGTCGCGGTTGCGGATGGGGATGCGTATCGTCAGGTCGCCCTTGCCGGAAGCCAGCTGCTCCATGGTGGCGGCCAGGTGGTTCAGCGGCCGGGTCAGCGCGCGCACCACGCCGGCCAGCACCAGCAGGATCAGCGCCAGCGCCACCACGCCTATCAACACCGCGGTCAGGCTTTGCCGGCGCGCGTCGGCGGTGATGGCGGCGGTGGGAATGCTGACGCCCAAGGTCCAGAACTGGCCGGTATTGGCCACTTTGACCGAGTGGAAGAAATGAGTGAAGCCACCGGCCTCGTAGACGAAGTCCTCGCCCTGTTTGATCTTGGCCAGATAGGGCGCCAGCGGGCCGTCCTTGGCCGCGGGCTTGCCCAGCTGCGCCGGATCGGGATTGACCACATAGAGGCCGCCTTCGGACAGCATGCTGACGTAGCCGGTTTCATACAGCCGGATCTGGCCGAACTTCTTCTGCAGATCGTCCAGCGCGATATCGGTGGCGGACACGCCCAGCATCTTGCCGGCGGCATCCTTCATCACCACCGCCAGCGAGCTCTCCAGAATCTTGCGGTTCTGCACCTCGTAGGGGTAGGGCTCGGTGATGGTGTCGCGGCCGCGCTGCTTGGGCACGTAATAGAAATCACCCCAGCCCGGTTTTTCGTAGTCCGGCTGGTAGCTGTCCGGGTGTTCCTTGAATTTGGGAAACTCCTTGACCCGGTCCGCCGACATCATCACGTCCATCTGCGCCTTGCCCTTGTCGTTCTTGGTGACATAGGGCTGATAGCGGCCGGTGGGATCGTGGCGCGGCCAATCCAGGCGGAAGGCGTTGTCGTTGCCGTCGAAGGCATTGGGCTCCCACAGCATCCACAGGCCCACGGATTGCGGCGCATTGTCCAGCAGCTGCTGGATCATATTATCGGCGAGCTTCCGGTCCGGGTGCGCGACGCGCTGTATGCCCTGCACCGCGTCGGCGAGGTGGCGCGGGATGGTGAAATTGCGCGCGAAATCGCTTTCCGCGTCCTTGGCGTAGCTGCTGGCTTGCTCCGAGGCCAGCTTATAGCCCTGGTCCACCGCCGAGTTGTAACTCTGCCAGGCGATCAGGCCGATCATGACGGCGAAGCCGACGGCAATGGCGGCCGCGGCCACCACGATGATGCGGGTGCTCAGATGGCCCCAATTCTGTTTTTCCATGCTTCTTCCCCAAAGCCTTTGCGAAACCTGTTATCTGGCGCGCTGCCACGGCGACGCTCGAGCGGAGGCGAGGCCCGGCGTCTTGCCCTTATTTATAGACATTAAAGCCATTGACCCCGGGCGGTCCATGCCGACGCGCTAAAAGCCGGCCTTGTCCGCGCCGGCGCGTGGAAGCCGCGCCACAACCGGCGGCGCGGCAATATTTACAGCCGCGTGACAGCCGGTGCCGGACTGCGCTATTTAGCTGGCTTTGCGGCCGAATCGCGCTCAATGCGCCCGGCCGCGCGTTTATCTTTATTTGCGAACCGGCTGACGGATCAACTTGCAAATGGCGGTGGCCGGGCTGATTCTGAAAGAGACGCCCCGCGCTGGCGGGTTGATCGAACGGCGGAGACATGGCCGCGCGCTGGCGCGGCAGGAAAAGAGCACAGAATGATCAAGTGCATAGAGGTGGCCGATCTCAAGGTGGGGATGTATATCCATGACTTGAATTGCGACTGGATGTCGCACCCGTTCCTGCTCAAGCGTTTCTTGATCAAGAACGAGGAGGAGATCCACAAGATCGCCGATTCCGGCATTCACGAGGTGTATATCGATACCCGCAAGGGTCTGGATCTGCCTTCCGCGCCCACCGCCACCGAGGTGAAAAAGCAGCTGGAAGAGCAGATCCGCGAATTCGGCAGCCATAAAAGCATACTGGAACGGCAGGTGGAGGCCGGCGCCGAGTTTGGCCGCGCGCAAATGATACATAGCGAGGCCAACCTGATCATCCAGGGCATTCTCAAGGATGTGCGGCTGGGCAAGCAGGTGGAGCTGGAAATGGTGGAGCCGTCGGTGTCCAAGATGACCTCGTCCATCCTGCGCAACGGCGGAGCGTTGCTGTCGCTGTGCCGGATCAAGGACAAGGACAATTACACCTTCCAGCATTCGGTCAGCGTGGGCGCGCTGATGGTCAGCTTCTGCAATGCGATGGGGATGAGCAAGGAAGTGATACACCATGCCGGCATCGGCGGCATGTTGCACGATATCGGCAAGATGAAGATACCGGACCGCATCCTCAACAAGCCGGGCAAATTGACCGAACAGGAATTCGCGGTGATGAAATGCCATGTGGTGGAGAGCAAGCAGATCCTGCTGCAAACCACCGGCATTTCAGAAACCGCGGTGCTGGTGGCCGCGCAGCATCACGAGCGCCACGACGGCAGCGGCTATCCGGCCGGACTCAAGGGCGAGGAAATCTCGCAGCTGGGGCAGATGGCGGCCATCGTCGATGTCTATGACGCGCTGACCTCGGATCGCTGCTACCACAAGGGCATGGCGCCCACCGACGCGCTGCGCAAGATCTACGAGTGGTCCAAATTCCATTTCAACCCGCAGCTGGTGCAGGCCTTCATGCGCAGCATAGGCATTTACCCGGTGGGCACCCTGGTGCGGCTGGAGAGCGGCCGCCTGGGCGTGGTGGTGGAGCAGAACGAGAGCAATCTGATCTCGCCCAAGGTGAAGGTGTTCTTCAGCACCAAGAGCAATGTCTATATCCCGCCGGAACTGGTGGACCTGGGGCGCGGCATGGGCTTCGGCGGCGGCGATCGCATCGTCAAGCACGAGTCGCCGGACAAGTGGAAGATCGATCCGCTGCGCTTTCTATAAGAACCTGTTCAAAGTCTGCTGCGCTTCGTGAAACGTCGCACGGTGAGTACGAGCTCAAAATGCTCATGTACCACGTGTACATTCCGCTTTTTCGCTTGTTTTCGCCTTGTCTCGCTCTTGCTCGCGAGATCGTGAACAGGCTCTAAGCGCAAGCGGTTCAGCCTAGCGGTAATCCCCCCACACCGTCTGCATCGCCGCTACCGCCGCCAGCGCCGCGGTTTCGGTGCGCAGGATGCGCGGCCCCAGCTTCAGCGGCGTCCAGCCGGCATCCAGCGCCGCGGCCTCCTCGCGCGCGGAGTAGCCACCCTCCGGGCCGGCCATCAGCCAGGCGCGCGCCGGCGCGGCGGCGATGTCGGCCAGGCGCTGAGTGCCGACCGGCGACAGGATCAGCCGTGCATCGGCGTCCGGCAGCCGTTTCAGCCATTGCTCCAGCGATAGAATCGGCAATACTTGAGGAATGCTGTTGCGGCCGCATTGCTCGCAGGCGGAAACCACGATCTCCTGCCAGCGCGCCACGCGCTTGTCGGCGCGCTCGCCGGAGAGCTTGACGATGGAACGTTCCGCGGCGATGGGCTGAAACGCGGACACGCCCATTTCCACGCCTTTTTGCAGTGTGAACTCCATCTTGTCGCCGCCGGAAATGGCTTGAGCCAGACCCATCCAGATCGGTGTTTCACGTGAAACATCGTCAAAGCCTTCGATGCGGCAATGGGCATCGCGCTTCAGCACCGCGTCCAGCATGGCCGAGTACTCGCCGCCACGGCCGTTGAACAGGGTGATGGCGTCGCCGGCATTGAGCCGCAGCACCTGCACATGGCGCACTACCGTGTCCGGCAGGGCCAGTGTTTGGCCGACGCTAAGGTCGGCGTCAATGTAAAACCTGGGCATCACGTATTGAAAGTCGCTGTTGATATCGGTATTTTGCTTTGTTTGCTGCAATTGCAGCAAATGGGATTGTAGCGGCCTTGGGGGAAAACGGATGCAGGTGCTGGAACAGGTGATGCAGGTGCTCAGGGAAGTGGCGCGCGACGAGGTGATGCCGCGCTTTTTGCGCGTGGGCAAAAGCCGCAAGGACGACGGCACATTGTTCACCGAGGCCGATATGGCTTGCCAGCAGGCTTTGCAGGCCGCCTTGCCCCGCATCCTGCCGCACCCGGTGCTGGGCGAGGAGATGGAATTGGCCGAGCAGGACCGGCTGTGGGCGGAAAATCAGGATGGCCTATGGGTGGTGGACCCGATAGATGGCACCACCAACTTCGTCAACGGCCTGCCGTATTTCGCCATTTCCGTCGGCCTGATGGTGGGGGGCAAGAGCCGGCTGGGCGTGATCTACAATCCGGTATCCCAGGAAATGTTCTACGCCAGCCGCGGCGAGGGCGCTTATCTGAACGGCCAGCGCCTGCCGCTGAAAACCGTGGTCAACACCATGTGCGACGCCATCGCCAGCGTCGAAGTCAAATACCTGCGCTCCGGCAAGCTGGCCGCGCGCATCGGCAGCACCTGCCCCTGCGGCAGCCTGCGCAATCTGGGCTCCAGCACGCTGGACTGGTGTTATCTGGCGGCCGGCCGCTACGATCTTTATCTTCATGGCGGTCAGCGGCTGTGGGATTACGCCGCCGGGGCGGTGATCCTGGAAGAGGCCGGCGGCCAGATCGCCAGCCTCAACAGCGACGATTACTGGAGCGATGTGATCTGGAAGCGTTCCGCCATCGCCGCGCTCAATCCGGAGCTGTTCTCCCAATGGCACCGCTGGGTGCGCGCCAACCAGTAGCCGGCTTCAGCCGCGGAACATGAAGTAGACCGCGCCCACCAGGCACAGCCCGGCCCAGACGTAATCCCAGCGGAAGGGCTGGTTCATGTAGAACACCGCGAACGGTATGAACACCGACAGCGATATCACTTCCTGAATGATCTTCAGCTGCGACAGCGTCATCGTGCCGTAGCCGGCGCGGTTGGCCGGCACCTGCAGCAAATACTCGAACAAGGCGATGCCCCAGCTGGCCAATGCGGCCAGCCACCAGGGCTTGGACGACATGTCCTTCAGGTGGGCATACCAGGCGAAGGTCATGAATACATTGGACAACACCAGCAGCAGCGGCGTCAGCAGATAAGGCGAGATATTCATGATGTGCTCAGCGGCTGGCGTTCCAGTTGGCGATGGCTTCCTTCTTGTTGTCGGCCTGGGCGCCGATGGCGCTGCAATTGCCGTTGTCCGGGTAGCGGCTGCATTGCACCCAGAAGCGGCGGGAGCCGGCCTTGATCAGAAGGGCGGGCGCGCCGCATTTGGGGCAGGGTTTCAGTGTGGTCTGCTGGGCTGGGTGCATGGTGGGATGTCCGGCTGAAACCGGCATCTTACCCCAAGCCGCCGCGTGATGGCGGCGGCTTGGGGAGGAGAGCCGTCGCCGGCGCTTAGCGCCGCGCCTTCAGCGCCGCCGCGGCGGAAACCGCCGGGTCCGCCGCCTTGACGAAGTTGGCGACATAGCCGCCCAACAGCTTATGGGTGTGGGTGGTGGGATGCAGCACGTCCCAGAACACGAAGCTGTCCGGATTGCCGCATTCCGCGTGCGGCTTCTGCTCCCAGATATAGGGCAGGCTGGCGTTGCCGGCGATGTCCAGGCAGGACTGGGTGGCATTGCTGACCTGGTACTTGGCCGGGTGATCGAGCAAGTCGTCGAACAAGGTGTTGCTGTCGAACAGGTTCAGCTTCAGCGTGCTGCCGTATTTCTGTTGCAATTGCGTCACCAGCAGCGCCAGCTTGGCGTTGTAATCGCGCACCTGCGGCGCCAGCGCGGCGGCCTTGCCGCTGGCCTGGGCCGCCGGGGTGCGGGCCAGATTGGGCAGATTCAGCACCACGATGTGACGCGCGCCGGCGTTGATCACACGCTCCAGCGCCTTGCTCTGGTCCGCGATCACCTGGTCCACGGTGCGGCCGTAGTTGAGCAGGTCGTTGCCGCCTATCAGCATGGTGAACAAGGTGTTTTCCGGCCGGTAGTTGGCCGCTTTCTGCATGTATTGCGACCAAGACTCCACCTGCTGCAGCAGGCCGGGCACCACCAGGTGCTGGTCGGCGGCGGAACCGCCTATCGCCCAGTTGTAGATCGGCAAGTTCAACTGCTCGGCCAGGTATTCCACCCACACCCGGTCATTGCTGAAGCGGCCGATGAACCAGCTCTTGGCGTTGGGCAGCTTCCACTGCGACGCGCCGTACATATTCTGAGTGTCGGACAGGCTGTCGCCGAACACGATCAGCTTGTTGACGCGCGCCGGCTGGCTGGCGCTGTCCTGGCTCCAGATGGTGTGGTTGTAGGACAGCTGGTTGTTGGCGGCGGCGTACAGCGCCACCGGCCGGCTGATGCCCTTGGCCGCCAGCGTTTTCTGGCAGACGCCGGCCAGGGTGTCCTGGGTCACGTCGCTATAGAACATATTCTTCAGCGCGACGATGCTGCCGGACCACCAGTAGCCGTTGACGCGGTAGTAGTCGCCGCTGCTGGGATCCAGCGCCCAGTGATAGCTGGTTTGCGGCTTGGCGCCGTTCATGTCCAGCCGGTAATAACAGCGCAGATAGGTGTAGGTGGTGGCTCCCATCGCCACGGCCGGCTTGGTCGGCGCGGCCTTGACCTGAGCTTCGCTGAGCGGCCCGCCCGGGGACAGATAGTCCAGTTGCGGGTCCAGCTGAGCATGGGCCTGGCTGGCGGCGAACAGGCCGGCGGCGGCCAGCAGGCCGCGTAGCAGTTGAGGTTTCATTGTACTTTCCCGATACGTGATTTGAGTCAAGCTGTCTGTCGTGTGCCGTCTAGCGCGGCAGTCGCGGCTTGATGCCGTAACGGAATCTTTAAGTATCTACAGGTGAAAATAAACGGTAATTTTAAGATATGCGTAAAAATGCCATATGGCTGAATGGCTGTGGTTTTTTATGCAAAAACGCCCGCGCAGGGCGGGCGTTTGGCGAGATTGGATCTGGCCGCGGCAATCGGGCCGGGGCCCGCCGCCGTCAAGAGCACAGCTCAGACGCTGAGCGCGACGATCTTCAAGGGGTGCTTGCCGTCCGGGCTGGGGAAGTCCGCGTCCGGAGTGATCCATTCCGCCGCGCGCACTTCGCGGCCGGCCTTGGCCGCGCTGCGCGTGAGCGCTTCCAGCCAGGCGTCGCCATCCACCTGCGCGACGTTGTTGCAGCAGATCAGCGTGCCGCCGGGCGCGGTGGCCAGCAGCGCCGGCTTGAACAGCGCCTGGTAGTCGTTGATCAGGTCCACCACGCCGAAGGGGCTCTTGGAGTAACGCGGCGGATCCAGGAACACCAGGTCGAACTGGCGCGCTTCCAGCTTGGGGAAGGGAGGCATTCTCTTGCCGCGCACGCGCTCGGGCTGGCCGATGCCGGACAGCTGGCGAATGGCGGCGAACACATCGCTCTGCACGCAGCGCGGGCGGGTGGCCAGCAGATTGAGCTTGGCGTTGGCGCGGCCGACGCTGAGGCTGGATTCGGCGAAGTCCACGTTCATCACGAAGCTGGCGCCGGCCTTGGCCGCGGCCACGCCGACGCCGCAGGTGTAGGCGAACAGATTGAGCACGCTCTTGCCGGCCGCCAGCTGCATCACATGGCGGCGCGCGGCGCGCAGATCCAGGAACAGCCACGGGTCCTGGCCTTTGTGGCGCGCGCGGTAATGGTAGTTGACGCCCAGTTCGCGGATGGTGTGGTCGGCTTCGGCCTCGGCCTGCTGTTCCAGCGTCAGCGCGTTGCCGATGCGCGAGTTGCCGGCGCTGCGGTCGTTGTACATCAGCGGCAGGCCGGGATGGCTGGCCTGGTAGTGAGCGCGAATCTCCGCCAGTTCGGCATCGCTCAGCGCCTGATGGAAGCTCTGCGCCAGCAGTTGCTCGCCGTAGCGGTCCACGGTCAGGCCGGGGGCGCCTTCCGCGCTGCCGTGAAACAGCCGGTAACAGTTGGTGTCTTCGGCTTGCAGCCGGGCGATCAATTCTGCGCGCGCGGCTTCGGCGCGTTGCAGCAATGGGGTCAGGGAGGACATCGGGGGCCTTCGCTTGCGGTTCCGGGCCGGCTCGCCGCATAGAGGCGGGCGCGCCGGAAAATCCTTCATTGTATGCGTTGCCGCGGCCGCGCTCAAATGCATGGCCGAAAAAGGCCTTGCAAAACAACAGGCCGCCCGCGGGCGGCCTGTTGAATGGTGCGGCTTGGCCGTTGGCCGGCGGTGCTTAGCGTCGCGGCAGCGCGGCGAAGCCGGCGCGGCCGTTCAGGAAGCCGTATACCTCGTCCGCCAGCACTTTATGGGTGCGGGTGGTGGGGTGCAGCGTGTCCCAGAACACGAAGCTGTCCGGATTCACGCAATTGGCGCGCGCGTTCTGGGCGCTCAGATAATTGGCGCCGGAGTCCGCGTTGATATCGAGGCAGGACTGGGTGGTGTTGCTGAACTGGTATTGCGCCGGATTGCCCAGTACCTGGTTGAACAGCGCGTAGCTGTCGAACACCCGCAGATTCAGGCCGCTGCCGTACTTGAGGCGCAGTTGGGCGGCCAGCGTGTTCAGGCGCTGGTTATAGTCACGTACCTGGGCGGCCACCTGGGTGGCGCCGGACTTGAACTGGAACACCGGCGCCCGCGATACGTCGGGCAGATTGAGCACCAGGATGTTGCGCGCGCCGGCGTCGATCAGGCTGGTCAGCGCCTGGCTCTGGCCGCTGATCACCTTGTCCACCGAGTTGTTGTAGTT
Source organism: Chromobacterium sp. LK1 (assembly GCF_001043555.1). Lineage (NCBI taxonomy): Bacteria > Pseudomonadati > Pseudomonadota > Betaproteobacteria > Neisseriales > Chromobacteriaceae > Chromobacterium > Chromobacterium sp. LK1. The sequence goes on along the minus strand of NZ_LDUI01000006.1, from coordinate 18,739 downwards.
CACGAAGTCGTTGCCGCCGATCAGCATGGTGAACAGCGTGCTGGCCGGATCGTAGTCGCGGGCCTGTTTCATGTAGTCCTTCCATGACTGCACCTGTTGCTGCACGCCGGGGATCACCAGTTTTTGCGTGTCCACGCCGGCGCCGCCCACCGCCCAGTTATAGACCGGCAGCTGCAGGTGGCCGGCCAGGTATTCCACCCACACCTGGCCGTTGCTGAAATGGCCGAGGAACCAGCTGTTGCGGTTGGGCAGCGTCCACATCGAGGCGTTATAGACGTTCTGGTTGTCGGACAGGCTGTCGCCGAAGGCGACGATCTTGTTGATGGCCGCGCCCTGGCCGGCCTTGTCATTGGTCCACACCGTGTAATTGAAGGACAGCTGGTTGTCGGCGGCGAACACCATCGCCGGGTTCTGCTGGATGCCCTTTTTCTGCAAGGTGCCGCGGCAGACCGTTTGCAGCGTGCTCTGTGCCACATCGGTGTAATACATATTCTTCCAGTCCAGCGCGCTGCTGGACCACCAATAGCCGTTCAAGCGGTAGTAGTCGCCGCTGCTTGGGTCCAGGGCCCATGCGTAGTCGGTGGTGGGCTTGGTGGCGCTGCCGCCGGTGCGGTAATAGCAGCGCAGATAGGTGTAAGTGGCCGGGCCGGGCACCGACATCAGTTCGATATTGGCGTCGCCGCGCGCGGCGCGGCTCATCGGCGCCGGCGGCGCCGTCTTCAGCAATTGCTCGCGGCTGAGCGGGCCGGACGAAGACAGCACGTGGCTGTAGCGCGGGTCCGGCTGTATCGGTTCCTGGGCGGCGGCCTGCGCCAGCGGGCTCAGGGCAAGGCTCAGCAATAGCAGTGATTTCATTGTTGTCTCCTCGTGTGGAACGCGCGGCCCGGACGCTGCGCGCGGACCGCGTGTCGCCTAGGCTAGCCAAGAAAAATGAAAACTTCATGCAAATGGAATGAATGCTCTAGTTTTCGCCGCGACACTGTCGTATTGCTGCCAGTGCAGCAAAGCCGCATTGATATGCCATATTGAAATCATTCGGCCCGAGACGCCGCCGGGGCGCTTGCAGATATCGCTCTCGCGGCCGGGTTTCACCGCATGCGAGGACATGGCGATGCGACAGGCGCAGGAACTGCTGAAAACGCTGTACACGATGGCGATGATGGTGGAGGCGCGCGACGCCTATACCGGCGGGCATTTGTGGCGGGTATCGCGCTTTTGCTATGCGCTGGCCGACAGCCTGGGCCTGTCGCAGTCGGAAGTGGAGCGCATCGCGCTGGGCGGATTCCTGCATGATCTGGGCAAGGTGGGCGTGCCGGACACTGTGCTGAACAAGCCGGACAAGCTCAGCGACGCCGAGTACGAGGTGATCAAGACCCATCCGCAAGTGGGCGCCGACCTGCTGCGCGACCACCCGCTGGCGGAACTGGCGCTGGACGCGGTGCTGCGCCACCACGAAACCCCGGACGGCCGCGGCTATCCGCTGGGCCTGCGGGGCAAGGACATCCCGCTGGCTGCGCGCATCGTCGGCATTGCCGACGCCTTCGACGCGATGACCAGCACCCGGCCGTATCGGCGCGGCATGCCCAAGGAGCGCGCGCTGGCCATCATCCGGGAAAACCTGGGCAGCCAGTTCGACAGCGAGTTGGGAGAGCGTTTCATCCAGTTGGGCGAGGCGGGCCGTTTCGACCACATCATCGGCCATAGCGAGCCGGGCATTCCGCTGCAGTGCTGCCAGGGCTGTGGCCCCATCATCGCGGTGCCGCGCAGCGCGGCCGACGGCGACGAGCTGTTCTGTCCCAGCTGCGCCGGCGGCTATCGGCTGTCGCGGCGCGGTCCCAACCTGGCGCTGGAGCCCTCCGGACGCTCCAATCCGGCGCAGGCGCGCCAGCCGCGCGCCGATCCGGGCCTGATCGATGATTTGCTGCTGGGCGCGGAGCCCTTGTTGCAAATGCGCAAACCCAGCTTGCTGGAAAGGCTGTTCGGCTGAGCAGGCAGCGGGTAGGGCATGCCAGGTGCGCAATCCGCGCTTGCACTGCGATACCAATGGTATAAGCTGGCCAGGTCCATCACCGGATCATCCGCCAGCGCGCCGCGCCCGGCCTTCTCCCGACTTTCCCCGCTTGCGCCCGCGCGCGTATGCCACGCCTGGGCCGATAGGAGCTTGCATGCATCAGCTCGATCCCGCTCTGGCCGTCTGGCTGGAGGAGTACAACCGCGAATTGGCCGATCTGGTGGCCAAGGGCTACAAGGCTACCGCCATCGGCGCGCGCGAAGCGCTGGCCAATCTGACCCGGCAGATGGTGACGCCGGGGCCGGACATCGCCTGGGTCAACGACGAACTGGTGGCGGGTCGCGACTACACCGTGCCGGTGCGCATCTATCACCCGGATCCCAAGCGGCCGCTGCCGGTGCTGGTGTTTTTCCACGGCGGCGGCCATATGGTGGGCAGCGTCAGCGTCTACGATCCGATTTGCCGCCGCCTCGCCGCCGCCAGCCGGCACGTGGTGGTGTCGGCGGAATATCGGCGCTCGCCGGAAAGCCCGTACCCGGCTGGCCTGCAGGATGCCGCCACCGTGGCCAAGGGCGTGTGGCAGGCGCTGGACGCGCGACAACTGCCCTATGTGCGCCAGCTGTCGCTGGCCGGAGATTCCGCCGGCGGCGCGCTGACCTCCAGCCTCAGCGGCCTGGGGCAGTACGATGCGTCCTTGCAGATCAAGCGCCAAGTGCTGATCTATCCCAGCGTCGATTACACGCTGAGCCAGCCTTCGGTGGACGAGAATGGCGAGGGCTATCTGCTGACCAAGGCGCGGGTGGCCTGGTATTTCGACAACTATTTCCAGCATGCGGAAAACCGTCTGCAGGCCTCGCCGCTGCACTGGGCGTTCACGCGCAAATTGCCGGACACGCTGCTGGTGTCGGCCGGCTTCGATCCGCTGCGCGACGAGGACTTCCTCTATGTGGACAAGCTGCGCGCGGCGGCGGTGGAGGTGGAGCACCTGCACCTGGACGGCATGGTGCATGCCTTCCTCAATCTGGAAGCCATCGTGCCGGACGCCTGCCGCATGGTTTACCAGCGCATCGGGGAATTCCTAAACCGTTAGAACCTGTTCAAGGTCTGCTGCGTTCGTGAAGCGTTACACGGTGAGTACAAGCTCAAAATGCTCATGTGCCACGACTACATTCCGCTTTTTCGCTCGTTTTCGCCTTGTCTCGCTCTTGCCCGCGAGCCTTTGAACAAGCCCTAGCGCCGCGCCGCAGGCAAAACCAAACCGCCGCCGGGGAGAACCGGGCGGCGGTTTTTTTATCGCATCATGCCGTTGGCGTACTGACAGGCGTCGCTTGGGGCGCGGCGCGCGATATCAGCACAATGGCAAACGTGACAGAGCAGGAAAGCTCAATAGTTTTCCGGGCAGAAGTGACGTTCGACCAGTTCGATCAGGATGTGCAGCACCTTGATGTGCAGCTCCTGCACGCGGTCGGCGAACTGGCCGCCGGGCGTGTTGACGTAGACGTCGGCCAGCGGTTCCAGCCGCGTGCCGGCGCGACCGGTGAGAATCACCACCTTGACGCCCATTTCGCGCGCCACTTGCGCGGCGTTGACGATGGTCTGGCTGTTGCCGCTGGTGCTGATGCCGATCAGCACGTCGCCGGCGCGGGCGTGGCTTTCCAGATAGCGCGAAAACACGAACTCGTAGCCGTAGTCGTTGGCGACGCAGGTCATGTGGCTGGGGTCGGAAATGGCGACCGCGGCCATGCCGCGGCGGTTCTTGCGGTAGCGGCCGGTCAGTTCCTCGGCGAAATGCATGGCGTCGCACATCGAGCCGCCGTTGCCGCAGGAAAAGATGCGGCCGCCCGCCGCCAGACTGGCGATCAGGGTTTGCGCGGCCGCGTCGATGCTGGCCAGCGCTTCCGGATTCGCCAGCAGATTGGCCAAGGCGGTTTGCGCCTCGCCCAGGCTGGCTTCGATGTGTTGAATCATGGTGGTATCCGTTTCATGCGGTGCGGCAAAACAGCAGTTTACACCCGCTGCGCCGGGCCCAGAACCTGTTTACGATCTCGCGAGCTAGAGCGAGACAAGGCGTTGCGGCTGAGAAAGCGGCATGTACCCGTGGTGCATGAGCATTTCGAAGACGATTTCAACGCCGCAGCGCAGCAGATCGTGAACCCGTTCTCAGCCAATCTGACGGCCGAACCAGACCACGCGGCCTATCACCTCGAACTCGCCGGTATTGCGCTGCAGATCGACGGTGAAAGTCTCGTACAAGGGATTGGCGCTGCGCACCTGCACCGCGCCGCCGGGCAAGCGCTGCAACTGCTTGACGAAGATGTCCTCGCCCATGCGGATCACGTACAGGCCCTCGCCGGGAGAGTGCTCGGCGGTGTTGACCAGGATGGTATCGCGGTCCTCCAGCACGCCGCTCATGCTGTCGCCCTTGACGCTGATCACCGCCAGGTCCTTGGCGGAAGCGTTCAGATGGTTCTTGATCCAGTACTTGCGGAAGGCCATATAGAACATCGGCGCCTCTTCGCTGGCATTAGAACCGAAGCCGGCCGACGCCTTCAGGTTATAGCGCGGGATGAAACAGAACTCTTCATGCACATTGTCGGGTACAAAACAATCCGAATCCCGTTCTAATCTGCGCGGCGCGCTGGCGGCGGGCGCGGTGTCGTAAGGCTGGCCGCTGCCATGCAACAGCCATTCCAGCCTGCAACCGGTGGCTTCCACGATCTTGCTGGCGGTTGCGGAGCGGGGCACGCCGCCGTGATACCACATATTGGTGAACGAGCCCTTATTGATACCGATGCGAGCAGCCCAGGCATAGGGCTTTTCCGCGCCGATCAGCGACTCCAGCCGCTGCTTGAAGTCACTTTGTTCCAAGTTTTTTTCCATATAGAACTCCATTTGGCATGCGGGCAGAGCCCCGTTCTGTCATGTCAAATGACCTGTACGTTAGGTCAGGTAGTGACATCGTACTAATTGCTAGGTTTTATGTTTTGAACTAAAATAGCACTTACGTTGAGAGTGAAGTTCAAAAACAAAAAGCGCAGGTCAAGGCTAAGCAGTGACATCTTGTTGCAACAAGCGTTGATCAAGGAATTCATGGGCTTGCGTCAAAATAGAACAGTGGTTCTAAATGCCGCCTGCGTATGCTTTCAGAAGTAATTATAACTCATTTAGAACTTATCGTCTTTGTTCCGTGATTACAAGGAGATTTTGCGATGACCGTAGCCAATATCGCCCCGGCCCTGCCCGAAACCATGCGCCTGGTGGCCGAGCTGATAGGCTTGCCGCGTACCTTGCAACTGGTGCAGGCGCTGGGCGGCACCACTCTGCCCATCTCCAAGAACCAGAGCAAGGCGGGCCAGCTGCGTTTCGCCGCGCTGGTGGAAGTGATAGGCGAAGATGCCGCCTCCAGTCTGACCCATCATTTCGGCGGCGACATCCTGTACGTGCCGCGCTGCAGCCAGGCATTGCGGCTGGCGCGCAATCAACAGCTGTTGAACGACTTCGATCAATTACTGGAACAGGGCCTGGGCGCCAATGAAGCGGTCAGCGTGCTGGCCATCCGCTACCAGCTGAGCGACCGCATGGTGTGGCGTGTGCTGAAAACCCCCAGCCAAGAACTGCATTAAAGCCGCCGGCGCCCGCCGCGGCGCGCCGGGTCCTCGGCGCGCAAGCTTCAAACCGTCTTTCTCCTTCCTGATTTCATCCTGTTCGATTCTCGCCGGACCCGCAACAGCGGCGCGTCTCAGCCTGGCAGGGCTGCGCGCGTCGCGGGCCGGACGCGGAGCCCCGCACTTTTCGTCAACAGCAAGGAGCATTCATGGCCAGTAGAGCTATTTCCGACCTGCACCCGCAGCTGCAACCCCTGGCCGAAGCATTCGTCCGGCGCTGCCGCGATGCCGGCGTGGAGGCGCTGATCACCTGCACCTGGCGCTCCGGCGCGGAGCAGGACGCGCTGTACGCGCAAGGCCGCAGCCGGCCCGGGCCCAAGGTCACCAATGCGCGCGCCGGCCAGTCCGCGCACAACGCCATGCGGCACGGCAGCCCGGCGGCGCTGGCCTTCGACGTGGTGCCGCTGATCGGCGGCAAGCCAGTCTGGGACGCCCATCACCCGCACTGGCAGCTGATGGGCGAGATCGGCGCCGCGCTGGGCCTGAACTGGTATGGCCGCCCGGATGCGCCGTTCCGCGAGTTTCCCCACTTTGAGCTGAATTCGACCGACCTCGACAAGGAGAAAAAGTGATGCGTCTGTCCGACTTGATGACCCGGCCCGGCGGCCGCCGCCTGAGCCACTCCCGGCTATGGGCCAATATCGCCTGCGCCGCAGCCACGCTGCTGTTCGTGGTGGAAGGGCTGCGCGGCACCCTGGACGCGGAGATCTGGCTGATCTACCTCGGCATCGTCGGTGGCTACTCCGCCGGCTTGCGTCTGATCGCCGCCTGGCGCGACCGGGGCGGCCGCTAATGGCGCCGCTGCCAACCTGGCCGCGGCTGGGCGCCTGGCTGCTGCCGCCCTTGCTGGCGGCCGGCATCGTGTATCCGCTGGGCCTGCGCCACGGCGCGGACAGCTGGCGCGCGCGGCTGGCGGAACAGCAGGCGGCGGAGCAGCGCCGCCAGGCCGAGCAAGCCGAACAGGCGCAGCGGCAACTACAGGCCGCCTTGCAGCAACAACGGCGCTTACAGCAGCTGGTCGGCGAGCAGGAGAGCCGCTTGCTGCGTCAGCAACAGGATGCGCAGCAAAGGCTGCAAGCCCAAAAACAAAGGATCGAATATGTCGTGCAACAGGATGGCGGCCGTTACGGCGGCCTTGGCCCTGACAGCCTGCGCCTCTACCGGCAAATCCTCGGCTATCCCGCCGCCGCAGTGCCCGCAGCCGACGCCGTATCTACTGCAGATTCCCATCAAACCCCCGCCGCCGATGCCGGGTTACCGGCAGCAGACCTCCTGGCCCATGCCGCCGACTACGGCGCCTGGTGTCAGCAGCTCGAACAAAGGCTGACAACGCTCGGCGGGCTGTTTTCAACCGAAGGACCACAACCATGAGCGACTTTTTCGACCGGGCCAGCGAACTGGAAACCGAGTTCCGCGAGCAAGCGATTGCCCGCCATTACCAGCAGAGCGAGCAGACGGGCTACAGCCACTGCGAGGATTGCGGCGACCCCATTCCGTCCGCGCGCCGGACAGTGATGCCCAGCTGCACCCGCTGCGTGATCTGCCAACAACTGGCCGAAGGCTGAAAGGCGGGTTTCACGTGGAACATGACAATCTGATGGCCTTGGGCCGCATAGAGGGCAAGCTGGACATGATCGTTGCCCATCTCGCCAAACAAGACAAAAAACTGGAAGAACTGGACAGCCGCCTGCGCGACGTCGAAGTCCAGGCCGCGCGCAGCGGCGCCTTGTCCGGCGCGGTGTCCGCGCTGGCGGTGACGCTGCTGGGCGAATTCCTCAAGCGGCTGCTGCACTGAGCGGCGGCCCGCCGTTTCATCCGCCCGCCTCCGGCGCAGCGTCGAATTTCCCCCCTTCCAAACCTTGTGAAAGGAATCCAGATGTCGCAAACGACGGTCTGTATCAAACCGCAATTTCAGGTCAATGTCTTGGGACAAACTGAGGCCAATCCAGTGCGTATCGAAATGAACCAGTGTTGTGGTAGCGATGTTTCATGCGATGGAGGCTCGTCCACGGGGGCTCTTCCCAGCGGGGCCATCCAATACTTCGCCCGTAAGGATGCGCCCGCGGGTTGGCTCAAGGCGGATGGCTCCCTGGTGTCCAAACAGCAATATCCGTCCTTGTACCAGGCAATTGGCGATATGTTCGCCAACAAGGAAATGGATGCCGATATCCAGGCACTGCTCAAGTTTGATGATCGTAACAAGCTGATCGACCTGATCAGCGGCAAGGAAGCCGTGCTGGTTGGTACCGCGAACCTGAGTTCCGAACAAAGCAAATTTGGCAAGACCAGCCTGCAGACCAAGGCCAAGGGCAGCTACGCCCGCTTCACGATGCAAAGCAAGTTCAACCCGGAGGCGTTCACCATCGAGGGCTGGCATTACCCGATGTTTACGGGTCACCCCAATTGGGTTTTTGGCATGAACGCTTCGGCACCCTGGGGCGAGATCGGCCTTGGCATCCACTCGCAGACCAAGGCGCCGATGGTTTGGCTGGCCGGTCCCGGCTCCGGTTTTATTTGTGAAGGCGTTCAGGGGCAGGCCAATGCCTTTCCTGAGCCCCGCTGGTATCACATCGCGCTGTGTTACGACGGAACGACCTATCGACTGTTTGTCGACGGCAAGCTGGTGTGGAGTCTGAAAACCGAGCTGAAGGTCAATATTCCGGACAACACCATTGTGTTCTCGGTGGATGGACACGATCCGATTTACGCCGATTCCGCCGGCGGCTACTTCCAGGATTGGATGATCTCCAAGAAGTGCCGCTACCAAGCCGAGTTCACTCCGCCGGGTGAACAAACCGGCTCGTCCCGCCCGGAAAACAGCGAACAGTTTCAACTGCCCGACCTGCGCGGCGAGTTCATCCGCGGCTGGGACGACGGCCGCGGCGTGGACCCGGCTCGCAAGCTTGGCAGCGCTCAGAAAGGCACGCTGGTCGCCGCCAACGAGTATTTCAGCGACAACGAGCTGTACAACATCAGCACCAACGTCGGCACTGGGCAGGCGGCCGCCGGCACCGCCGCCTTCGGCGCGGATGTCCCGGACCTGGCCGGCTACCCCGGCCTGGAAATGCACTATGTCACCGGCGTCAAGGGCGTGTTGAGCAATTACCTTAGCTCGGTCGGCGCCGCCCGCCCTCGCAACCTCGCCCTGCTGGCCTGCATCAAGGCCTGATCCCCGCCGGCCGCGCCCGCGGCCGCAAGCCCCACTGACATCGCTCAGCTAAGCCCAAAACCGTGGGCGCGCGACAATAGCCATATCGATAAACCGCTGAATCATTGAGGAAATCATGTCCCTGCTGATCCAAGTGCAAGACGCCATCGCCGATCGCCTGCGCCAGGGCCTGGGCCGCATGGTGCGCGAAGTGGCGGCCGATCTGGACGAAACCGGTTTGTGCGGTCTGGACCTCGCGCAAGGTTCGTTCCAGAGCCGGCTGACGCCGGCGGCGGGCAGCCCCGGCCTGAATCCGCAGGCCTTGGCGCGGCTGCCGGCGTTGTGGACCGTGGCCGGCGGCATCAGCGCCTGCCAGCCCTCGGCCAGCCTGCGCCAGCGCTACAAGGCGCAGGCGCGCTTCACCGTCATCGTCGGTGATCGGCTGCAGGCGGATCACGGCTATGCCGGCGCCGGTGTCTGGCAGCTGGTCTACGCGGTGCGCCGTTTGCTGTCGGCCCAGGACTTCGGCCTGGCGGTGTCGCCGCTGATGCCCGAGCAAGTACGGCCGCTGGGCCAGGCTCAGCGCGACGGCCAGCCGTGGAGCCTGGTGGCTTGCGACTTCTCCTGCCATTGGCTGGACGAGGCGCTGGACAACGGCCACTGGCCGTCGCCGCAGGGCGAGGCCGATCCCGACCAAGTATTCGCCCGCTTCGGCGGCCGTCTGGAAGGCCCCGCCGCCGAATGGCGCAGCACTCGCCTGGACTACAGCCTGGACGGCAAGCCGGGCGTTAAGGCCCAGGACGTGGTCAAGCAGCCGCCATCCGCCTGATTTTTCCGCAGTATCCCGCCGCGCCGTCCGGCGCGGCGCCTTTCCCCAACCGCATCAACCAGGAGCCCATATTCTATGGCCAGCCCCAACATCAGCTTCGACCAGATCCCGGCATCCATCCGCAAACCGGGCAAATACTTCGAGTTCAACACCAAGCTGGCAGTGCGCACCCTGCCGGGCAACCCGCAGCGCGTGCTGGTGATCGGCCAGCGCTTCGCCGATGCGGCCCAGCCGGCTCTGGCCGCGCTGGACGTGTTCAGCGACGAGCAGGCCGCCCAGGCCTTCGGCCGCGGCTCCTATGCCCATCTGCTGGCTCGCGCCGCCATCAACGCCAACCCCTATCTGCAACTCAGCGTGATCGCGGTTGACGACGCGGACAGCGCCGCCGCCGCCGCCGGCTCCTTCACCTTCACCGGCCCGGCCACCGGCGCCGGCGTGGCCAGCCTGTTCATCGGCGGCCGCCGCATCGACGTGGCCGTGACCGCCGGCGACGACGCCGCCAAGATCGCCGCCGCCGCCAAGGCCGCCGTCGACAAGCTGGCTGACCTGCCGGTGACCGCCGCCGCCGCCAAGGAAGTGCTGACCCTGACCGCCCGCCACAAGGGCGCGGCAGGCAACGCCATCGTGCTGAAAGCGCAGGAACAGATCGCCGGCCTCGGCATCACCGTGGCCGCGATGAAGGGCGGCGCCGCCGATCCGGACATCGCTCCGGCGCTGGCGGCCGTGGTTAGCGGCGGCCACCACATCGTGGTCAACCCGTTCAACAACGACACCGCCTTCACCGCGCTGCGCACCCACCTGGACTTCGTGTCCGGCCCGATGGAGCAACGCGGCGCCATCGGCGTGGTCGGCGCCGTCGGCGCGCTGGCAGAAGTCAGCGCCATCGCGTCCAAACTGGCCAGCGGCCGCGTCAGCGCCGCCTGGTATCGCGGCTCCGCCAAGCTGCCGGGCGAACTGGCCGCCGCTTACGCCGCGGTGATCGCCAGCGAGGAAGATCCGGCCCGTCCGCTGAACACCCTGGAACTCAAAGGCCTGGACGTGGTGGAACTGGCCACCCGTACCAGCCGCACCGAGCAGGAAAACGCCCTCTACAACGGCGTGACCCCGCTGGAAGTGGGCCCGGGCGAACGCGTGCAGATCGTGCGCTCCATCAGCACCTACACCAAGGACGCGCAGGGTGTGGACGACGTATCGCTGCTGGATCTGACCACCATCCGCACCCTGGACTACGTGCGCCGCGCCTGCCGCGAGCGCGTGGCGCTGCGCTTCCCGCGCGAAAAGCTGTCCGACCGCACCCCGTCCAAGGTCCGTTCCGAACTGCTGGACGTGCTCTACAAGCTGGAAGAACTGGAAATCATCGAAGCGGTGGACGCCAACAAGGACGGCCTGATCGTTGAGCGCGACGCGCAAGACGTGAACCGTCTGGACGCCAAGATCCCGGTGGACGTGGTCAACGGCCTGCATGTGTTCGCCGGCCGTATCGATCTGCTGCTGTAAGCGGCAATGGGTAAACACGCGGGGTGCCGCCTTGCCCCAACGCGCTTACCCGAGTGGGCCTAGTTTTCCCCGTTAACGCTTGATCCGGCGGCCCGCTGTCAAACCGGCCGGGCCGCCCACATGAAACCGAAAAGGACATTCACATGGCTTTGAAAGAATACGCAGGTTCGATCGTACTGGAAGTCAACGGCCAGGAAATCGACGTCATCGACCTCAACGTCAGCAGCAAGACCGGCCGCAAGCTGGTGAAAACCATGAACAGCAGCGGCCGCGCCCGCGGTTTCGCGCGCGGCATCTCGGAATACGAGCTGTCCGTCACCGTCTCCATCCCGCTGTCCGGCGAACTGGATTGGGAAGCGATCGAAGGCGCCAAGTTGACCGAATTCCCGGTGGCGCCGGGCGGCAAGCGCACCAGCTACCTGGACTGCTTCACGCTGGAAGTGGGCGAGAAATACGGCGTGGAAAGCGAAGCGCGCCGCGATATCAAGCTGCTGTCGCTGCGTAAAGTAATGGAGTAATTAATTAGTTGAATGGCTCGCCCTTAAACGGGTGAGCCATCTGCATGCCCAAAGGAAATGGTATGACTACATATAACCCTGGTAAAAAATTCCGAGTTTCCAGCGAATGGTCGCCCGATAGAAAACATCCTGTGACAGGGAAGCATGAAGCACACCGTGGCCAAGATTGGGCGGCTCCCGCAGGAACAGATATACCCGCTGCCGAGGCTGGGAAGGTCGTTTTTAAAGGCAATATGAATGGTTACGGCAATACCGTAATTCTTGAGCACAACTTGAATGGTAAAGTCGTTCAGACACTTTATGCCCATATGCAGAAGCCATCGCCGTTGAAAGTGGGCGATACAGTTAAAAAGGGGCAGTCAGTCGGGCCGGTGGGTAATACAGGGAATAGAAGTAAAGGCAACCATGTCCACTTTGAAATTTTGGAAGATAGAAAATCGGGTGATGGGACGATTAAAAAAGGCCATGCCTCCACTGATCCAAGAAAGTTTTCATTTCCAGATCACGGCCCCAAACCAACCGCAAACTCCACTAAAGAAGCGGAAGGTGGGGTGACTCAGATTGTAAGCTCAATTGCTGACAAAGCCACTGAGTTGAGCAAAGGGGTTCTGGGGTATTGGGGCCAAGAAAATAAAGAGGAAAAAGCAGGAGGGGGAACGGTTCAATCTAAGGGCATGCCTTTTGTTGGAGGTATTGAAAAAATAAACGCCAAAGGGGTAAGCCACTTTCAGGAAGCTGCCGCCCAAACCACGTATGGGGCTACTTTGTGGCAGGCCGAGGGTGGTGGTGCAATTGGGAAAGTTAACACATTAGGGTATGCCGGGAAGTACCAGTTTGGTAGGAATGAAGTTACGGCTGTTGGGAAGAAGCTTGGCTATGTTGATGCCAAGGGTAATTGGGTTGGAAAGAATAATATTAAAAGTAAAGCTGATTGGCTAAAAAATGGCCAGGTGCAAGATGAATTTTTAAAAGAATACACTAAATTAAATTGGCAGACTCTTCAGCGGCTGATGAAGAGGGCGAATTTGAATTTAAAAGATTATATTGGAAAGAAAGTAGCGGGCATTACTATCACAGAGAGTGGTTTGTTGGCTGCATCTCACTTAGCCGGAGCGGGCTCAGTAGGGAATTTCCTAAAATCTAATGGTGAGCGAATCGCCGTGGATGGTAGTGGGAAAAAAATGACAGACTATCTTTCCATGGGAGCAAATAAGGATGTTAGCAGCATTACCGGCAACCCCTTTGAGATTTATAAAGACATAGGGAAGCTGGATGATAAAGAGCACAAATACAATGTTGCTGGTATGTCCGGGCTTTCATATACGCGGAAAAAAGATGGGAAGAAAATTGTAGTCAAAGTAATGGAGAGTGAGAATTATCAACAACAGGCTGAGTATGCTGTTGGGAAAATGAAGGGAAGTCAAGCCGGGCCAGGGGCGGCGGCTGATACTGTTCCTCCGACAAAGGCGGAGGAGGGTTGGGTGGATTCTTTAGTAAACAATGTTGAAGGGTTTTTTACTAAGGGGGTAGAAAAAAACAAGGCAAAGAAAGCCAGTTCTCCCAGAATCGATCCTAAAAAGGCAGATCCTAAGAAGGTAGAGCCTAAAAAGGTAGAACCTAAAAAGGTAGAACCTAAAAAGGTAGAACCTAAAAAGGTAGAACCTAAAAAGGTAGAACCTAAAAAGGTAGAACCTAAAAAGGTAGAACCTAAAAAGGTAGAACCTAATATTGCGGAAGCTAGTGGCCGCTCCGAGAGCGCTAGCCAAAAGAACGCGCTATCAGAAACTAGTCAACTGCCAACAGAGCAAATAAATATTGTCCTTGGTCAGCTCCAAGCCACCCTGTCCCAGCTCAGCAGCATGTTGTCCCAACCCATTCAAATCACCGTCGACGTCCAAAACGGCAACATCGTCGCCGCCGTCAACGCCGCCAATAGCCAACAACAAAGGAGAAGCTGATGTTCAATCTCAGTCTGTTTGCCGGTTCCGCCGCCGGCGCGCTGGTGGACGCCAGTTTCCGCGGGGTGCGTTTTGAATGCCTGCGCAGCGTGGACAGCGCCCAGCGCGACCACGCAATGCACGAATACCCCTACCTGGACGGCGCCGACGTCGAGGACCTGGGCCGCAAGGCGCGCAAGGTGTCGCTCAGCGTGTTCTTCTGGGGCCGAGATTACCAGCAGCGGCTGCGCGACTTCGTCGCCGCGCTGGACCAGTCCGGGCCGGGCGAGCTGATCCACCCGGTGTTCGGCAGCATGCCCAAGGCCCAGCTGCTGGATTACCAGATCAGCCACGAGGCCGACGCGCCGGACTCCTGCACCGTGGAAGCCAGCTGGGTGGAAGCCACGCCGGGCAATCCCTTCTTCGCCAGCCAGCAACCCTTGCAGCAGGTGGAAGCGATAGACGCCTTGGCGGCCAAGGCGCGCAGCCTGGGCGGCGAAGCCTTCGCCAAGGCCCAGGGCCTGTTGCAGAACGCCAATACCGCCTTGATCCGGCTGGGCACGCTGCGGGTGAAACTGAACGACACCGTGCGTCAGCTCGCGTCCATGGCGCAGCGCGGCATCGCCCAAGTGGTGGACCTGCTGGCCTATCCGCAGGCCTTCATCAGCGAAGTCACCTCGCTGGTCGACGACATCGCCAGCTGGCGTTTTGGCGTCAAGCTGGAAGTCTGGCCCGGCCTGTCGTGGGAAACCGAGGTGAAATGGCCGCAGGCCACGCTGGCGGACTGGAACGCGATGCGCGACCGGCTCAATGGCGTGTCCAAGAAGATCGGCCGCGCGTCGGACTCCTTGAACCAGGCCGGCCAGGCGCTGGAAGTCTGGACCGCCGATGAAATCCGCATCGACGCGCTGCTCAAGCTGACCGCTTCCACCTCGCTGGCCAAGGCCGCCGCCGGCCTGTTCCACGGCGAAGCCACGCAACCGACGCTGACGCCGGTGGCGCTGGAGCAGGTGGCCGGCGACGTGCGCGCCGCGTTGCAACAAACGATAGAACAATGGCGCAAGGCGCTGCCGGGCGAGGACGCGCGCCAAGTGATAGAAAGCCTGCGCGACCTGGGCCTGCAAGTGCAGCGCAGCGCCGCCAGCCTGATCGCCGCCAAGCCGCCCATCGTCACCCGCAAGGTGGAGTCCGCCGCCAACCTGCGCCAGCTGGCCCATCTGTGGTACGGCGACAGCAGCCGCGCCACCGAGCTGCTGCGTCTGAACCCGCAGCTGGCCCATCCCAACCATCTGCAAGCAGGAGAGCTGATCCATGGCTACGCCCGCTAAGCCCGCGCCGGACAAAAACGAAGTCAGCCTGCAGATCGCCGGCAAGGCCCATCGCTATTGGACCCAGTACAGCATCGATTCCGACCTGGCGATGGCCGCCGACGCCTGGCAGGTGTCGCTGGGCCTGCCCGGCGGCGAGATGCCGCCCAGCGTGGCGCCGGGCGCCGAGGTCAAGGTGCTGGTGGGCGCGGACATCGTGCTGCAAGGCCGGGTGGACGACATCAGCCACAGCGTGGCCGCCGGCAGCCATCAGCTGACGCTGTCCGGGCGCGACCTGGCCGGCATGCTGCTGGATTGCAGCGCGCCGCTGTTCACCGGCAAGGGCATGACGCTGAGCGACGTGTTGGAAAACGTGGTCAAGCCGCTGGGCGTCAGCCGGGTGCGGGTGGATGCCAAGGCCAAGGGCCAGATCGAGAAAATCAGCGTGGACCCGGGCAATAGCGCCTGGGACGTGCTCAACCGCGCCGCCGCGGCCAATGGCCTGGCCGCCTGGTTCGATCCGGACGGCACCCTGGTGGTGGGCGGCCCGGACTACAGCGCGCCGGCCAAGGCCAAGCTGATCCTGCGCCGCGACGGCCAGGGCAATAATGTGCTCAGCCTGAGCGAAACCCGCTCCCACGCGCCGCGCTACTCGCAGCTGACCCTGCTGGGCCAGGGCCATCGCCAGGCCTTGACCCCGGGCCGCCACGATCTCAAGCACCAGTCGGCGGACCCGGACGTCCCCTACCACAAGCCGCGCATCATGGTGGAGCCGGACGCCGCCAACGTCGCGGAGCTGGCGGCGCGCGCCGACAAGATACTGGCCGACGCCAGGCTGGCCGGCTACACCCTCAGCGCCACCGTCGCCGGCCACCGCAACAGCGCCGGCGAACTGTGGAAGCCCGGCCAGCGCATCCAGGTGGAAAGCGAGCCGCACGGCATCAAGGGCGGCACTTACTTCCTGATGGCGCGCACCTTCAGCGGCGGGCGCGGGCAGGGCTGCACCACCCGGCTGACGCTGAAAGAAGACGGCCGCTGGCTGCCGGTCATGCGCAAGAACTAACGGAAAGGTTGAATCCATGTGGAATGACGTAGACCAAAGAATCCGCCGCGCCTTCAGCAATGTGCGGCAAGGCTTCCGCGCGGTGCTGACCCGGGTGGACAGCAGCGGCGATGTGCAGACGGTGCAGGCCGACGCGCTGGCCGGCGAACAGCTGCAGGACGCGGAACTGTTCCAGCATTACGGCTACAGCGCCAACCCGCCGCCGGGCAGCATGGCGGTGGTGCTGCCGCTGGGCGGGCGCAGCAGCCACGGCGTGGTGATCGCCACCGAGCATGGCAACTACCGGCTGAAACAGCTCAAGCCCGGCGAAGTGGCCTTGTACAGCGACGAAGGCAGCAAGATCGTGCTCAAGCGCGGCCGGCTGATCGAAGTGGAATGCGACACCTTCAGCCTGCGCTGCAAGAACTGGCAGGTCAACGCCAGCGAGCAGGCCAGCTTCACCACGCCCACGCTCAGCACCAGCGCGCAGCTGGTGGCCCAGGGCCAGATCAAAGGCAATGGCGGCATGGCCATCCAGGGCGGCGTCACCGTCAGCGGCGACGTGGTGGCCGGCGGCAAGAGCCTGGTGGGCCACCAACATAGCGGCGTGCACGGTACGACCAGTCCACCTTTGTAACACAAGCTTTTCGCCAACAACGCCGTTGATATCGCGCTGTTGAACGCCTGCCGGCACTGACCCGCGTCCCTTATCCCCAACCCCTGCAAACCCGGAAAATAACGCCATGGACCCTCTATTGGACCCCATCACCGGCGACTACGCCGGCGGCACCACCGACACCCTGGCCAACGCCGTCTACCTGCGGCTGATGACTCCGCTGGGCGGCTGGTGGGCCGATCCCGAACTCGGCTCGCGCCTGCACCTGTTGTCGCGCAGCAAGGACACCAGCCAGATCGACCTGATCGCCTGCCAGTACGCCGAACAAGCCCTGCAGCCGCTATTGCGCGACGGCCGCGCCCGCCGCGTCGGCGTGCAGGCGCAGCGCCCCGGCAGCGGCCGCCTGCTGCTGCTGGTTGAAGTGGAAGAAGCCGGCGGCCAGACCCGACATTTCCAACACCATGTGAGGATAGCCTGATGCCTTTGTCCACCCCGGATTTTGAAACCATACGCGGCGCGCTGCTGCGCGACCTGCAAAACCTGCGCGCCGATGCCGACGTCGGCCCCGACAGCGACTTCTTCGTGCGCGCCAGCTCGGTCGCCAGCGCGGTGGAAGGCTTGTACCAGCACCAGAGCTGGATCGCCCGCCAGATCTTCCCGGACAGCGCCGACCGCGACTACCTGGAACAGCATGCCCGCGTGCGCGGCCTCAGCCGCAAGCCGCCGGTGGCGGCCAAGGGGCAGCTCAAGCTGAGCGGCAATGCCGGCGCCAGCTTCGCCGCCGGCCTGAAAGTGCGCCTGGGCGAGCAGCTCTACACCACCCAGGCCGCCGGCCAGCTGGACGCGGACGGGCAGGGCAGCGTGGCGGTGGCGGCGGACCTGCCCGGTCTGGCCGGCAACAGGCCGGCCGGCGCGGTGGCCGAACTGATGGCCGCGCCCAGCGGCCTGGCCAGCCGCGTCAGCTTCGTCAGCATGGACGGCGGCGTGGACGAAGAAGACGACGCCGCCTTGCTGGCGCGGCTATTGGAACTGATCCGCCGCCCGCCGGCCGGCGGCAACCGCCACGACTACCGCCGCTGGGCGCTGGAAGTGCCCGGCGTGTCCGCCGCCTATGTCTACCCGCTGCGCCGCGGCCTCGGCACCGTGGACGTGGTGATCACCGCCCAGGACAACCTGCCCTCGGCCGATACCCTGGCCGCGGTGCAAGCCCATATCGAAGACCTGCGCCCGGTCACCGCCAAGAACTGCCTGGTGTTGGCGCCCACGCCGCGGCCGGTGGACATCGAAGTGGGGCTGGCGGTGGACGGCACCACGGTGCAGGCGCTGACCGAACCGCTGCGCCAGGCGCTGGCCGCCCACTTCTCCAGCCTCGCGCCCGGCAGCAAGCTGTACAAGAGCCGGCTGGAAGCGCTGATCTCCGACCTGCCCGGCGTGGTGGACCGCCAACTGCTGTCGCCGGCCACCAATATCGAACCGACGGTGAATGAGAAAACCGTGGAATGGCTGCGCCTGGGCAAAGTCACGGTGAGGGGGCTGCAATGAACCCGCAAACCCCGCATAGCGAATTGCTGACCCGGCTGCTGCCGCCCACCAGCTACAGCCCGGACGGCCCGCGCCTGCTGGCCGAACTGGGCAGCGAAGGCGCGGCGCTGGACCGCACGCAGAACAGCGCGCGGCAACTGGTGGGCGCCACCACGCCGCTGCTGGCCGAAGGCCTGCTGCCGGACTGGGAACGCGTCTGCGGGCTGGCCCCGCCGGCGGACGCGCCCTACCAGCAGCGCCAGCAGGCGGTGCTGGCCAAGCTGGCTGAAACCGGCGGCCTGTCCATCCCTTATTTCACCCGGCTGGCGGCCGGCATGGGCTACCGCATCGCCATCAGCGAACCGCAACCGTTCCGCGCCGGCATCAACCGCGCCGGCCAGCAGTTGTGGACCGCGGACATCCCCTGGGTGTGGCAAGTCACCGTGTTCGGCGCCAAGACCCGGCCGTACTTCTTCCGCGCCGGCCAGTCGCTGGCCGGGGAACGCCTCACCACCTTCGGCGACCCGCGGCTGGAAGACCTGTTCAAGGATCTGAAACCGGCTCACACCCACGTCTACTTCGCCTACCAGCCTTAAATCTGTTTATGATCTGCTGCGCGTCGGCGATACGGCGTTGAAACCGAGCTCA